>JBKBVX010000100.1:0-572 GCA_046289355.1 Patescibacteria group bacterium
GCCATTTTCCTTTCTTTTTCTTTTTGTGTTTGAGCCCACTTAATGCTTTTTTCATCTGCTGCTATTGCTAATCTTTTGGGAATTAAAAAATTTCTCGCGTAGCCATCTGCTACCTCCTTTATCTCGTATTTTTTTCCTAATTTTTCCACATCTTTTAATAAAATTACTTTCATAAAAATTTATATTATCAGAGATTATTTAAAATTTCAATTGCTTTTTCTAATTGGGGATCTTTGTTTTCAGCAATATCGTTTTCTCCTATTTCTACTTTCACATCCGGTTCTAATCCAACCTCTGAAATTAGTTTTCCCGAAGGCGTCAACCAACGAGCCACGGTGACCTTCAAAGAAGAACCATCGCTCAATGGGGCCATTTCTTGTACTGATCCTTTACCAAAAGATTGTTCTCCCACCAAGATAACACCCAAATGATCTTTTAAGGCACCAGCTAAAATTTCTGCACCTGAGGCCGTTCCTTTGTTAATTATAATGACAATTTTGTAATCTAAAAAGCGGGCAGGACCTTCGCTTTTATATTCTTTTTTTTCACCGTTGCCAAAATCTTCCACCACT
>JBKBVX010000101.1:0-568 GCA_046289355.1 Patescibacteria group bacterium
AAATGATAGTTGTGTTGCTAACACTACTGGTAACATTAATTTTCTTCCTGTTCCTATAAAGTATTAAACAGTTCCTTAAATTGAAGATTCTTTCTCATAAATTTAAAACGGACTATGTAGTATGGGAAATAAAATGGGGAGAAGAATAAAGAGAATAAAGGAAAAAATTTCTTATGTTTATATTTCACAATTCCATGATTCAAAATTTACATAAAGCTTTTAAGAGATAAACTAAATTTTAAAGGTAAAAAGGTGATTTTAAATTTATTTAAATTTATTTTTATAAAAATCAATTAAATTATAAAAATTTTACTTGTAAAATCTTGTTTGTCTTCGAAAGTGGAGAATGAGAAGGTGGAAGAAATACAGAGTGGAACAGTAGAACGATTGAGTAGAATACTAAGAAGAGTGGGTGGAATACTACAAAGACTGGATAAAATACTGAGTAGATTATTTTGTCCTGAGGCTGAGGAGCCCAAGAGTGGAAAAATGGAGAATGAGAAGGTGGAAAGAAAAGCACAACCTGTGCACGGCATAGAAATTGACCTAAAAGTTTTTGAGGTAGTGG
>JBKBVX010000102.1:0-567 GCA_046289355.1 Patescibacteria group bacterium
TTCAGATTTTGTTTTAGCAAGCCCATGAATCGAGATCACCACCGGTACTTTTTTATTTAATTTTGACAATGTTAAAATGCCAAAAAGTTTTTCTCCTTTTTGATTTTTAAATATTAATAATCTCTCTTGCATTTTCCCTCCTTGACAATTTCTAACAAAAATATCATAAATTCAAAAATTTTTCAAGCGTTTTCAAAATATTTTTCTCTTGGGGTAACAGGCACTAAAAGTGTGGGGTCTTATAAACCTTATAAATTAAAGGTTATATTGTCAAAATTCAAAAATGTCTAATTTTTAAGTCAATTGTTTATGAAAAAGCTAAAAATAGACAATTTGGTAAATTTTGGTAAAATTAAAAATCAAAAAATCTATAAAGGTCATTATTTTACAAACCTAAAGTGTATCATATGGATCTCAACCTAGACAATAAGTTAGATCCGAAAAAATTCATTGAAGAAAAAATAAGGGAAATTCGAGAAATTGTCGGCGAGGCTAAAGCAATCGTTGCTTTATCTGGCGGAGTTGATTCTTCAACAACCACAATTTTGGCTCACAGAGTATTAGGAG
>JBKBVX010000103.1:0-567 GCA_046289355.1 Patescibacteria group bacterium
AAAATAAAGAAGAAATAATTAAAGCTCTTCGCTTTGCTAAAAAAAATAAATTACCATTTTTTATTTTAGGGGGAGGAAGTAATACTTTAATAAGTGATGAAGAATTTAAAGGAATAGTAATTAAAATTCAAAATTCAAAATTCAAAATTCAAAATTCAAAAATAATAACAGAAGCAGGAGTAATGCTGGGGAAATTAGTAAACACTTCTTTAGAAAAAGGATTAACTGGTTTAGAATGGGCTATTGGAATTCCGGGAACAGTTGGAGGAACAATTTATGGAAATGCCGGCGCTTTTGGAAAATCAATTGGGGATATTGTAAAAAGCGTTGAAGTCTTCGATCTTGATAATGAGGAAATTAAAATTTTAAAAAATAAAGATTGCGATTTTAAATATCGAGAAAGTATTTTTAAAAAGAAAAAAAAATTAATTATTCTTTCAGCAATTTTAAAATTAAAAAAGGAAAATAAAGAAAAAATAAAGAAAAAGATAAACAAATACTTAAATTATCGTCAAAAAACTCAACCATTAAACTTTCCTTCTCTTGGAAGCATTTTTAAAAATTATG
>JBKBVX010000104.1:0-560 GCA_046289355.1 Patescibacteria group bacterium
TTAGATAAAAAAAGAAATGCTTTAATTGTCACTGATAATGAAAAAGATCCTTTATTGTATAAAAAAGAAGTTTATCTTAAAAATTATAATTTTATTTTAGGTAAAACTTTTAATCAGCCAGTTAAAATACAGGCTAAATGTCGTTATCGTCAAAAATTAGCTCAGGCAATTTTATATCCCCAAAAAAATAAATTATTAAAAATTGTTTTTAAAAAGCCACAAAGAGCTGTTACCCCTGGTCAAAGTTGTGTTTTTTACCAAAAAGATGTTTGTCTAGGAGGAGGGGTGATTGTTTGATTAAAATCAAACATTATTGAGATAATTGAAAACTAACTAAATTCCCCAAAAAATTTATTACTTCCATTAAAAATAAAATTTTTAGAAAGTAGTGCTTGACAGAATTTGGAAAATGTGTTTAAATTAAATAATTCGAACGGGTCATTTCGATTGCCTACATGCTTTTGAGAATAAGTTCGACATGACGCAGGTTCTAATGGCTTCATTCGGATGTCAAAGGTCGAAAAATAAAAATTAATTTAAAAAATATGTCCTCAGAAAAG
>JBKBVX010000105.1:0-521 GCA_046289355.1 Patescibacteria group bacterium
CAATGTTTTATCAGAATTAGCAGTTTTAGGAAAACCGACAATCATTGTTCCTATTCCTAATTCTCTCCAAGAAGCTAATGCTAAATATTTTTTAGAGAAAAAGGCAGCTATTGTTTTAAATCAGAAAGAGCTAACCAATGAAAAATTAGTCACTGAAATTAGAGAATTGATTAACAATAAAGAAAAACAAAATCAACTTAGCGAAAACATTAAAAAGATTGTTCCAATTAATGCCTCAGAAAAAATTGCTAAAGAAGTTCTTAATTTGACAAAATAAATTTATCCACTTTTTACGCATATGCGTTTTTTTGTCAATAAATTTTTTTTACCAATAAAATATAAAAAAGCACTTGTGTTGCTGAAATTATTAGCGATTATTTTAATGCTTATAGTTTAAAGAAACATTTTATACCCCAAATTTTTATTTTTTATGCTAAAATTAATTTATGGATTTATCCAAAATTAAAAAAATTCACTTTATCGGTATCGGTGGAATTGGTGTTTCAGCCATTGCTAAGATG
>JBKBVX010000106.1:0-513 GCA_046289355.1 Patescibacteria group bacterium
TTTTCGGTCTTTTAATCTCTGAGATTTTAATGATGGCTGAATCAACTTTTGGTCTTGGCCAAAAAGATTTTTTCGAGACATAACTTACAATTTCAGGTTTTCCATAAAATTGAACTGAAACTGCCAGCAAATTCATTTTTGGAGGTTTAGCACAAATTCGTTGAGCTACTTCTTTTTGAACCATTAAAACTATCAATTTTGGCTTTTTCTTTAATTCTAATAAGTTTCTAAGCAATCTCGAAGTCAAATAATAAGGAATGTTGCCCACTACTTTAAAAGAGGTTGGAAGTTGGAAGTGAGAAGTTAGAAGTTTGAGAATATCGCCTTTGATAATTTGAACATTTTGGATGCCTGAGTTTTTCAACACATCTTTCAAAATTTCGATCATTTTTTCATCTTTTTCCACTGCTATCACTTTTTTTGCTCTTTTTGCCAGTTCTAAAGTTAAAATTCCAGTTCCTGGCCCAATTTCTAAAACGACATCGTCTTTTGAAAGATTGGCTGATTTAATTA
>JBKBVX010000107.1:0-510 GCA_046289355.1 Patescibacteria group bacterium
AGTTTATGAATGGGCAACCAGAGCACAAAAGTAGGGTGAAAACCCTAAAGAGACCCGAGCATTTTGCTCGGGTTTCACTAATTTTCAACTAACTATTGAGGTCGGGACTCGATAGTTAGATTTTAAATAAAATTTGCCTGAGAAAATTAAATGTATTAAAATAGGTCTATGAATATGAAAAAAACTATATTTTTAACATTATTAGTCTTATTACTCATTCTGGTTGGATTTTTCGGGTTGAAAGGCAAAAAAATAATTCAACAAAAACCAACAGAAATTGAAAAACCTCAAGAAAAAAACATTGAGCTTTCAGTTTTGGATGTTTATTTGAGTGAAAGCGAAAAACCAGATACTGTTTATTTGAATATGAGAGTTAAATGGCAACCAGCAAAAGGAATTGGAGCACCGTCTTGCGATATTTATTTTCCACCCCAAGAAGGAATGGAACAGGGAACGGGACCGATTGAAGGAGGTTGCAATTTTATAGAACCAATAGGCGAAGAAAGAGAG
>JBKBVX010000108.1:0-508 GCA_046289355.1 Patescibacteria group bacterium
TACCTATCAAAGCCTTAAAGAAAATATTGAGGTAAATCAAACAGTTGAAATCCAGTTAAGAATTATTACTCCGACTTCTTCAAGTTGTTATGGCCAGCAATCAGTTGATGTGACAATCCAGGCAGTCCAAGCATCGTAAAAAAAATTTCTAATTTTCAATTTCTAATTTCTAATTTCTATTAAATTTTCAATGAAAAAATTTTCAAACAATAAAAATAGAGAATATGATTTAGAAGAAAGAACAACAAAATTTTCTGAAGATATTATAGATTTTATAAAAAATCTTAAGAGAGATGAGATAAATCGCAACATTATTGTTCAACTTGTAAGATCTGCTACATCAATTGGCGCCAATTATTGTGAGGCCAATGCTTCAAGCTCCAAAAAAGATTTTCGAAACAAAATTTATATTTGCAAAAAAGAAGCCAACGAAACAAAATACTGGTTAAGATTACTGGCCAAAGCCCAGCCGGAATTAAAAGATAAAATAAGGAATTTTTGGAAAGAA
>JBKBVX010000010.1:0-14966 GCA_046289355.1 Patescibacteria group bacterium
TTAGATATTCATCTAAAAGGGCGTAATTATTTTTGGTATTATCTGTTCTTTCATATTGAATTCTCCAGTTAGTGTATTTGGCTGCGGCTAGCCAATTGACATTACCATTTTGATAACCACCGGGTTCATTTCTGAGCCATTCATTTATCTCTTTTGGGTTAACATCTTTACCTTGTGCCTCTGTGATACCATAATATCTAGCAATCATCACAATAGAAGTAATAGCACAACCACATTGATAAATCTTAGAACCGCAACTGTATTTTTTGCCGTGAGCATAATCTAGATCAAACCAACTTTCTGTCGCTTGTCTAGATGGATAATTAGATACTACCTGAGTATACAAAGGTACTAATTTTACCTCAAAATCAATATTGCCTGCTTCGCCGAATTCTTGCCAGTTAGAAATACCTCCTCGATCATCAACGGCACGCGCTCGCCATTTGTATTGGCCATTAGAAAGATTATTTTTTGTTAGGATAACTTCACTGCCAGAGTTAACAAAATCACTTTCCAATAAATTTGTCCCATCAAATTCTTGACCAAATTCTTTAACTTCGATTTGTAATTTCACTTTATCTTCATCTGGATCTGAAACAACTGCTTTGAAAACAACTGTATTTTCAGTTGTAATTCTACCTTCAGAAATTTCCATTATTCCATCAGATTTAAATTGACCAAGGTTGGAAATTTGAGGTTTTTGATTTTCTAATTTTTTCAATGGATCTTCTGTTAACCAAGGAACAAAATCTATACCATCAGAAACACGGTCTCCTTGGCCATTAGGATTTAAAATTGGATGATATGGACCTGTTGGATGTCCCCACCAATTGTTTTTTGCATTAACTACAAATCTAGGTTTCTCATTAAACATACCAAACTCACCATTGTCATGAATACTATTATTAGAAAAAGAAGCAGTCCCACCTTGAATAACAATTCCCTCACCATCATGATAAGAGATTTCGGAATCTCTTACAGTGATTGAGCCAGAGGATTGGGCTATTCCAACAAATCCATTAAGAGTAATTTTACTTCGAGAGACTAAAATAGTTCCCCCATCATTGTAGATAGCGGTAACAGGTACTGGGATAAAAAAACCAGCATAACGAATCACAACATTAGTAAAAATTCCAAAAGATCCGAGAGAAAATTCGATATGCTTCCAATCTTCTGGCCTAGGAATGGTTTCATCTCCATCTTCATTGGTATCGCCACCAACCTCATCATCAGCAATTGAAGTGAAATAAATTTTCTGAGAGGATGTACCAATGGCATAAAGATTACCTACTACACTAAGTTCTTTTTCATAATTAAATTTCACCACTACTCCTGGCTCAATAATCAAAGTAGCACCGGGATTCACAATGACATCATCTACAACCACATAAGGACTATTTTCCAATGACCAAGTTGTATCACTATCAATAGATCCTTGGACGTAAGTCACGGCTGAAGTAATCTTGGGAAAAATTAAGAAAAAAAACAAAAAACTTAAGATCAATATTGTTTGAGTTAATCTCTTTTTAAAATTCATAAATTTATAATTATTGATAATTTATTCTCTTTAAATTTCTAGCTCATTTATTTTTTCCCAATTAATTTCATTCAAAACTGTAATTTTGTTGTCAGAGATAATATAAAGATAATCATTGATGTAGATGGCTCGGCGAGCAGAAATCCCAACGATAGCTTTTTTTAATTCTAATTTATTATCTTTATAGGAAAAAATATAACCGCCTTTTGAACCAGGTAAGAAAAATATCTCATGTTTGTTGTCGAGAAGAAAAGCATGATGAGTATTAAGAATGTCTGACCAATATTCGTCTAAATTATATTTTGCTATCTCAATTGGCTTCTCTGGGTTACTTACTTCAAACAAAGAAATTTTCACTTGATTGCCTTCTTTTCCAATTCCTAAAATTTTATCTTTAGTGATTGGATGTAAGTATGAAGAATAGCCAGGAATTTTTAATTCACCTTTTAAAGAAGGTTTGGTTGGATCAGTTAAATCTAAAACATAAAATGGATCGGTTTGCCGAAAGGTAACAAGATAACCTTTATCTTCCAAAAATCTGACCGAATAAATTCTTTCAGTTAAACCAAGATCATAAACCGCGCCAATTATCTTTAATTCTTTGTCTAAAACATACACATCATTGGCAGTTTCTCTGTCTATGGGGAGAATATCTACTGGTCCACCCCAGCGCCAAGTTTCACCAATGGTTGTGGCAATGCGAAGATAATTTTGATACTCGTCCAAAGAAAATTGATTTAATGGGCGGCCTGGCACATTCCCGGTTGCTTCAATAACAAAATTCTCTAAATCAATTTTTATTAGACCAGTTTTTTCTAATTCTCGTTTATTTATTTTTGTATAATCAGTGAGACGGTTTTGTAGCTCATTTTCTATTTTTAATCTTTCATCAATAGAGAGAGAATTTTTATATTTTTCAAAAAGAACTTGAAACTCTATTAATTTTGCCTGATTGCTGATTTCATAGCCAGCTACTTTTTCTATTTTTTCTGTTAGCCAGGTTGGAATTAAATCTTGACATTTTTCTTTAAAGAATTTTAAGTAGAAATTAAGAAAATCGCCACTGTAAGAATATGTCAGATAAAGAGCGTTTTCTGAAAGATAAAGAACTGAATCAGTTGATGAACCAACAAAGGAAACGCTTTTTTCAATTTTACCATCTCTTGGATTAAGTATCATCGCCGTATAAGTGACATCAATAGGCAAAGGTATGGTTGGATGATAAATATCAAAACATTTTATTTCCAACGGCTCGGTGCCAACTGACAATGGTCTAATCGGACAAGGCTGAAATGTGTCAATCTGGGTTTTAGTAACGAGATAAATTTTATCCTGACGAAGTCGGGCAGAAAGAATTTGATTTTTTTCTTCTATTTTTATCTCCCATTCTTTTTTAGGTGTTTTCGGATCAGAAACGTTATAACCATAAATATAATCAGTGGAAAAAATAACCAATATATTTTTGGTTAAAAGTAAATCACCTTTCTGTTCAATTCTTGCTTCAAGGTTCAAATTCTCAGGTGGAAAAGCTTTGATAACTTTTGTCTCGCCAGTTATTTTCGGTCGTATAATTTCTCCAAACAAAAATCTTCTCCAATAGTATTCTCCAGAAGGAGAAAAATAAATTTCTTGACCATCGGTCTTAACAATATCTGGTTCGTCAATGCCCGGAACTTGAACAGTAGTCTCAGAAATTCTTTCTGGTACAAGTTTTTCGGCTTTGATTGGTAAACCTTCGACCATTGGCAAAGCTCTTATCATTCTTGCCCCAAAGCCAAGAGTATAACCTGTTTCAGTTTTGGCCAGATAAGATTTAAAATCTTCCAGCGAAGCAAATTTTTTCATTTCTTTAAATTCTTTTGATTCGGAAATAAACGGCGGCTTGGTGATAGAAATTAATGATGGCCAAGAGGGAAAAGAAATTGATTTCGATAAGAAAATAAAATAGCCACTGATAAAACAGGCCAAAATTAATAGAAAAATAATAGCTAATAAAGAATTAATTTCTCTTTTCATAATTTTAATTTAATTAAGATTTTTTAAAATTTCTAAAAATTGATTTTCTTTTTTGAGTGGACCAATCAAAGAGAGACTTAAATAATTTTTATTAAAAATTTTTTGTGCCAATTTTTTTATCTTTTCTTTAGTTACCGCTTTAATTTTTTTAAATTTCTCTTCTGGTGTTTCAATTTTTTTTAGATGAAGTGCCTGATGTCCATACCAACTAGCCACTGACATTGAATCTTCGAAAGAAAGTTTTTCTAAACGAATAATGTATTTTTGACTCCGACCTATTTCTTCTTCTGTTGGTCCTTCTTTTTTTATTTTTTTAATTTCCTCAATGATAACTTTTAAAGTTTCTTCTACTTTTTTAGGATCAACACCTGCTTCGATAATAAAAACACCTGTCTCAGCAAATGAATTCCAACTGCAGCCAACAGAATAAGCTAAACCCCTTTTCTCTCTAACTTCTTGAAAAAGTCGTGAACTCATATTACCTCCAAAAAGAATAGAAAATACTTCTAAAGTCTCTCTTTCTGGCGAAAAATAAGAAAGGCCAGGAAAGCCTAACATCAATTGAACTTGTTCTATCTCTTGACGATTAACAATTTTAATCTGTGGTGGATGAGGTTGAGAGACAAATTTTTCAAATTTTCTTTTTTCACCTTTTCCTTTCTGACCAAAATATTTTTCAATTAAAATCAAATCTTTTTCTTTAACTGGTCCAGCTAAAACTAAAAGAAGATTATTTGGTTGATAAAGATTCTCTTTGAAATTAAGAAGTTTTTCTCGATTGATAGCACTAATAGTTTCAATTTTCCCAACAACATTTCTCCCTAATGGATGCTCGCCAAAAAATGTTTCATAAAAGAGATCGTAGATATATAAAGCAGGATTGTCTTGATAAAGACGGATTTCTTCTAAAATAACTCCTTTTTCTTTTTCTACTTCTTGAGGATTAAAAAGTGAATTAAAAAAAATGTCAGATAAAATATCTAAGGCCTGAGGTAAGCTCTCTTTTAAAATTTTTATCCAATAACCAGTTGAATCTCTTGAAGTAAAAGCATTGTAAGCAGCTCCTAAGGCATCTAATTCTTTGGTAATGGCCAAAGCGGAAGGACGTTTTTTTGTTCCTTTAAAAAGCATGTGTTCGATAAAATGGGCTATTCCTGCTTCTTCTTTTTTTTCAAACCGAGAGCCGAAAGGTAAAAGAGCCATTGTAGTGACAGCTCTAGTATTTTTCATCGGTGCTAAAATGATTTTAACACCATTTTTAAGTTTATATTTTTTGAATTGAGACATATTAAAATTATAATTCGAAGATATCTCGAAAATATTCTCTTAGTTTTTTAATCTCTATCCTTTCTTGTTTCATTGAATCGCGATCGCGAACCGTCACTTTTTTATCTTCAAGTGATTGAAAATCGACAGTCAGACAATAAGGTGTGCCGATCTCATCGTGCCGACGATAACGGCGACCAATCGAATCATTTTCATCATATTCAATTATAAAATATTTTTTCAAATCTTGATAAATTTCTTGAGCCAGTTTGATTAATGGTTCTTTTTTAACTAAAGGAAAAACGGCAATTTTTATTGGTGCCAAATCTTGGTGAAGTTTTAAAACTATTTCTACTTCTTTTGTTGGTTTAGTTGTTGTTGTTCGACCTCCTTTTATTTCTTCATAAGCATCTATTAAAAATGTCAGAAGAGCTCGATCAACACCGCCAGAAGTTTCAATGATATAAGGAATGTATTTCTCTTTCGTTTCTGGATCAAAATAACTTAAATCTTGACCAGAATATTTAGCATGATGAGATAGGTCCCAATCGCCTCGGTTATGAATACCTTCAATCTCTTGCCAGCCAAATGGAAATTTATAAATCAGATCGCAACCAGCTATAGCATAGTGGGCCAATTCTTCTTTTTTATGTTCACGAAGTTTTATGTTTTCTTTTTTGATACCCAAAGAGAGGTACCAATTTAATCTTTCTTTTTTCCAAAATTCATACCATTTTTCTGCTTCTGATGGTCTGACAAACCATTGCATTTCCATTTGTTCAAATTCACGGGTACGAAAAATAAAATTACTCGGGGTAATTTCATTACGAAAGGCCTTACCAATCTGGGCAATCCCAAAAGGAATTTTTTGTCGATATGTATTTAAAATATTTTTAAAATTCATATAAATACCTTGACAAGTTTCAGCCCGCAAATAAGTGACTGCTGTTTCATCTTCAATTGGTCCTATATAGGTTTTCATCATCAAATTAAATTTACGGCTTGGCAAGAAATCCCCGCCACATTCTGGACATTTCTTTCCTACTTCTGTAGTTTTAAATCTTTTATGACAATTCTTACATTCAACTAATTCATCGGCAAAACCTGCTGAAAGATGACCGCTTGCCTCCCAAACTTTCGGATTCATTAAAATAGCTGCATCCAAACCAACAATCTTTTCATTCTTCTGAACCATAGTTTTCCACCAAGCTCTTTTGATATTGTTTTTTAATTCCACACCCAATGGTCCATAATCATAACTACTCTCAAATCCGCCATAAATTTCTGAAGAAGGAAAAATAAAACCTCGACGCTTACAAAATGAAACAATTTTTCCCATCAAGTCATCTGTCATAATCTTTAATTATAATTTTTAAAAAAAATTAGTAAAGAAGTAAACGGGAAGAAATGTGGAAAACGCAAAAATATTCTTTTTTATCTCCGTTCGTTATATTTTATGATCGTGATATTTACCGAACCAAATTGTGGAGATTTTTTAGAGATTATTTAGCTATAAGTCAAAATATTTTTTCCATTTTTCTAGAAAGTCAATTTTCTTTACTAACATAAACATCACCTGAGATTCAATAAATAAATTTTTTGCTAACATTCTTATTTCTTTAAAATAATCATAAGGACAAATCGCCAATGATTATCCCATTTTTTCTTTTTTCTTAAAGTTTAATCATTCCTTTAGGAGTTAGTTTCTGGTTTTCTATATAACCACGCCTTTGAAATTCATAAAGAGCTTTGGCAAATTTTTTCCTTATATGAGTAAATTTTATCAGAATTTAGGGAAATAGAAAGAAGACATTTTATCAAAAATAAAAAGCCTGCTTTACCGTCGAAACATTTTTGCCATGCCAAGGTTTCTAACGGGTAAAGCAAGGCTTCCTTGTGACGCGAATTTAAAATCTAATGATCTTTTTTATTCCTGTAGTATCTATCTTAAAGTAAATACCAGGCAACTTTGAATTTTTAACTTTTTGGCCAGTAATATCATAAATTCCAAAAGGAAATAAAATTCTTGTTTGTTCTTTTAATTTTTCAGTAATCGCTACCAGCTGTCGACCAAAACAAATTAGTCGGCCATTGGTTGAAGTAATGATTACTTTCCCATCAGAAGTAATAGCCGGATGAGTGAGAATACCACTACCAGTATTATAGGAAAAACTAATAGTTCCGTCCAAATTTAGGATATAGAAAATACCAAAATCATTACCGATGAAAATTTTCCCATTGCCATCAATAGCCGGAGAAGAATAAGAGATCCTCCCAAGATTTGGAGATTGCCAGATGAGATTTCCAGATAGATTTCTAGCTACGACTTTATTATCATCAACATAATAAATTCGATTTTGCGAAATATCACAAGCTGCTGAGGAATGATACATTGTACCCTCCCATCTTTGACTGCCACCAGTAAAGTTGATTAAATAACAACCATGAAACCAGCCGGTCTGGGGATAAGTGGCAAAAACAACACCAGTCGGAGTGAGTGTAGGGCTCACTTGATTACCTCCAGGTTCGACAAAAGGAAATCGACTTCCTTCATGAAAGAAAATTTGGTCGCCATTTTGATTAAATCCATAAACGCGGAAATCAAACCAGCCGAGATGATCAGCTAGAGTTGCGACAAAAATTCGACCAGAATCGTCAATGGCTGGCGCGGCATTATAGAACCCAGGAGAACATTCTCGAAACCAAACAGTATCACCATTTAAACGCAGTTTCCAAAGTCGGTTTCCTTCGGTAATGAAAATAAAAGTATCCCAGATTACCGGATGCCAAATTTGATTTTGGAAGGACCGACGCCAAAGAAAGTTGCCAGAAAAAGAAAAAGCGCACAAGAAGATATTTGAGGTGACAATAATAACAGAATCATAAATCGCTGGTACATTTTCGAAACTACCTGGCACAGTCCAAAGAGATTCGCCATCAATTGAAAAAGAGAATAAACCATTTGATGTTGGAACAAAGATGAAAGAATCCTTAACAGCTGGACCAGAAAAAGGAGAAAGCGGCGGAATTTGTTTTGACCAAAGCAGTCTTTCAACCTGAACAACAATTTCAGTTTTTCCACAATGAGCTGGATCATTTTGAAATTGCCGCCAATTTGCTGAAGAAAAATAAAAAACTAAAAAAATCAAAAGTAGATTTTTCATTTCTCACCTCCTTGTTTAATCTTGTTAAAAAGTGGAATTTATTTTAAATTTAAAAAGATTTTTAAAACTCTGTCAAGAAGTTTATTGTGGATAAAATTGGCAAAAAAGAAGGATGTTATAAGGAAAATCAGAATAGGAAATAAAATTATTTGTTTAAATTATTCTTCTCTAATGATATAATATAATAAAAAAAGTTAAAAGGAGGTGAAAAATGAAAAAGAACCTACTAGAAACTATAAAGAAGATAAATAAATTGTTAAATGGAGATCCTCCTTGGGAATGGGGGTTGCTTAAGAAACTCCAAGATCCAACTATTTCTCCAAAAAAGAAAGAAGAAATAATAAAAAAAATAGAGGAGGCGTTAAAGGGGGTGAAGGAGGAGGTGTTAAAGGAACTGGAGGAAATAAAAATACCTTTAAGAATGGGGGTTGGATTTCTTTATGGAAAAGAATCTAAGTATAAGTATATGTGGAGAGAAGGAGAAGTTGAAAAAATAAAGATAGAGAGGAAAGAAGGGGAATTAATATTAGAGATAGATCTAAAAGGAGTCTCTTCCCCAATCTTAAAGGGTCCAATAGAGAGATTTACAACCCTATTACTCAAAGAGGATGTCATTTAAAAAAAAGCCGCTTCGACTAAATTTGAACTAAATTTGATCGAGGCGGCTTTAAAATTTATAACTCACCTTCTCTGATCATTTTTCTAATTTTTTTCATCAGATCAAAATAGAATTTGAGATTATGAATTGTGGCTAAACGCAATCCAAGCGGTTCTTGAGTTATAAAAAGATGACGTAAATAAGCACGTGAATAATTTTGACAAGTATAGCAATGGCAATTTTTATCAATTGGTTTAAAATCTTTTTGATATTTGGCGTTTCTAATGTTAATCTCTTCATAAAACTTCTTGTTTGAAAATTGAAAATTAAAAATTGAAAATTTATAAAGTTTTCCATGTCTTGCTTCTCTGGTTGGAATAACACAATCAAACATATCAATCCCTCGCTTGACTGCTTCAACAATCTGTTCTGGTTTACCTACACCCATGAGATATCGTGGTTTATTTTCTGGCAAAAGTGGAACTAGATAATCTAAAACTTTATACATTTTTTTAATTGGCTCACCTACTGCCAGCCCACCAATAGCATAACCATCAAAACCAATATCTAAAATTTCTTTAGCACTTCTTAATCTCAAATCTTTAAAAATTGAACCTTGAATGATGCCAAACAATAATGGTGAATTTTTAATTTTAAATTTTAAATTTTTAATTTGCCGATCAAATTCTTTTTTCCCTCGTTTTGCCCAAAGAGTTGTTCGTTTAACTGCTTTTTCTGCTTCTTTTTTTGAACAAGGATAACCTATACATTCATCAAGGGACATTAAAATATCTGAACCTAAATCAAGTTGAATCTGAATCGCTTTTTCTGGCGTCAAAAAAAATTTTTTACCATCAATTTCAGATTGAAATTCAATCCCATTATCTTTCACTTTTCGCATCTTGGCTAAAGAAAAAACCTGAAATCCACCAGAGTCAGTTAAAATTGGCCCAGACCAATTCATAAAACGATGAAGACCGCCAATTTTTTTGATAATTTTTTCACCTGGTTTTAAAAATAAATGATAAGTATTTGATAAAATAATTTCTGTTCCTAAATTTTTTAATTCTTCGGAAGTTAGATTTTTTATTGCTCCTCGGGTAGCAATTGGCATAAAAAATGGAGTTTTAATTACTCCATGAATAGTTTTTAATCGACCAACTCTAGCTTTTGATTTTTTTGATTTTTTTGTGATAACAAACATTACGATTTTTATTTTTTGAAGACCAAATAAATTTTTTGATTCTCTATTTTAATTTCTCGAGCGTCAATAGAAGGTTTTTCTACTTTTTCTATTTTTTTAGCCAAAATTTGTTTTTTTAGAATTTCTAAATTCTCATCAATTATTTTTGATATTTCATCAGAATCAGTTTGATAATAAATTTCTATTTTATCTCGAATGGTTAATTTCATTTCTTTTCTTAAATTATTAATCCGACGAGTAATCTCTCTAATTACCCATTCTCTTCTAAGTTCTGGAGTAATGGTTATATCTAATTCAACTGATTTTTCAGTAGCTGGTTGATATAAAATTTCTTTAATATTCAGTTCATCTAAAATTATTTCTTCTAACTCAATTTTTAATTTTTTTAGACCAGGAAATTTAACTATAATTTTGGAAAGAGGTTGACGAATAGGTATTTTATTTTTTACTCTTTCTTCTAAACCAAAACTAGTAATTTCTCTAACTATAGCCATTTGATCAATAATTTTCTTATCTGATCGATTTTCAAAATTTGGTTGAGGCCACTTTTCTAAATGGACTGATTCTTTATTACCATCCATTTGTTGATAAACATATTCGCTAATAAAAGGAGTAAAAGGAGCCATTAATTTTACCAGATTTAAAATAACATGTCTTAAAGTTTTAAGAGCTGACTTTTTTACTTTTTCCTCATCGCTTTTAAATCTTTTACGACTTCGGCGTAAATACCAAGTAGAAAGTTCATTAATAAAATCAGCGATCTTTCTGGCTGAGCCAGTAATATCATATTTATCTAATCTTTTTGTTACCTCTTTTATTAATAAATTTAATTTTGCCACTATCCATTTATCTAAAATGTTTATTAAATCTTTAACTTTTAAATCTGAAACTCTCCTTTTACCTTTATAGATTTGATAAAAAGAAACAACATTCCAAAAAATTAGAAAAATTCGCTTAACTATTTCTTCAACCTGTTTTTCTGAAAAACACTTTGCCTCGCCTGGTTGATTAACTGTATAAAAATAAAAGCGTAAAGCATCAGCTCCGTATCGATTAATAATTTTTTCTGGTAAAACAACATTACCTCTTGATTTAGACATTTTCTCTCCTTTTTCATCTAAAACTAAGCCATGACAAATGACATTTTTATAAGGTGGCCCAAAATCAAGAAGAGTTGAAATAGCAAGAAGGGTATAAAACCAACCCCGAGTTTGATCTATACCTTCAGCAATATAATCAGCTGGGAAAACTTCTTTTTTCTCATATCTTTTTTTATTTTCAAAAGGATAATGATGTTGGGCAAATGGCATAGCCCCAGAATCAAACCAGCAATCAATGACTTCAGGGACCCGTCGCATCTGACCACCACATTTTTCACACTTAAAAGTAATCTCATCAACAAATGGTCGATGGGCGTCTTTTATTTTTTTACCACTTAATTTTTCTAATTCTTTAAATGAACCGATGACTCTGATATTATCGCATCCACTTTTGACTTTACCAGTTTGGCAAATCCAAACTGGCAGTGGTGTTCCCCAATATCTTTCGCGGGAAAGGGCCCAATCTTTCACCTCTTTTAACCAAGTACCAAATCGACCTTCTTTGATATAGTCTGGTACCCAGTTTATTTTTTTATTATTGGCAATGAGTGCCTTTTTAATTTTTGGATCACTCATTTTGATAAACCAAGATTTTTTAGCATAATAAAGAAGTGGCGAATCACAGCGCCAGCAAAACGGATAATCATGTTTAATTTTTTCCTCGCGCCAAAGAAGGCCTCGTTTTTTCAAATCGTCAAGTACATCTCTATCTGCTTCCTTAACAAATTTCCCTTGACCAATTATACCTTCACTCATTGTTCCATCTGGTTCTACTGTCATTAAAATCGGAAATTCTAATAAGTTTTGAGTTTTGAGCTTTGAATTTTGAGTTTTTATAACTTCCATATCCTCTTCGCCAAAGGCTGGAGCAATATGAACAATACCAGTCCCATCTTCCATTGAAACAAAATCACCAGGGATAACTTCGTAAGCAGACGAATCTTTTGGTGCCAAATTATAAAGTGGTTTATATTTTTTCCTAACTAAATCTTTACCTTGATATTTTTCTTTAACTTCAAAATTTTCTAAAATATTAATTCGTGGCTCAGCTAAAATAAAATATTCATCTTTTACTTTAACTTTGACATAGGTTGCTTGTGGATGAACAGCTAAAGCAACATTTCCAGGTAATGTCCAAGGGGTGGTTGTCCAAACAAAAAAATATGTCTTCTCTTCATTTTCTAAAGGAAATTTTAAATAGAGAGAAACATCCTCTACATTCTTATAGCCAAGAGCTACTTCATGGGAAGAAAGAGTTGTTCCACAGCGTGGACAATGAGGGACAACTTTATAGTCTTGAAAAAGCAGACCTTTCTGCCAGATCTGTTTAATAATCCACCAGATTGTTTCAATATAATAATTTTCATAAGTGATATAAGCGTTTTTATAATCAAGCCAGAAACCAATTCTGGCTGAAAAATCTTCCCATTCTTTTTTATATTGCCAAACAGATTCTTTACATTTTTGATTAAAATTAGCAATCCCGTATTTTTCAATTTCTGATTTACTACCAATGCCCAACTTTTTTTCCATTTCCAATTCTACCGGCAAACCATGAGTATCCCAACCGGCTTTTCTCTCCACATAATAACCTTTCATTGTTTTATAACGTAGAATTATATCTTTTAAAATGCGAGAAAGAACATGATGAATACCTGGTTTAGCATTAGCAGTTGGTGGTCCTTCAAAAAAAATAAAAGGTCTGCCATTTTTTGTTTTGGCTAATGTCTTTTCAAAAATTTTCTTTTTCTGCCAAAATTTAAGGATTTCTTCTTCAATTTTAGGAAAATTAATATCCATAGTAATTTGAATAATTTAGCAATCTTATAAAAAATGTCAATAGGGTTTATTTTTTAATTTTTAATGTTATAATTAGAAAATATGACGAGAAGAAAACTCGATAAATTGATAATTTATCTTAAAAAAATAGGTTATCAAATTTATGGACCAACTAAAGAAAATAATGAAATTTTAATTAAACAAATCAAAAAACCAAGCCAACTTTTATTAGATAATCGCCTCCCCCTTTATTCATTTAAAGAATTTTTTCTCCCTCCTAATGAAGTTTTATTTTATTATAAAAATAATAATTTTCAAGAAAATTTATTTCAGAAATCTTTAGCCCTTTTCGGTCTTTCAGTTTTTGATCTTAAAGCTTTACTTCTTTTTCGTCAAGTTTTTGAAAAAGATTTTTATTTTCAGGAAAGGTTTAAAAATATTTTAATCATTGGATTTGGTCCATCACCTTTTATTAATGGTCAATTCAAAATTTGGCGAAGAAAATATGAGGAAGATGTTTTAGAACATCTTCAATTTGATTTATTTTTAATAAAACGTGGTAAAGATTACCAAGTTTTTACCGGCACTCGACTTGGCCAAAAAATTCTTGATAAATTTGGTTATCAAAATTATGAACATATTCAATTTACTGGTTATCTTAAAGAGGAAGGGTTGGAACCCTATTTTATTGAAATTAAAGAGAAAATAAAAAAAATGACGCCGAATCATCCTTTTTGGCAAGAATTAGCTCAACGTTGTATCGAATGTGGTAAATGTAGTATTGTTTGTCCAACTTGTTTTTGTTTTGACATTAAAGATGAACTGATTTCGAAAAATAAAGGTAAAAGAATAAGATATTGGACGTCTTGTTTTTATCATAATTTTTCTGAAATAGCTGGTGGAAAGAAATTTTTAAATACTACTGCTGAAAGAATATATTTCTGGTATTATCACAAATTTGTCCGCCTTCTTGATGAATATAGTTTTCCTGGTTGTGTTGGCTGTGGTCGCTGTAGTCAAGTCTGTCCAGTTGGTATCGATGTTATTAAAAATTTACAACGAATAAAAAATATATGATCAATTTCTATAAACCAGAATTAGCTATTGTCAAAAAAATAAAAAAAGAAACTCCTCAAGTAAAACTTTTTACCATTGCTCCAAAAAATCCTCAAATTTTAGAAAATTTTAAACCTGGACAATTTCTTGAAATTGGTTTAGCTAATTTTGGTGAGGCACCGTTGGCTATCTGTTCTCCACCATTTCAAAAAGAATTTTTTCAGATCTGTGTTAGAAGAGTTGGTCAAGTTACTGAAGCACTCCACCGATTAAAAGAAGGAGATTTTATAACTTTCCGCGGTCCTTTTGGTAATGGTTTCCCTAAAATAGAAAATAAAAATTTATTACTTATCGCTGGTGGTCTAGGATTAATTCCTCTTCGATCTTTAATTTTGTCTTTATTAACTGAAGGTTTTTCTAATATCTCTATTTTTTATGGAGCAAAAACGCCAGAAGATTTTCTTTTTCAAGATGAATTTGAAAAATGGCAAAGAGCAGGAATTAAATTATTTTTAACTATTGATAAAAAATATCCGGGCTGGAAAGGTGAGGTTGGTTTAGTCACAGTTTTATTTGATAAAGTTAATATACCAAAAGAGACAACAGCTATTCTCTGTGGCCCACCACCAATGTATAAATTTGTCATTGAAAAACTTAAAGAAAAAGGAATTCCTGATGAAAGTATCTGGCTTTCTTTAGAAAGGAAAATGTTTTGTGGGATTGGGATCTGTCAGCACTGTGCTATTGGTTCTAAATATGTCTGTCAAGATGGGCCAGTTTTTAACTATTCAGAGATAAAGGATATTTATAATGCTATATAAATATTTATGCCTCGGATGCTCAAAAAACCAAAAGTGGCAATTGTTTCGCTTTCTTCTTGTCAGGGCTGTCAATTTGCTATTCTTGATCTAGGTTTGGAATTCATTGAATTATTGAATTATCTCACAATTAAAAAATTTAGACTTTTAAAAGAAGATGATAAAAATGAAAATTATGACCTAATATTTGTTGAAGGAACACCAATCAGAGAAGAAGAAGAAAAAATGCTTTTGAAATTAAGAGCGAAAAGTAAATTTTTAGTTGCTTTAGGTAATTGTGCAAGTATGGGGGGAATCCAGAAAATAAAAAATTATCGCAATAGAAAAAAAGTTGCATCTTATGTTTATAAATATTATAAAACTATCCACAACAGGGAAATTAAAGAATTAGGTAAAATAATAAAAGTTGATGCTGTTATTCCTGGTTG
>JBKBVX010000011.1:0-14061 GCA_046289355.1 Patescibacteria group bacterium
CTTTCGATATTCTTTGTCAACTAAAATTCTCATAATCCCCAACAAAGTTGAACCGGGAAACTCAAGAAGAGCTAAAATAGCATTTCGCAAGACATATTCTAAACGTGGCCCCCATGAATCAGCCCAGATTTTTTTGAAAATACCTACTAAACCAGAAGCAACTAAATGTCGATAAGGCGCTTCAACTTTTTCTAAAATATTAAAGGCTATAGGATAATCAATATCAGCTGGATTAAAATAAATTGTCTCATTGATTCGATAAGAAGGAACGAGGTCAACGACTTTTTCCGCTAAATCACCATGAGGATCAACAACACAAACTCCACGACCACTTTTTATATCTTGATAAATCATGTTCTCAAGGGTGGTTGATTTTCCAGTCCCAGTTTTTCCGATTAAATAAATATGGCGTCGACGATCATCTGTTTTGATACCAAATTTTTTTCTAATATTTCGATAATTTGTTTCAGCAAAAACAACAATGTCATCTTTTTCTTCTTTTTTTGGTAATTCGTTAGAATTTACCTCCATAAATTTCAAAAATTAAAATTTTTTATTTTATCTTTAATGCTGGCCCCATCGTTGAGCAAATGGTAAAATTTTTTATAAAATTTCCTTTAACTTTCGAAGGTTTTGCTTTTCTAACCGCTTCGAGAAATGCTTTGATATTAGCTATGATTTTTTCTTTTTCCCACGAAACCTTTCCTACCACTAAATGAAGATTTCCTCCTTCATCATTTTTAAAGAAAATCTTCCCTTTTTTGAATTCATTAATTGCTTCTTTTATATTTTCAGTAAGAGTTCCAGTCTTAGGTGATGGCATTAACCCTTTAGGACCAAGAATTTTAGCAATTGAAGTAAGTTCTTTCATCATTTTTGGTGTGGCAATGGCGATGTCAAAATCTATATTGGAAGTTTCTTTTATTTTTTCAATTAATTCTTTTCCGCCAATAATATCAGCACCTGCTTCCTTTGCCTCTTTCTCTTTTTCTGGTTCAACGAAAACAGCAATTTTTTTCTGAGAAAATCCTCCATAAGGCAAAATAACATCTCCTTTTATATTTTCTTCTGTTTTTTTAGGATTTATCCTTAAATTTAAATGAATTTCAATAGATTCATCAAATTTTGCCGCTTTATTTTTTTTAATAAAATCAATCGCCTCCTCTAGGGAATATTCTTTTTTTTCTATTTTTTTCTTAATTTCTTGATATTTTTTTCCACGAGCCATATTGTTTTTAATATTTTAACAATGATTTTTAAAAAAGCAAGTTTTTTATCTCTTAAAAACAACGAATTTATAACAGGTAAAGTTCCAAAAGAGTGAAATACAAGTTGCTACAGCTTTAGAAAAATTAGCCCAAAGAACTTTTGTCAAGCCAAAAAATGGAGAAACAAAAGAAGTAAGATAATAAACAATGCCAGTATTAATAGCCATACCAATGACTGTTAAGAAAACAAATTTAGAAAATTCAAGGGAGCTTTTAGCAAAATTTTCTTTAGATAAAAAATTTTTCACTATATAAATATTAATCAATAAGACAACAATAAAAAATACAATAGCTAAAAAGATAAAAACAAATTTATTCTTTAAAAATTTCAAATTGATAAGAATAAAGATAATAATAATGATAAGAAAAATTTGTGTTTTATAGATTTTTTTATTCTCATCTAATCTAAAAGTCCAAAATCTGTTAATTAAATAACTGTTTGTCACAGCAATGCTAAAGGAAATGATATTAAATAGAATTATAGGCCAACCTTTATAAATTCTAAAAGCCAGCATTAATAAATTTAAAACTAAGAAATCAAGACCAGTATTATTTGCTCCAGTAATTAAAAATTTAAAAAATTGTTTAAGAGTACCTGACATTATTCAAATTTTTTAATTGCTGTTATAGCCAATCCTTTATTGAATGATTTATCATAGGCAAAAAATTGTCCTTTTAATTCTCCTTGATCATTGAAAATCCTGATGTGAGGACCACCGCCTTGAAATGGGGTGGTAATAATTTCTTTTTTACCATCCCCATCTAAATCTTCTGTCGTGATTGAAACACCACCATAAAAATTTCGGTCATAAGCCAGGAATTGAGCTTTCAAATGGAAAAAATTATTAAAGATCCTAACATAAGGACTAGCTCTTGAAGCAACTGAAACAACAATTTCATCCAGGCCATCTCTATTTAAATCTCCACAAGCAACATTAATTCCACCACGAAAATCCTTATGGTAAGCAAAAAATTGATCTTTTACTCTACCATTGAGATCAAAAATTCTTACCTGCGGTCCACCTCCAGGTCCAGCCCCAGTAATAATTTCTTTTAAACCATCACCATCTAAATCACAAACAGCCAAAGAAACTCCACCTTTAAATTTTTTATCATAAGCATAGAATTCAGAAATAACTTTTCCATTTCGATCAATAACTCTTAATGGAAGATTTCCTTTTTGTGGGCCAACAACTATCTCTTCTAAACCATCATTATCAAGATCACCAGCTGCCAGAGTTACACCACCACGAAATTCCTCATCATAAACGAAAAATTGGTTGACTAACTCCCCTCTTGAATTAAAGATTCGAAGATGGGGCCCACCTTTGGCTTTAGGAACAGTAATTATTTCTTTAATTTGATCACCATAAAGATCAGCAGCGGTTAAATTAACCCCACCACGAAATTTTTTATCATAAGCATAAAATTCAGTTATTTTTAAGCCGGTTGGTCTAAAAATTTTAATAAGTGGTGGTAAATCTGTTCCTGGTCCAGTGACTAGATAACGATAATGGGGAACAGTAATTAGTTTTTGATATGTTTTTAACACCGCCTGATAGACATTAATTCGTCCTTTACCTAATCTCTCTTCTCTATTTTCTGCTGGATCAATTTTATCAACTGTTTCCAAAATAATATTTCTTATCTCTCGATTGCTGGCTAAAGGATAAAGAGATTTGATTAGAGCGGCAGTAGCTGAAACAAGCGGTGCTGCGACTGAAGTTCCTGACCAGTAACCACCATAATATTCTTTAAATTCTGATTTGAAAGGATGATGGAATAGAGTAGAAAATATCTTTGAACCTGGTGCTGCCAGATCAACACAACGGTTTCCATAATTAGCAAAAAGAGTTTTCTTATCAAATTCATTGGTAGCTGTTACACCTAAAATTATATTCTCTTTTAGGTCAGCATCTAAACAAATTGGATAAAGAGGGTTTTTGTTTAAATCAATACCTTCTGTTTCAGGATTGTTACCAGCGGCAGCAATAATTAAAATATTAGATTCCCAGGCTTTTTTAATAACTTGAGTAAGAAGTTCACTTTTATTTGGTCCAACAAAACTTAAATTGATAATATCAGCCTTATTTTTAATAGCATATTCTATCCCTTTAATTATATTTTCAAGAGTTCCTTCACCTCGATTGTTAAGAACACGAATAGGCATAATTTTTGTTTTCCAAGCTAGACCAATAATTCCTTGGTTATTTTGACCAGAAGCAGCAGCCACACCAGCCAAAACTGTGCCATGATTTATTCCAGAAATAGTATAAGAAGGATAAAATTTTGGTCTCGGATCTGGTTTATTTTCTATAAAATCCCAACCATAGACATCATCAATATAACCATTATTATCATTATCAATACCATCATTGGGAATCTCTTTTTGGTTTTGCCAAATATTATCTTTCAAATCAGGATGATCGATATCTATACCTGAGTCAAGTAAAGCAATGACAATAGATTCACTCCCGCCACCTACTAAATCCCAAGCTGCTGGTGCTCCAATCTTTTTCAAAAACCATTGCTCCTTAAAAAATGGGTCATTTGGTTCTAAAAAACTGGCTTTATAGATATAATTTGGTTCGATAATCTCTATTTCGGCATTCGAACGAAAAATAAATTTTTCAATATCTTTTTCTGAATTAAAAACAATTTTATAAATTTGATCATCATTTTTATATTTAACCAACCACTCTCCTTTTTTAAAATAATCTCGAGGTTTATCAAAACTCTCTTTATTTTTTAAATATTTCATCTTGTTGGCTTTATGTTCTTCAAAAGTTCGGCTATAGACAGTTGTCCCATCATCTTTGTTTAAAAAATACCACCAATCATTTTTCTGAGGATAGATAACAGCTAAAATTGAATCCAAACCAGGATTAGAAATTGGTCCAGGTGGTAAACCGCGATATCGATAGGTATTATAAGGATTGTCAATCTTTAAATCTTCAGGACTAGCTTGTCTTTGTTTTTTGCCAGTAAAATAATTAATTGTCGAATCAGCTTGAAGAGGAATATTATTTTTCAATCGCCGCCAGAAGATATCTGCTACCAAATATCTATCTTCTTTTAAAGATACTTCTTTTTCAACAATGCTGGCTAAAATGATTATTTCATAAATTGTTTTCTTTTGTCTTAAAATCTCTTCTCTTAAATTTTTATCTAATTTCTTATCAAAGTTATCCAACATTTTAGTAATAATCTCATGGCTATCTGAATCTAAATAAACACGATAAGTATCTGGGAAAAGAAATCCTTCAAGAGTATTTATTTTCTCATCTTTTAAAAATTCATATTTATCTTTGTAATTATTAATTTTCTTAATTTCTTCTAAAAAATCATCTTTTTTAACTAATCCTTCTTTTTCTAAATAAGAAGCAATCTCTTGAACAGACCAGCCTTCAATAATAGTAATTTGTTTTTCTTTTGGTGGTGAAGTTAAAATTTGAATGATTTCTTTTAAAGTTAGATTCTTTTTTAATTCATATTTGCCTGGAAGAAAATTTCTTCTCAAATTTTTTAAGAAAGAATATAAAATAAAAACAGTCTTATCTTTGATTAAACCTTCTTTTTCTAGTTTTTGAGATATTTCTCTAAATGACTCACCTTTTTCAATAATAAGAGTTTTACTCTCTGCCGAAAAACTTACCGGTTTACTTGCTTGATAATCTAAATATAAAAAAATAATTAAAATAGCAATAAGAAGATAACCAATCAGAGCGATAATCCTTTGCATATTATTAGCTATTTAATCCTGATATCATTTTCTAAATCTATTTAGTAATAAGAGGAACAAAAACAAAACCGGGAATTCTCTTCTCTTTATATTTTTTTTCACTTATTTTTTCGACCAATACCATCTCTTGAGATTCAACACCAACTGGAATAACTAAACGACCTCCAATCTTTAATTGATCAAGAAGAGGTTGAGGAATTTTTGCTGCTGCTGCTGCCACTTGAATTTTATCAAATGGCGCTTCTTGAGATAAACCTTTAGAACCATCTCCACAGATAAATTCAACAATTCCTCTTTCTACAAAGTTATATTTACTGACGTTTTTTTTCCCAAATTCTACTAATTCAGGAATTATATCAATAGCAAAAACCTTTCCATTATTTTTTAATCCTCCAGCACTGACAATATACGCTAAAAGAGCGCTTGTCCAACCTGATCCAGAACCAATATCTAAAACTTTATCTCCCTCTTTTGGTTGTAAAAGTTCTAACATCAAAGCAACAGTCAGTGGTTGAGAGATGGTTTGACCATAACCAATTGGTAAAGGATAATTCGCTTCGGCTTCCTCTTGAAATTCTGGTAGAACAAAGTCTCTTCTTTTTATTTTTCTAAAAGCCTCAATAATCTCTGGTGTCTTTAAATAATTTTCTTTAATCAATTGCTCAATAAGAGAGGCCATATTAATTAAGTTTATGAGTAAAAATTTTGTTTACTATTAAAGAGGAAAAAAAAGCTAAAACAATACCAATCAAGATATCAGATGGCCAATGAACACCAGTAAAAATCCTTGCCAAACCAATCAGGAAAGCAAGAATCAATAAAATTATTCCTAAACGGCGATTAATAAAGTATACACTAAAAGCAAAACAAAAAGCAAGAGCAGTGTGGGTTGAAGGAAAAGATGATTCTTTTGGGGAAATATTAATTAAAGATTGAAAATTAAGTGAAACAAAGGGTCTAGGTCGAAAATAGATTTTTTTAAATAAAAAATCAAAAAGATAAACTAAAAAAGCAGAAAGAAAACCAAAAAATAGAGCTTTAAGTAATTTTTTTCTTTCAAAAAGCCAAATTAAAAAAATCAGAATTGGAATCAACCAAATCAAATATTGAGCAAAAAAAATTCCTAAAGAATCAAGGTAAATTGACTTACCAACTAAACTATGAATGATTTTAAAAAGAGAGAAATCAAAATTCATTGAAATTTTTTTAAGATTGTTCTCCTATAATCTTAACAATAATTTCTCGTCTTCGAGCCCGATTATCAAAATCACAAAAAACTATCTGTTGCCAATTTCCTAAATCCAATTTTCCATCAGAGACTGATAAAGATAAACTTGGTCCAATCAATGAAGCGCGAAGATGGGAAAAACCATTAGCCTCACCCCATGTATTATCATGATGATATCTTTTGTCTTCTGGTATTAGTTTTTTTAAAAGTTCTTGAAAATCTCTAATTAAATTTGGTTCTGCTTCAATAGTGGTAAGACCAGCTGTTGAACCAATTACAGAAACGACTAATATCCCATCCTTTATTTTTGATTTTTTGATGATCTTATTTAATAAATCTGTAATATCAATCACTTCACAAAAGCCTTTGATGGTAGAAAGAGTAATTTTATCAGTAAAAATTGACATAGTTAATTTCTTTCAAGAAATTTTATGAGTAATTTTTCTACTACCTTTGGATTCGCTTTACCTTTAGTTGCTACCATTACCTGACCAATAAGATATTTGATGGCTGTCTTTTTTCCTTTTTTATAATCAGCCACTGCTTCTGGATAATTTTCTAAAACTAAACCAACAACATTTTTAATTTCTTCTTCATCACTTATCTCTTCCAATTTTTCCTCAGAAAGGAGAATTTCCAAAGATTTGCCACTTTCATACATTTTCTTTAAAAGATCTTGAGCAATTTTATTTGAAATAGTTTTTCTTTCCATAGCCAAAAGATAGATAAAATCAGCGAAATCATTGGCTTTTATTTTTTTTAAAAAATTCCCACCAAGAGTTGTTTCTAAACCAAAAAGTCGAGTCATCCAGTCACCAACCTTTTTGGCTATTTTCTTTTTCTCAATTTCTAAAATCTCAGGTTCTTCAACTACTTCTTTTAATTTTTCTCTAAGTAAAGACATAACTTCTTCTACAAATTGAGCATGTTCTTCTTTTTCTGTTAATATTTTGGCATAAATTGGAGAAAAACCATATTCTTCTATAAATCTTTTTCTTCTGGCTGAAGGTAATTCTGGCAATTGATTTTTTAATCTTTTAATTAACTGATCAGAAATTTCTAAAGATGGTAAATCTGGTTCAGGAAAATAACGATAATCTTCTACTTCCTCTTTAATCCTCTGTTCTACTGTTATTTCATTTATTTCGTCCCAACCTCGAGTTTCTTGAATAATTTTCCCTCCTCTTTCCAAAATTTCTTTTTGTCTTTTAATCTCATATTCAATCGCTCGTTCTACTGCTCGAAAAGAATTCAAATTTTTCACTTCTACCTTAGTTCCTAAATTATTTTTATCATCATTTGATATACTAATATTGACTTCGCAACGCATTTCTCCTTTTTCCATATCTGCTTGAGAAATTTTTAAAGTCCGAGCAATTCTTTGGAGTTCTCTACAAAATTCCTTTGCTACTCTGGCTGAATGGATATCTGGTTCGGTGACTATTTCTAAAAGTGGCACACCGGCTCGATTGAAATCGATTAAAGTTTTGTCTGGAAAATGATAAAGTTTAGCTGTATCTTCCTCTAAATGGATCTCTCGAATACGAATTTTCTCTCCAGCAATTTCTAAAAAAGCATTTTTGACTAAAGGTGCCCTTTTCTGAGAGATTTGATAACCCTTTGGTAAATCAGGATAAAAATAATTTTTTCTTTCAAAATATGAATTTTTCTGAATCTGGCCATTTAAAGCCAATCCTAAAAATAAAGCCATCTCTACAGCCTTCTTGTTAATGGTAGGCAATGTTCCAGGATGGCCTAAACAAATTGGACAGATATTTGAATTTGGTAGAGCATTAAATTTTGGATTTTCACAAGAACAAAACATTTTTGATTTGGTTGCTAACTGAAGATGAATTTCAAGACCAATTGTTGGTTGATATTTTCTCATATTTTTAAATTTGCAATTTTAGGATAGACAATTTTCCAAATTTTTTCAGCAATCTCTTTTTTAGATAAAATTCTTTTATTTTTTTCACAAGGAACTATTTTCCAGTGATATTTTTTTATAATAAAAGATGAATTTTTTTCAACCATTTTTAAAAATTTCTCGTTCTTTTCGTGATGATCAAATTTCTTATTTTTTTTCTTCAAAAGTTTTCTGCTTAAATAATAAGGAAGTTTGAGATAGATAACTAAATCTGGTTTAGGTAAACCAAAAAATTTATATTCTATTTTTTCTAACCATTTTAAAAAAATTTCTTTTTCTTTTTTCTTTTTTAACTTTACACTTTGATATAAAAAATTAGAAGTTGAATAACGATTGGCGATAACAATTTTTCTATCTTTAAGGAATTTTCTAATTTTATCTTTTATCTGCCAGCGATCAAGAGAATAAAGGATTGAAGAAAAATATGGATTAACTTCTGAAACTTGACCATATTCTCCATGAAGATATAAAGCTACAATTTTGCCCCAAAAAGTGTGATATAAAGGGAAATCAAAAACAACAGGTGAAAAACCTTCTTTTTTCAATTTTTCAAATAAAATTTTTGTCTGAGTTGCTTTGCCAGTTCCATCCAAACCTTCGATAACAATCAATTTCCCGGAATGTCTCATAGAAATAAGTTTAACAGAAATTTAACAGACAATCAAGGTAAAGTAAATAAAAAAGCGAAATAAATTTTCATCTTATAGATGATCTGAGACTATTCTCTTATTCGCGCCAATAAGAAATTATAATTTTATCATTTTCCACAAACTAAATATTTTGTTAATAATGGATGAACTTTTTTTACTTCTTGATACATGGCTTGAGCAATTTGACGATAAGATGGGTGGGCTTTTGATGAAGTCCTTAAAGGAATCAAATGATAGAGTTCGCGCAAATTTAAAGTGATAAGAAATCTTTTGCGAAAAGCCAATGGTAAAACATATTGCGCTTCTTTGGGAAATCTTTTGGCAATCTTTTTAAAAGCCAAAACTGCTTCTCTCATTTTTTCTTCAAATTCTTTTTTGAAACCATATTTGACAATCTCTTGAGGAATAGAATATCCATATTCAATACCTAATTCTTGATTAGTCTGGGTACAAATACGATGTCTTTGTAAATCACGAAAAGCCCCATAATCTAATAAAATATCAAAGGTATAATAGGTATGCTCTAATTCTCTTAGAGGTCGCTCATGCTCTGTTCTTTTTTCCATCGCCTGAAGAAAAATTTTTTCTTTTTCTTTTCGACTCATCTTCTTAACCTTTGCTTTAATTTCTCGATAAGATAATTTTGAAAAACGATATAAAAGAGCAGTTAAAACTCTTTCTTCAGCATCTTTATCATAGGCAACAAGTTCAACTGGTTTTTTTGATCTCGATTTAGAAACTAATAATTTTTTTGCCAATTTTTCTAAATTTTTAGATGTCTCTATTAGATATTGGCTTGGTTGAGTATATTTTAATAAAGTTGGTGTAATTTTTAGACCAGCTTCTTTTAACTCTTCCCCAATCTCTTGAAATTCTTCCAGTGGTGAAGAAAGAAGTTTTCTAATTAAATGGGCCAGTGATCTGGCATTGATTGTCATTCCTAAATTTGTCAAAGTAGCAGTTGGTAAAATGACTCTTATAATATCACAGGTTTTTGATTTAATCTCTATTTCAGAGAGGTTTGGAAATTCATCTTTTATTTTCTCCTTTATTTTTTCGAAAATTTCTAAATAAAAATTTATTAAATTTGAACAAGTTTTTGTATATAAATCTTTAAATTCTGAATCTAAAATTTTTTTTGGTTGATAAAATTTATCTTTTTCAAATAGCTGATATCTTGTTGACTTCTCTGTAAATGAAGCTAAGCGAGTATCTTCAATTGCTTTTGTTGCTAAAATTGAAACATTTTCAATGGCTAAAGATAGGACCGCATGTTCAGCGATTGAAGAATGACCAAAACCCAAAACCCATTTTTCATGAAATTGAGAAGATTTTTCTTCTGTCAATTCTTTAGCAATTTCATCAAATGGTAAAGGTGAACGGCTACATTTAGCAAAAGTTACCGCCTTTATTTCAGGCGGTAAATCTTTCAAAGGATAAATGCGACGAAAATATTTCATAAATTAAAAATAAAAAATCACTTTATTTTTTCCAATTCTTTAATCTTTGATTGCCACCATTTATAAATTGCCTCTTGATGGTGTTTGGCTTTAGCTTTTCTAAGATATTCAATCTTTTCTTTAAGAAGCTCTCTGTATCGATTAAAGAATTTTCTGTCTCTAAGAGATTTTAGTGCCAATTTTATATCTAGAGACTCTTTTTTATTAATGAAATCAGGATTCCGATAACGGTTAATAGACAAATCAAAATCTAAAGCAATGACCTTGAAGTTTGTTTTTAAAATTTCTCTTGCTAATCTTTTCACTTTAAATTCAAGAGTTTTTTCTGTAAAAAAATATATACTTTTTTTACCCTTGATTTTTTTAATTATTTTATTAGCCTCAAGAATGTTTTCGAGAGTAGAAAGTGATTTTTCTCTGAGTTTATATTGCCAGTTCTTTGTGTAATTTTTAACAAAACTTCTTTTAGCTAAAGTAAGAAAAAGTTTTTTTAATTCTTTTGCTTCAGTTCTTTTATATGGTTTAAAGATGTCAGTATTGCCCCCACAAAAGATAATTAATGGCCTAGTTTCTTTATTATCTAAACAAAATTGAAAGATGTAATTAAAAACTAACCCCAGATATCTTTTTTGTTGTTCGTCTTTTAAAATATCTTTAGGAATACCATAGCCAGGGATAACAAAAATATTTTTCATAGACAGTCTCCTTTATTTATAATTTATTTTAATAAAATATCTATAAATTTCTTAACAGTTCTTTTACTCGATCAGTTTTCTCCCAAGTAAAATTTTTTTCCTCACGACCAAAATGACCATAGCAAGCTGTTGACCGATAAATTGGTCGAAGAAGATTCAATTGTTTAATCATGCCGGCTGGTGAAAGATCAAAAACTTTTTTAATTACTTCAATAATCTTTTTTTCTTCAACCTTGCCTGTGCCATAAGTATTTAAAGAAATAGTCAATGGATAAGTGCCAGCAATGACAAAAGCCATCTGTAATTCACATTTTTCAGCTAAACCAGCAGCCACAACATTTTTACAGATATATCTAGCCATATAAGCACCGCTTCGATCTACTTTGGTTGGATCTTTTCCTGAGAATGCACCTCCTCCATGGGCGCAAGCTGAGCCATAAGCATCTACTTCTGTTTTTCTCCCACTCATTCCCGAATCAGAAACAGGACCACCAATAACAAAGCGACCAGTGTTATTGATATAAAATCGAGTTTTTTTAGTTAAATACTCTTGACAAACAGGTCTAATTACTTCCTTAATAATAGCTGATCTTAATACATTCATTTTTACATTTGGTTCATGTTGAGCAGCAATCACAACATTATCTAATCTTTTTGGCTTACCATTTTCATAAACAACACTGACCTGACTTTTACCATCAGGCCTTAAAAAATTTAAAATTTTCTTTTTTCTTACTTCAGCCAATTTTTTTGTCAATCGATGGGCTAATAAAATTGGTAAAGGCATTAATTCCGGTGTCTCTCTAACCGCATAACCAACCATTATTCCTTGATCACCAGCTCCTTGTCTTTTTGATCCTGTCTTTCTCACACCTCTAGCAATATCAGGTGACTGTTCAGCAATAGTATTAAAAACAGCCACTGTCCGATAATCAAAACCATATTCTGGTTTGACATAACCAATCTCTTTTAAAACATCTCGGACTAAATTGTTATGATCAACCCAGGCTGAGGTTGTAATTTCTCCGCCAATGATAACATAACCTTTAGAAGTGAAAACTTCACAAGCAACCCGGGCATATTTATCTTGCTTTAAAATTTCATCAAGCATCGCATCAGCAATCTGATCACAAATTTTATCTGGATGACCTTCAGTGACTGATTCTGAAGTTAGAATATAATTTCTTTTGTTTTGGTCAAACATAATTTTATGATTATTTTTATTTATTTTGCTCCCTTGCCGGAAAGAACAAGGGGAATAGTTTTCAAAATTATCTCAAAATCTTTCCAGATTGTCCAGTTCTCAAGATAATAAAGATCAATTTTTGCTTCTTCTTCGAAGGGTAGATCAGAACGACCATAAAGTTGGGCTAATCCAGTTATTCCTGGTTTAATAAAAAGAAGTTTCTTTTGATATTTTTCATAGCGCGCTACTTCTTCTGGCTCATGAGGTCGTGGTCCAACCAAACTCATTTCACCTTTGATGACATTGATCAATTGCGGTAATTCATCAAGACTCGTTCGGCGAAGAAATTTACCAAAACGAGTGATGCGTGGATCATTTTTCATTTTAAAAAGAGGTCCTTTTCTTTCACTTAAAGGTAATAAATATTTTTTCATTTTTTCTGCGTCTTTAATCATTGAACGGAATTTTAAAACAAAAAATTTTTTACCTTTTTCACCAACTCTTTCTAATTTGACAAAAACAGGTCCTTCCGAATCTATTTTGATTAATATGGCGATAATTAAAAATAAAGGTGAAAATAAAATAAGAAAAATGGTGGCGAAGAAAATATCAAAAATTCTTTTGGCCACCTTACCCCAACCTTCTAAAGCAGTCCTTTTGATAGAAATTAATGGTAAACCTAAAAAAGTTTCTACTCCGACATTTGTTGCTTGAGCATCAAATGGGTCAGCCAAATATTTAAAAGATAAATGAAAATCATCAGCTAAATTTAAAAGTCGCCAACGTTCATCTCTTGACAAGTTTGGATCTAAGAGAATAATTTCATCAACTTCTCCTGATTTTTCTTTTAAAAATTTTTCATTCAAATCTGATTGGTTTTCTAACCAAGCAACAATTCGATAACCAAGATCTGGATTTTTTAAAATTCTTTCTTTAAAACTCTCAGCTAATTTACCTGAACCAAGACAAATAATTTTTTGAAAAATTTTTGCTCTCCTTAGAATTTTTTTCCAAATAACCCGGAAAATTTTTCTCCCTAACCAAACATAAAGAATTGAAAAAAACCAAGCAGCTAAAATGATAAAACGAGAAGAGAAAAGTTCGCGGGAAAAAAAGATTGCCAGAATAATAAGCATTATTCCTGAAGAACAAGAGAAAAAAACTTTAGCAAATTCTTTTTTTACATTAAAATTATAAAGTCCTGAAAGAGCAAAAATTAGAATAAAAAAAAGAGAGATAAGTAATGAAAATATAATGTAATTTCTAAAAGGAATTTCAAAAATAACTGGTCTTAATTCTACTAAAGCGCTAAATCGCAACCAATAAACAGTCAAAGCAGTTAAACTCAACATTAAATAATCAAGAGGTAAAAGAAGAATCGAAAATATCAAATCTGGTTTGCGCATATCTTTGAAGATCTAATTTTATCACTTTTTGATCAATTAATCAATCTTTCAATTTAAACCTATCTCTTCATCCGGTCTCCTAAATACAGCGATCGCAGAAAATAGAAGACCAAGTTAGATATTTATTCTTCTAATGTCGAAATGTCGCCAACTGGTTGGCCAAGTTCTTTAGCTTTTAAAACTCGGCGCATAATTTTACCAGAACGAGTTTTTGGCAATGATTCGACAAATTCAATTTCTGATGGGATAGCAATTGGCCCAATTTCTTTTCTGACCTGCATTTTTAATTCATTAATCAATTCATCTGATGGCTGATAACCTTCCTTTAAAATAACAAAAGCTTTAATCGCCTCACCTTTTATTGGATCTGGCTTACCAATGACTGCTGCTTCAACAACCGCCGGATGAGCAACAAGTGCACTTTCAATTTCGGCTGTTCCTAATCGATAACCAGAAACTTTTAAAACATCATCAATTCGACCAATAATCCAAAAATAAC
>JBKBVX010000012.1:0-13947 GCA_046289355.1 Patescibacteria group bacterium
AAAAATTGGCAAGTTAATGTTCAACCTTATTCGGGCTCACCAGCTAATTTTGCTATTTATGCAGCTTTATTAAAACCAGGCGAAAAATTAATGGGAATGGCTCTTTCTCATGGTGGACATTTAACCCACGGTCATAAAGTTAGTTTCTCAGGAAAGTTTTTTACACCAATTCAATATGGTGTTTCACCAAAGACCCATCTTTTAGATTATGATGAGATTTTAAAATTAGCCAAAAAAGAAAAACCGAAAATTATTGTCTGTGGTTATACCGCTTATCCGAGAAAAATTGATTTCAAAAAATTCGGTCAAATTGCCAAGAAAGTTAAGGCAATTTTAATGGCTGATATCGCCCATTTAGCTGGGTTAATTGCCGCTCGAGTCTATCCATCACCATTCCCTTATGCTGATGTTGTTATGAGCACCACCCATAAAACATTAAGAGGACCGAGAGGAGCAATAATTTTTGCCAGAAATAAATATGCTGAGGCAATCAATAGAGCAGTTTTTCCTGGTCTTCAAGGAGGACCACATGACAATACTACCGCTGCGATGGCTGTTGCTTTTGGGGAAGCATTAAAACCATCTTTTAAAAAATATGCAATTCAGATCATCAAAAATGCGAAAGTTTTAGCTAAAACATTAGCAAAAAATGGTTTAAAAATTGTTACTGGCGGTACTGATTCTCATTTAATCTTAGTTGATTTGACTGGCACAGGTATCTTTGGTAAAGAAGCAGAGAGATTGTTAGAAGAAGTTGGTATTTATGTTAATCGCAACACCATCCCATATGATCCTCGTCCACCATTTGATCCTTCCGGTTTACGACTTGGCACACCAGCTTTAACAACTCGTGGAATGAAAGAAAAAGAAATGAAAATTATTGGTGAAATGATTAGTAAAATAATTCTCAATCCGAAATCAGAGAAAATAAAAAAAGAGGTGAGATCAACAATTATCGATCTCATAAAAAAGTTTCCGCTCTATTCAAAATTCTAATTAAAGAGATGCTGATTATTCTTTTTTTGAAAAACAGTATAGAAGTCTAAAGAAGGTGTAAAGAAAATTCCTTTTTTTATTAATAAATATTATGAGAAAAGTTTTGGTTTTTGGTACTTTTGATAGATTGCATCCTGGCCATTTAAATTTTTTACAGCAGGCGAAAAAATATGGTCAACTTTTTATTGTGGTCGCCAGGGATAAAACAGTTAAAAAATTAAAGAAGAAGAATCCAATTGAGAATGAAAGAGAAAGGGTTAAAAATCTAAAGAAACTTAAAATTGCCAGAAAAGTTATTTTAGGAAATTTAACTGATAAATATCAGGTTATTAAAAAAATAAGACCGGAAATTATCTGTCTTGGCTATGATCAAAAATTTTTTGTCAAAAATTTACCAAAAAAGATAAAAGAATTTGGTTTAAAAACAAAAATTATCCGGCTTAAACCTTATAAACCAAATATCTATAAATCTTCAAAAATTAAACAAAAAGAATCAACAAAAACTTTTTATTTGGTTAGCCATCCTCCATCAACTACTAAAACTTCACCATTAACAAAGTCTGATTCATCAGAAGCCAAATAAACAGCTGCATAAGCAATATCTTCTGGTTCACCTAAACGAGGATAAGCATGAAGAGGAGAAAATTTTACAATGCCCGCATTATTAACTAGAATATCAACCCGACCAAATTCTTCTAAACAGGTTTTAACCATTCTCTCAATATCTTCTGCTTTGCTCACATCTGCTTTAACAAAAACTGCTTGACCTTTCATCTTCCGAATTTGTTCTACAGTTTCTTTACCACCTTCTTCTGAACGATCAACTACCACTACTTTTGCCCCTTCTTTAACAAAAGTTAAACTAATACTCCGACCAATACCAGAGCCGGCACCAGTGATAATTGCCACTTTTTTTTCTAATCGGATATTGGGCGAGGAGGGACTCGAACCCTCACGGCTTATTCAGCCACAAGATTTTAAGTCTTGCATGTCTACCAATTCCATCACTCGCCCATTTAATTTTTTTTAAAGCGGGAGACGGGACTCGAACCCGCGATCTCTTCCTTGGCAAGGAAGCGTTCTACCACTGAACTACTCCCGCTTGAATTTATATTTTTTTATTTTAACTAAAATTATTTTTTTGTCAAATTTTAACTACCATATTCAATTTTATTCAAAACTCTCAATAGTTTTTTTTCGAAGATGATATTTTTTTTCTGTTGATGTTTTTTTAATTTTTCTTCAAAAGATGGAAGATTTTTCAAAAATTTTTTCAAAGATTTCTTATTAAATTTCTCACAAAAAATACCATAACCGGCTTTGGCTAAAAGTAAACCATTTAAAATTTGCTCAAAATCTCCTTTAATAGGGATGGAAAAAACAGGTTTTTTAAGATAAATCGCCTCGCTCATTAAGGTAAAACCTCCATTTTGAATAACCGCTTTAGCATGTGAGAGGTCAGAAAGAAATTCTTTTTCTGAAAAATTTTTTAAAATGATATTTCTTGTCCTTGATGGTTTACCTAAATTATAACAGACAAAATTTTCTTTGAGTTCTAAAAAAACCTTAAAAAGTCTTTTTTTATAAATTGGCGCAGTTTGATAAACTAAAATGAAATCTTCTTTTTTTGGTTTTAATTCAAAAATTTCTTTTCTTAAAATTGGTGGGACAATAAAAGTATTTGGTGCATAATGTTTTTTAATTGGTGTTAATTCTGGAACAAAAGAAGTAACAAATCGCCAATCTCCCCATGGATAGAGAAAATTGATCAACATATTAATTGAAAATCTTTCAGGAAAAAATTTCAGTGGAACATCTAATTTGCAAAGATAGGAAAGAAACTGATTGTCAATTGTCACTAAAGGAATTCCCATTGCCCGAGCTAACCAACGTGAACTTGGTTCAAAATCATTAAAAACAACATCGATTTGAAAATTCTTGATAATTTTTCTAAGAAGAGGAAAATTTTTATTAATGATAGTGGGAAAATCTTTTAGAGCTTTTAAAATAGTACCAGTAGCAAAGAGGCGATCTAACAAAAAAGAATGTTTGAGTCCTTTAATCTCGACGATATCATTAGGAAAAAATTTCTTTAAATAATCAATACTCTGGCCATAAGTAGCAATTTTAACAAAATGGCCAAGTTTTTTTAATTCTTCGATCACGACCCTACTTCTGACTGCATGACCGAAACCGAAACCGGAAAGAACATAAAGAATATTCATATTTTTTAAAAATTAGAGAATTTCTAATATTTTTAATTCCAAATTATCAGTTTTGGTATCATAAACAGCGAAAGTAGCTTTATTAAACATACCAGCTAAAGTGCCAGGATTGACCAGCTTTACAATTTTCAATTTACAATTTTCAATTTTCAATTCTTCTATCCAGGGTTTATGAGTATGACCATAAAAAATTATATCATATTTCCCTGTTTCTGCTAATTTTTTCGCTTTTTCCCGATAATGGACAAAGGCAATTTTTTTACCATCTAATTCTATTTCCCCTTGATTGCTATAATATTTGACATTTTTTAATTCTTTAATTTTTTCTTCTAATAATTCTCGATCACCAACATTTCCATAGATAAGATGAATTTCGCCAGAAAAAGATGGTGCCAATACTTTTGACAAAAAACTGGGTGAACAAAGATCACCACAATGAATAATTAAAGAAATCCCCTCTGATTTGAGCCAATTTATAGTCTTTTCTAAATTAGGAATATTATCGTGGGTATCAGAAATAATAGCAATTTTCATATTTACTCAATAATAACTTGTTTTTTTAGAAATTCTATTACTTTTCTATTTAATAAAACATTTCTTAAATAATTCCGATATTCGTCAGTTTTGATATTTTTCTGGGCCTCGAGGTCATATTTGTAATATTCAATCATGTCATTAAAAGCTTTCTCTAATTCTTCGTCACTGATGAAAATATTATTTTCTTGAATAATTTTTCTTATGATCAAATTTGTTTTGACCCTTTTTATAGCTTGAGAACTAAAACTTTCTTTCAACTCTTCTCTTGTTTTTTTTAGATGAATGAGATAATCATCAAATTTAAGATTCATTCTTTCTAAACTTTCTTCCAGTTCTAAAATCATTTTTTCTTTTTCCTCTTCTATTAATATTTCTGGAATTTCTCCTTCAAAAATAGATATTTCAATTAATTTGTTTAAAATTTCTAATTCTAATCTTTCTTCTTCTTTAATTTTTGCTTCTTCTTCTAAATTTAATTTGAGTTGTTCCCTTAATTCTTTTAAATTTTTAAAATTTCCTAAACTTTGAGCAAAAGAGTCATCTAAATTTGGCAGTTCTATTTGATAGATAGAGTGAACTTTAACTTTGAAATCAATAGTTTTTCCAGCTAATTTTTTGTCATAGAAATTTACAGGATACTCTAAAGAGAACTCTTTAATTTCTCCTTTTTTAAGACCAATTAATTTTTCTTCTAAACCTGGTATATAATATGATTCGCCCAATAAATAAGAGATATGTTTCCCCTGCCCACCTTCTAATGGTACGCCATTAAGAAACATTTCTAAATCGATCACTAAACGATCTCCTTTTTGAGCTGGACGATCAACAAGTATTTCTTTCCTTCGAGAGATTCTTAACTCAGTAAGAAGTTTCTCTATATCTTCCTCTTTAATCTCTGGTTTTCTCCTCTTAACTTTTATTTTTTTTATTTCGCCAATTTTTAATTGAGGTAAGGTAGTAAGTTGAGCTTTATAAACAAAAGGGTTATGGCGAGCTATTTTTAAAATTTCTATCTTTGGCAAACTAATAGGTTCTAATCCTTTTTCTTTAATGGCTTGCCAATAACTTTCAGCTATAGCCATTTTACTTGCTTCTTCATAGATTTTTGTCTCACCTATCTCTCGTTTTAAGATCTCTAATGGTACTTTGCCTGGCCGAAAACCAGGAATTTGTGTTTCTTGAAGAAGCTTTTCTTCAGCTTTTTTTAAAAATTTATCAAATTCAGCAGCTTCCAATTTGATTGTCAATTCAACTAAGTTATGAGGAAATTTTCGAATTTCTATTTCCATATTTTATTTTAATCAACGGTTATTGTTTTACTTAAATTTCTTGGAAAATCAGGATCAATGCCTCTTTTCACACTTAAATGATAAGCTATAAGTTGTAAAGGGATAGTAGCAAAAATTGGTATCAAATAGTGATCTGAATTAGGTAAGAATAAATAGTCATGGACATATTTTTTTAAAATTTTGCTATTTGGAGCAATAACAATCGTTCGACCTCCACGACAAGAAACTTCATTGATATGGTTAATCATTAATGGTATATCTTGTTTGGCGGCAATAAAAACAACAGGATAATCTCGATAAACAGCTGATAAAGGACCATGTTTAAATTCAGAACTGAGGATTCCTTCAGCATGAGTATAAGTGATTTCTTTCAGTTTGAGAGCACCTTCAAGAGCTACACCATAAGTAACTCCATAACCAAGATAATACATATCAAATTTTTTAACTAATTTTTCAGCAAGTTTTTCCGCTGGTTGATTTGTCTCTTTAAAAATTTTCTCTAAAAAAGTTGGAATTTTTTCCAAATAATGAGTACTTTGATTAACCATTTTCTTAGCTAGATAAAGGAAAATAATCAGTTGATTAAGAAAAGTTTTGGTAGCTGGGACAGCTATTTCATAGCCACAATTCAAGGGTAAATAGATATCTGCCTCATACATCAAAGTTGAACCAATAACATTAAGAATCGCCAAAATTTTTGCTCCTTTTTTCTTGGCTGGCTTGACTGCTTTAAGAATATCTTTTGTCTCACCGGATTGACTGACAAAAACAATAGCAGTTTTTTTATCAATCAATTGGCCATAGTTTTCAATCAATTCTGGGCCAAAAGCAGTTAAAATACAACGGCGAGCAATTTTATTAAAATAATAAGCACCGGTTAGACAAGCATGATAACTCGAGCCACACCCAACAAAGAAAATTTTATCACTTTTCTTTAAGATATCAATAAATTTTCTAAGATAAATCGATTTTTTAAGAAGACCTAAAAGATCAGCAGCTACTTGTGGTTCTTCAGCAATTTCTTTAAACATAAAATGTGGAAAATCTCCTTTTTCGGCCGTGGCTAAATTGCCTTTGTAAATTTCTGGCTGACGATTGATTTTTTTCCCGCTCAACACACTCCTGATCTCAATCTCTTCTGGTGAAAGAATTAGAATTTCATTATCCTTAATTCGAAAAATTTTATTAGTTAAAGGTAAAATCGAAGGTAAATCAGAAGAACAACAAGTAAAATCTTGGCCAAAACCAGCAACAAGAGTCGAACCTTTTTTGATAGCATAAAGTTTTCTTTCATCTTTTTTACCAATAATAAAAGCATAATCACCTTCAAGATCTTTATAGGCCAGACGAATTGCTTCAATCATTGTTTTACCTTGCTTGAGATATTGATCAACAGCATGAACGCAGGTTTCACCATCATTAGTTGAGCGAACAAGATGACCTTCTTTTAAAAATTTTTCTCGCAGTTGGATATGGTTGATAATATTGCCATTATGAGCACCAACCAAATCTTGTTGACAACCAAAGTGAGGCTGGGCATTTCGCCGAGAAGGAGCACCGAAAGTTGCCCAGCGAAGTTGAATTATACCTCGATCACCACGCATTTGAGAAAATTTCAGTTTTTTACTAACCTCTTCAATTTTGCCGACACTTTTTCTTAAATCAATACCTTTTGAAGAAAAAGTAGCTGCTCCAACTGAGTCATAGCCGCGATAAGAAAGACGCTTCCCACATTTAACTAAAATTTGACCAAGATTTTTTTCTTGGTTAGTAACAATACCAAAAATGCCACACATGTAAATTTTATTTATTAGAATAAATGAAAAGCAACAGTTAATCCGGCCACAACCACGCTCACCATCGACATTAATTTGATAAGGATATTTAAAGATGGACCAGAAGTATCTTTAAATGGATCACCAAGCATATCACCGATGATAGCTGCTCTGTGATTTTCACTTCCTTTACCACCAAAATTTCCTTCTTCAATATATTTTTTTGCATTATCCCAAGCTCCTCCAGCATTAGCCATCATAATGGCTAAGGCAAAACCAACACCTAAAGCACCGATCAGAAAACCAACTACTCCCGCTACCCCTAAAACAAGTCCAACAATAATAGGCAAAATAATTGCCATTAAAGAAGGAAAAATCATTTCTTTCTGAGCAGCCTGGGTGACTATTTTAACACAACTGGCATAATCTGGTGGTGTCTCGCCAGTCATTATTCCTTTTATTTCTCTCCATTGACGACGAACTTCTTCTACCATCTTCCCACCTGCTCGACCAACTGCTTTTAAAGTTGAGGAACAAAAAAGGAATGGTGCCATCACTCCTAAAAATAATCCAGCTATCACTTTCGGATTAAGAAGATGAATATCATAATAATACATAAAATCAGTAAATTTCGCCTCTTTAAGAGGAATAATTTTGTTAACTCCTTCAATCGTTTTGATACCTATTCTCTCTAAACCAACTTTAACCTCTTCAATATAAGCAGCAATCAAAGCTAAAGCAGTTAAAGCTGCTGAACCAATAGCAAAACCTTTGCCAGTAGCGGCGGTAGTATTACCTAAAGCATCTAAAGCATCGGTTCTTTTTCTAACTTCTGGTGCTTGATTTGTCATTTGGGCATTACCACCAGCATTATCAGCAATCGGTCCATAGGCATCACTAGCTAAAGTGATACCTAAAGTTGAAAGCATTCCTACTGCTGAAATACCAATACCATAAAGTCCTAAACTTGGATCTTTAAAACCACCAGCTAAACCAAAAGCAAAAAGTGTTGCTAAAGCAACTGTAGCAATAGGAATAACTGTACTTTTCATTCCAAGGGAAAATCCTTCAATTACCACTGTAGCTGGCCCAGTCTTTGACTGAGAAGAAACTTCTTTTACCGGTTTGAAATTTGAAGAAGTATAATATTCTGTTGATTTTCCAATAATCAATCCGGTAATTAATCCAGCTAAGATCGAACCGAAAATACCAAAGTGGTCAGGAAGAAGAAAGTAAACAATTAATCCTGTCCCTAAAGCAATAAGAATAGCTGAAAGGTTTATCCCGCGGGAAAGAGCAGTTAAAAGATTCTTTTGTGTTGCCTCTTCTTTAGCCTTAACTGAAAAGATACCAATTAAAGAAGAAACAATTCCTAAAACAGCAATAATCATTGGCAGAAGGACTCCTTTAATTTCTAAACCAGCAGCCACACCTAAAGCCATACTCGCTAAAATAGCACCACAATAAGATTCATAAAGATCAGCTCCCATACCCGCTACATCACCAACATTATCACCGACATTATCAGCAATAACAGCTGGGTTTCTTGGATCATCTTCAGGAATACCAGCCTCAACTTTACCAACTAAATCAGCTCCAATATCAGCTGCTTTAGTAAAAATACCACCACCAACTCGGGCAAAAAGAGCCTGTGAGGAAGCACCGATACCAAAAGCCAACATAGTAGTCGTGACTAAATAAAGAGGATAATGAAAAATTAATCGAAGAACAGTAAACCAAAGGAAAATATCGAGTAAACCTAAACCAACAACAATTAGACCCATTACTGCTCCAGAACGGAAAGCAATTTTTAAAGCGCCGGCCAAAGATTTTTTAGCTGCCTCAGCAACTCGTGAGGAAGCAGAGGTAGCAGTTCTCATTCCTAAATAACCGGCCAAACCAGAGAAAAAACCACCAGTAATAAAAGCAAAAGGAACCCAAGGAGATTGAACTTTCAAAACAAAAGCAAGAAAGGCGAAAAAAATAGCGGCAAAAACAAAAAATAAAGCAACAACCTTATACTGTTGTCGAAGATAGGCCATAGCTCCGGTTTGAACTGCTTGAGCAATTCGAACCATTTTTTCATCACCTGGATTTGCTTTTTTCATCTGACGATAAAAAAGCCAGACAAAAAAAAGAGCAAAAATTGAACCAAAAGGAACTAATAAATAGAATAAAGACATCATAGGTTTATTATTTATTATTTATCTTAGTTTCTGTTTCTTCTTCTATTTCTATTTTCCAACCAGTGAGTTTTGAAGCTAATCTGACATTTTGGCCATTTTTACCAATGGCTAAAGAAAGTTGATCTGGCTTAACTTTAACTCGAGCAATTTTTTTCTCTTTATCGATTATCTTAATTGAAGAAATTTTAGCTGGTGATAAAGCATTAATGATAAATTTTGAAGGATTTTCTGAATACTCAACGATATCAATTTTTTCTCCGCCAATTTCAGCAATAATAGTTTGGATTCTTGAACCGCGTTGACCGATACAGGTGCCAATAGGATCTAAATTTTCTTCTTTAGTAGCTACGGCTACTTTGGCTCTAGTTCCAGCTTCACGGGCAATAGATTTTATTTCTACCGTACCATTGGCAATTTCTGGAATTTCTATTTTAAAAAGTTCGCGTAAAATCTCAGGATGGATATGGGAAACAATAATTTCTGGTCCTTGCCGGGCTCTTTTAACCTCTAAGATATAAATTCTTATTCTTTGGCCAGGTAAATATTTCTCTTTTTCTATCTGTTCGTGAGGAGGAAGAATTGCTGTTGCTTTTTCTAAATCGACTAAAATGTTTCCTTTTTCTTTTCTTTGAACAATACCAAAAACAACTTTTCCTTCTTTTTCTTTAAACTCTTGATAAATAACTTCTTTTTCTGCTTCTCGAAGTTTTTGGGTAATAACTTGTTTGGCAGCTTGGGCAGCAACTCGTCCAAACCCTGAAGGAACAGGAAGAATCGTTTTTATCTCATCGCCAATTTTTGCATCTTTTTTTATTTTTTTTGCCTCGGCTAAAGGAATCTCTTTTTTAGGATTGAATTTTCTTTCTTCTTTTAATTTTTCAACTCCTTTAGTTTTTTCTGAAGGTATATTTTCAACTACTGTTTTTAAATCAAAAACTTCAATTTTACCTGTTGTTAAATCAAGTTTAACTTTTATATTCTGATTTTTTTCGCCAAAGTCTTTTCGATAGGCAACAGCCAGCGCATGTTCAATAGCTTCTAAAATTTTTTCTTTAGAGAGATTCTTTTCTCGAGAGATCTCTTCAATAAGAGGACCTAAATTATTAAGTTGCATAGTATTTAAAAAAATTAAAGACTAGTCAATGAGGATAACTAGTCATTTTCATTTTTCCCATTCTAAAAATTTTTAAAATTCAAGTCAAGAATTAGATTTCCACAGCTTGGTAATGTCTAATAACTGGTAGATCTTTTTTAAATTCGATGGCGATCAAATCAACCCGCCAATTTTCTTCTTTCATTTTTTTATTTGAAAGAAAACTATTAATTACTCTTTTCAATTTTCTTTTTTTATGAAAATTAAACTCTTCTTCTGGTAAACCAAATTTATTATCTCTTTTTAATTTTACTTCAACAAAAACAAGTTGTTTTCCTTTTTTATCATGGGCAATTAAATCTATTTCACCAAATTTATTTTGAAAATTTCTAGCAATAATTTTATATTTTTTCTTTTTTAAAAAATCTTCGGCTATTTTTTCTCCAAAATTACCGATCTTTCTTTTATCAGTGATCATAAAAATTGCTAATAATTATCTTTTTACAAAAACTAAACCAAAATGATATGGTCCAGCTGGAAATTCTTTTTCTAATATCAATCCAACTTCTTGAGCTAATTTTTTTATTTTTTCTGCATCAACTCTTAAATGAAAGGGTGGTCCTAAAGGTGAAGCGGTTTTACCCCAATCAGCAATAAAAACTTTACCTCCATTTTTTAAAATTCTTACAGCTTCTTTCAAAATTGTCTTATGCTCTTTCGTTTGAAAAAATAAATTGGTAATAATGATAAAATCAATAGAGTTATCTTCTATTTTTGTTGCTTTAAATACTTCTAAATCAGCCCAGATTGTTTTGATATTTTTAAAATTGTAAAATTTTGCTAAATCTTCAACTGACCTTAAAGCTGTTTTTAAAATATCGATGGCATAAACAAGGCCATCTTTGCCAACCATTCGAGCAGCCTGAAGAGAAAAATAAGCCCGATAGCCACAACCAAAATCTGCCACTTTCATTCCGCCTTCTAAACCGGCCTTTTTTAAAACCTCTTCAGCATTCATTAATTCTGCTCCGCCAGGAATTTTTGAAATGATCACCATATTATTTATTTTAATCTAAAACTTCTTCGATGGCAAGGAGAAGGTCCATAGCAATTAAGTTGTTGATAATGATATTTAGTCCCGTAACCTTTATGTCTTTTAAAGCCGTAAAATGGATATTTTTTGTCTATTCTCTTCATTAAATTATCTCGCCAAACTTTGGCTAAAATCGAGGCAGCGCTACAAGAAAAAATTTTTTTGTCAGCCTTGACAATTGATTGATAAGGAATTTTTAAACAATCTAAATTTATTCGACCATCAACTAAGATAAAATCAGGTTGTTTTTTTAATTTTTTGATAACTTTTTTAGAAACCAATTGATTTGCTTTGGAAATCCCAATTCGATCGATAACCTTTTCACTAATTTTAGAAATTGCCCAACTTAGACAGTTTTTAGTAATAAATTTAAATAATTCTTCTCTTTTTTTTGGAGAAAGAAGTTTTGAATCTTTTATTTCTCTTAATTCTTTTTTTAATTTTATTATCTTTTTAGGAAAAATAACTGCTCCTGCTACTATTGGTCCAGCCAACGCTCCTCGCCCCGCCTCATCTACACCAGCAATATATTTAAATCCTTTCTGCCAAAGTTTTTTTTCTAGTTCTAACATTTTTAAACTATAAAAGTTTAAATCTATTAATTTCTAAACTGAATTTATAACCGAGGTATTCAGCTGCTTTTCGACAATAAATCATTCTTTGGGTAAAAATTTCGAAATATTCTATAACTGGACAAAATTTTGTATCAACCTTGAGGATCAATTTGATTTCTTTATTTTTTTTATCGACTTTTAATTTTGATTCTTCAACCGCATAATTGACTCGATCGTGAAGATCACTTTTAATTTTCCTTAAATCTTTCTCTATTACCCGGCTACGATGAACATCTGATTTATCAGCCAGAACTGTTATCGCTGAAACTGAATTAGTAAATTCCATCTCTTGACGATCGTGATTGGCAATAGCTTGGATTAAAGTTGCTATCTCTTTTGGTGAAAATTTTCCATCAAAAACTTGAGTAAAAAGCAATGCTGCCCAAATATGATGACCAGAACGAGATAAAAAATTTCCCATATCATGACAGAAACCAGCAATAGCACAAAGTTCTTGTTCTTTTTTTGACATACCGATTTCTTGAGCAACATATTTTGCTCGATTAGCTACTAAATTGGCATGACGAATGCCGTGATCGGTATGGCCAATAGCCGCTAAAGCTACATCAGTTTGTTTAATAAATTCCAAAATGTAGGGATTTTTTTTGATTTGAGAAAATTTAAGCATAAGTTTATTTAATAATTATTTCGTCGCCAATTTTTAAATTATTTTCTTCAATGAAACCTGCTTTGACCTCTAAAACTTTATTGACTGGTTTTTTTGGTTTATAAATTATTAATTTTTCTTCGGTTGGTAAAAGATTAGGAGTAAGGTCAACAATTTTATCATCATCAAGCCAAATAATATCAATGGCAAATTTCATCCCTTTCATCCAGAAAGCAGGTTTTGTTTTCTTAGAAAAGAGAAAAAGCATTCCTTGATCTTCGGCTAAATCATCATATTTTGAAAGGCCAATGGCCATTTCTTCTGGTTTTTTAACAATTTCTGCTTTAATTATTTTATCCTTTAGATAAATATTAGTAAAGGAAGGAGTAGCAAGATCTAATTTTTTAAAAGAAGTTTTTAAATTGAGACTAAAATTCTTTTTGATATTTAACAGAGGTGGAAATTCTGTTTTTTTAAAATAAACAATTAAAGTTGCGGAAATAAAAATTACAATGATGATCAAAATAATAATCTTTTTATCCATACAAAACGAACTTTTCTTTTAAATTATAACAATTTAAGATGCTCTATCAACAATTTTAAGTTATCCACAACAAAAGTCCTTGACAATAAAATTTTGAAAATACACTATATCAATATATATTGATATTAATTATGAAACTGGAAAATTTAAAAGAAGTAATAAAATTCTTAAAGACAATATCTGAAGAGAATCGTTTAAAAATTATTTGTTTACTTTGTTCTGGCAACAAATGTGTTTGCGATTTAGGACAATATTTTAAATTGCCACAGAATTTAGTCTCTCATCACTTAAAGGTTCTAAAAGATCTTAATTTAGTTTCTTTTAAAAAAGAGGGGTTAAAAATTTTTTACAAATTAAATAAAGAGACTATTAAAAAATACATAAAATTATTAAATAGGTTTTTAAATTTGATAATAAAAAATCAAAAAATATGATGGGGAAAATTGTCTCAAAAATAAAACAAAATATCTTTCTTCATCTGATAGCTAAGAGTATGTTTTCCAAGACTGCTTCCAAAATTTTTTTTCAACAATTGAAAAGAAAACTTTATCATTCTTTAGTTGAAGAAGGATCAAAAACTGATCTTAAAGCTGTTCAACTTAAAAAATATCAATGGATAACAGCTCTTCTGAAACAACTTTTAAAAAATTATAACAAAGGTTATATTTCTTTTTTTGTGGCTAAAAGAATTTTAGAAACCTTAGGGCCTAATCTTTCTTATGAAATGATGTCAAAATTCAAAGCACCATTTGTTGAAAAATATAAAACTGATCCTCCTGCTTTTATTGTCATCTCACCGACTCAAAAATGCAATTTAAATTGTGTCGGTTGCTATGCTGCTTCTTCTTCAAAAACAAAGATAAGTCTTGATTTTGATGTTTTCGATAGAATTTTAAAAGAAAACCACGATATCTTTGGTTCAAGATTTGTCACCATTTCTGGCGGTGAACCCCTTTTATATCAAAGTAAAGGTAAAAATCTTTTCGAT
>JBKBVX010000013.1:0-13627 GCA_046289355.1 Patescibacteria group bacterium
TCTTTAATTTTAGATTTCAAATCTTTAACTTTGTATAAAACAGCTGTTTTTAATCCAGAAAAGCTAAAGTTAAAATCAGATGAATTGATCATCGGCCGGGGAAGTTCAATTTTTAATTTTGAATTTTGAATTTTGGATTTCCATTGTCGAGCGCAGTTAGCTATAGCTGGTCCACCTGGATAACTCAGTCCTAAAATTTTTGCTACTTTATCAAAACATTCACCAGCTGCATCATCTAATGTTTGACCAATTTTTTGAAATTTTTCAAAATCTTTCATCAAAATTAATTCTGTATGTCCGCCAGAAACAACTAAACAAATAGCCGGAAACAAATTTTCAATTTTCAATTTACAATTTTTGATAAAATTAGCATAAATATGTCCAGCTAAATGATTGACTGGAACGAGTGGTTTATTAGCCAAAAAAGCCAATGTTTTTGCTGCTTCTACCCCAACCAATAAAGAAGTAATTAATCCCGGTCCATTAGTTACAGCAATAGCATCAATATAATTTTTAATTTTTTGTTTTGAATTGAGAGCACTTTTTAAAACTGGGATAATATTTTCTGCATGTTTTCTAGCTGCTAACTCTGGAACAATTCCACCATATTGAGCATGAATTTTAACTTGGCTTGAAACAATATTGGTAATAATTTTCAATTTACAATTTTCAATTTTCAATATTGAAGCAGCAGTTTCATCGCAACTTGTTTCGATGCCTAAAATTTTAAATGTTTTTTTTGCCATAGATATTTTATTTTATCATATTTTTTTATTATCTGAAATAAAATAATTTTTGGATTGTCTCTTGACAAATAAAGATTTTTAAGATAATTTTATTATAACTTTGCCGCCATCGTCTATCGGTTAGGACGGCAGGCTTTCAATCTGCAAAGATGGGTTCGACTCCCATTGGCGGCGTTATTATAAATATTAATGTGTTAATACATTAATAGCAAATATTTAAAGAAAATAAATTTGGATTTTTATAAAAAGACAATCTATAAAAAATTTTTAGAAATGATAAAATATAAAATTGAAGAAAATATGAAAAAAATTAATGAAATAAAAATTGATCAGATCCCTTCAGAAATTTTAGAGATTGATCAAAAATTAAAAAAAGCAGGTTTTGATGCTTATTTAGTCGGTGGTTGTGTTAGAGATTTAATTTTAGGTCAAAAACCAAAAGATTGGGATTTTACTACCAATGCTAAACCAGAAGAGATCCAAAAAGTTTTTCCTAAAAGTTTTTATGATAATAAATTTGGCACAGTGGCTGTTTTAACAAATAGTAAAGATCAAACATTAGAAAAAGTTGAAATTACTCCTTTTCGAAAAGAAGGAAAATATTCTGATAAGAGACATCCAGATGAAATAAAATGGGCAGAAACTTTAGAAGAAGATTTGAAAAGAAGAGATTTTACTATCAATGCCATGGCTTTAAAGATCAATTTTCAATTTTCAATTTTCAATTTTCAATTAATTGATCTTTTTGATGGTCAAAAAGATTTAAAAAAGAAAATTATTCGGGCAGTCGGTGAGCCAAACGAACGTTTTCAAGAAGATGCATTGCGATTAATAAGGGCAGTTCGGTTAGCTACTGAACTTGATTTTAAAATTGAAGAAAAAACTGAAAAAGCAATTAAAAAAAATGCTCAATTGATTGGATTTATTGCCAAAGAAAGAATTCGTGATGAATTGATAAAGATTTTAGAAAGTAAAAATCCAAGCCGAGGTATTGAAGATTTAGAAAAATTAGGTCTTCTTCATTATATTATTCCGGAATTAAGAGAAGGAATTGGCGTCAGCCAAAATTGGGCTCATATCTATAATGTTTGGGAGCATCAGTTAAGATCTCTTCAAGCAGCAGCCGATTGTAATTTTGATTTAGAAGTTCGCTTAGCTGCTTTATTTCATGATATCGGTAAACCTTATGTTAAAGAAGGGGAAGGGCCAGATGCTACCTTTTATAACCACGATATCGTTGGTGCCAAAGCAACAAAAAAGATACTTAAAAGATTGAAATTTCCTAAAAAGATTACTGAAAAAATAGTCAGATTGGTCCGTAATCATATGTTTAATTCTGATCCAGAAAGATTAACTGAACATGGTGCCAGACGTTTATGGCGAAGAATAGCTGGTGATCGAGAAATTAATGAAGAAGTAAGAAAAGAAATGCAGGATTTGATTAATTTAAGAATTGCCGATCGAATGGGAATGGAAAAAAAGCCAAGACCTTTTCGCTTACGCTCAATTGAAGCACTTTTAGAAAAAGTCTCTCGTGATCCGATTTCTGAGAAGATGTTAAATATTAATGGTTATGAAATAATGGAAATTTTGAAAATAAAACCAGGTCCAAGAGTTGGTGCTTTACTTAAAATTCTTTTGGCTGAGGTTTTAGAAAGACCAGAAAAAAATGATAAAGATTATTTAAAAAAAAGAGTTAAAGAGTTAGGTGAATTGAGTGATCAAAATTTAGAAGAATTAAAAAAATCCGCCCAAATGCGAATTGAAAAAGAGATAGAAAAAGAAGAAGAAGGAATTAAGGCAAAATATTTTTTGAAATAAAATTTAAAAATTATAAATTCATCGATCTCAACGCTCTAATTCTTTCCTCGATTGGAGGATGGGTGGAAAATAATTTAGTTAACCAATCAATAGCTTGTTTACCCTTAAAGGGATTAACAATATATAAATGGGCAGTGGCAGGAGAAGCAACTCTAAGTGGATTAGAATCAGCTGAAATTTTTTCTAAAGCACGGGCTAGACCTTCTGGATAACGGGTAAGCATAGCCCCACAAGCATCGGCTAAAAATTCACGCTTTCTGGAAATAGCCAAACGGATTAAAGTAGCAGCAATCGGCGCTAAAATTAAAGCAATAAGAGTAAAGATCATTAAAATCAGACCAGTATAACCAGATTGACGACTATCACGCCGGCCAAAACCTCTCCACCAACCAATTCTTAAAAAGATATTTGAGAGATAGGCAACAATACCAGCTAAAATGACAACAATTGTTTGTAAAAGCATATCGCGATTACCAATATGAGAAAGTTCATGAGCCAATACACCTTCAAGTTCAACTTTTTCTAATTTTTCTAATAAGCCGCGAGTGACAGCAATCACCGCATGATTTTTATCGCGACCAGTGGCAAAAGCATTAGGGGCTGGTTCGTCAATAATGTAAATTTTTGGCAAAGGCAAACCAGCAGTAATACATAAATTTTCAACCAGACGATAAAGTTCAGGGTTATCGCTTTTTTTTATTTCTTTAGCTCGGCTTAGACCTAAAACAATTTTATCTGAGAACCAATAAGAGAAAAAACTGGAAAAAATGCTTAATAAAATAGCAAAGATTAAAATTTCTTTAGAATTATAAAGATAAGAAAAAAGCCAACCAATGGCAATAATAAAAATAAAAAATAAACCCATTAGGAGCCAAGTTTTGCGAAGATTAGAAGAGATTTGGCTATATAAAGTCATATTATCTCTTTTTATCTCTTTAAAATTTTATAGAAATTTCTTCTCTCTCCTTTTCTTCTATTTCAAAAAATTCTCTCGGCCTAAATTTTAGCCAATTAGCTACTAATCGATTAGGAAAAATTTGGATAGCTATGTTGAAATCTCTGACTTGACTGTTATAAAATCGACGAGCAGCCTGAATCTTATCTTCAGTATCAGTTAATTCTCTTTGAAGTTCTAAAAAGTTTTGACTGGCTTTCAAATCTGGATAATTTTCTGCTACGGCAAAAAGAGTTTTTAAAGCACCAGATAAAATATTTTCTGCTTCGGCATGTTCTTTTATTGTTTTTGCTTCTATAGCTTTCGTCCGTGCCTTAGTTACTTCTTCAAAAACTTCTTTTTCATGTCCAGCATAACCTTTAACTATTTCAACTAAATTTGGAATTAAATCATGACGTCTTTTAAGTTGAACTTCGATATCAGACCAGGCTTCGTCAACACGATTTCTTTTGATAATTAATGAATTGAAAATACCAATTAACCAAAGGATTAGAAAGATTAAAAGACCAATAATAAGCCAAATAAATGTAGACATATATTTTTTATTAATTATAAACAATTATTTTTTATTAAAACCAGTGCCAGCTGGAATAAGTCGGCCGATAATCACATTTTCTTTTAATCCATAAAGCCTATCTGGTCGGCCAGTCACAGCAGCATTAATTAAAACTCTTGATGTTTCTTGGAATGAAGCTGCTGAGAGAAAACTATCTGTTGAAAGAGAAACGCGGGTGATACCAAGTAAAAGTTCTTTTATTTCAGCTGGTTTTTTACCCTTTTTTATTATTTCTTCATTTACTTCATTTACATAGTCAACCGGTAAAATTTCACCAGGCAAAAGGTCTGTATCACCACCATCTTTGACAAGAACTCTTGAAAACATTTGTCGGATAATTATTTCAATATGTTTATCATTTAATTTTTGCCCCTGTGAAGAATAAATATATTGTACTTCTTTTAAAATATATCTTTGGACAGCCTCTTTATTTTTTAATTGATAATATTCATAAAGATCAAAATCACCATCTGTTAAAGGATCGCCGGCTAAAACTCTTTGACCTTCTTTTACCCAAATAAGATAATTTGAAGGAATAATAATTTCCTCTTTTTCTTTCTCATTGTATCTTAAAACAATTTTATTTTGAGGTTCTGTTTCTATTTTTTCAACAATTCCTTCTCTTTGGGCAAGGATAGCTCTTCTTTTTGGTGGTCTTGCTTCAAAAAGTTCTTCTACTCGCGGTAGACCTTGAGTAATATCTCGACCAGCAATACCACCAGTATGGAAAGTTCTTAAGGTTAACTGAGTACCTGGCTCACCAATAGCTTGAGCAGCAATAATCCCAACTGCTGTTCCCAACTTTACTGGTTTATTATAACAAAGATCATAACCATAGCATTTAGCACAGACTCCTCGTCTTGTCTTACAAGTAAGAACCGATCTTATTCTTATTTTTTCAAGACCTATTTTTTCTAATTCTTTTACTATTTCACGAGTAATATATTCTCCTTTTTTTATAATAATTTTTTTTGTTTTTGGATGATAAATATTTTCCAGTGAGACTCGGCCAAAAATTCTTTCGCTAAATTCTTCTCCCATTTCCTCTGTTTCTTCTTTAGTTATAACTATTCCTTCTTGATCATGACAATCTTCTTCTCTAACAATAATACTTTGAGCGACATCAATCATTCGGCGGGTAAGATAACCAGCCGAAGCTGTTCGTAAAGCTGTATCAGAAACTCCCTTTCTTGTGCCATGGGTGGAGATGAAGTATTCAAGAACATTAAATCCTTCTTGATAACTACTTTTTATCGGTAATTCAATAATTTTGCCGGTTGGTGAGGAAACTAACCCTTTCATGCCTACCATTTGGGTTAATTGACTCCAAGAACCCCTTGCTCCTGATTCAACCATTGAAAAAACAGAACTAAAAGGAGAAAATACCTGTCTACAGAGAGTAGCTATTTTATCTCTTATTTTAGTCCAAATCTCTATAGTCTTAATATATTTTTCATCTTCAGTTAAGAGTCCTTCTTCAAATTCTTTTTCCACCTTTTCGATTTCTTTCTCTGCTTCAGCTAAAAGTTCCTTTTTTCCAGAAACATTTGGTAAATCATCGATTCCCCAAGAAAGGCCAGAGCAAGTCAAATAATGGAGAGTTACTTCTTTTAATTTATCCAACATTTTGACTGTTTCTTCCTCACCGTAAGTTTCTAAAAACTGAGTAATAATTTCTTTTAATACTTTTTTATCAACTGGTTTGTCAATTTTATAAAAATCTTCAGGGAAAAGTTGAGAAAAGATAATTCGACCAACAGATGTTTCTAAAATTTCTTTTTTTGTTTTGACCTTTATTTTTTCTTGAAGATCAATTTTTTTATTTTCATAGGCTAAAATTGCTTCTTCGGATGAAGAAAAGATTTTGACCTTCTCTTTTTCTTTTATCATAGTCATCCAATAAGCACCCCAAACAATATCTTGGATTGGCGTGACAATTGGTTCGCCAGTCGCTGGCTTGAGGAGATTTTTAACAGAAATAATAATCTCTCTTGCTTCTTTTTGAGCATTTTCAGTTAAAGGAAGATAAACAGCCATTTGATCTCCATCAAAATCAGCATTATAGCCAGGACAGACTAAAGGATGAATTTGGATAGCTTTTCCTTCAATAAGAACTGGTTTAAAAGCCAAAATACCCAAACGATGAAGAGTTGGCGCTCGATTAAGAAGAACTAAAGAATTCTTAGTTACTTCTTCTAAAATATCCCAAACTTCTTTTTCTCCTGACTCAATCAATCTTGCGGCACTTCTAACATTATGAGAAAATCCTCGTTTAATTAATTCCCTAATAATAAAAGGTTTATAAAGTTCTAAAGCCATCACTTTTGGCAAACCACATTCATCAAGTTTTAACTCTGGTCCAACAACAATGACACTTCTGGCAGAATAATCAACTCTTTTACCTAAAAGATTTCGTCTAAATCTACCTTGTTTACCGCGAAGGATATCAGCCAAAGATTTGAGTGGACGTTTTTGGGCACCAGTAGTTATTGCTTTGCCGTGTTTCATTTCATTGTCAATTAGAGCATCGACCGCCTCTTGAAGCATTCTTTTTTCGTTGCGACAGATTACTTCTGGCGCTTGAAGTTCTATCAATTTTTTTAAACGATTATTTCTGTTGATGATTCTTCGATAAAGATCATTTAAATCTGAAGAGGCAAAACGTTCACCGTCGAGTTGAACCATTGGTCGGAGTTCAGGTGGAATAACTGGTAATACTCTTAGAACCATCCAATCTGGTTTTATTTTTTGATTAATTAAATTTCTGACCAGTTTTGCTCGTAAGATGAGTTTTTTCTGATGAGCCGGATTTTTTGTTTTTTCTTTTTCTTTTTCTAATTCTAATAAAAGTTTCTTTAAATCAAGATTTTCTAAAAGAGTCAAAATTGCTTCAGCACCAATTCCTGCTTCAAAAAAATAACCATATTTTAAAGAGAGATCAACATACTCTCTTTCAGAAAGTAATCTTTTTAATTTTATTTCCTCTATTTCTTTTTTCTTTGATAAATATTTCTCTTGGAGATCCTTGAGTTCATTTTCTAAAGTTTTTTTATCTTTGATTTCTTTTTTTAATTTTGAGCGTTTTTTCTTATATTCTTCCTCCAACTGTTCGAGAGTATTTTTCTTAATTTCTTCATCAACCTTTGTAATAATAAAGTTGGTAAAATAAACAACTTTCTCTAAAGATTGAATTGAAAGATCAAGAAGAAGTCCTATTTTTGAAGGGACACCTCTTAAGAACCAGATATGAGTTACTGGTGCTGCCAAAGTAATATGACCCATTCTTTCTCTTCTAACTCTACTTCTTGTTACCTCAACACCGCAACGATCACAGATAATTCCACGATAACGAATTTTTTTATATTTTCCACAGGCACATTCAAAATCTTTAATTGGACCAAAAATTCTTTCACAAAAAAGACCATCTCGTTCTGGTTTTTGTGTTCGATAATTAATTGTGTCTGGCTTTGTTACTTCGCCATAACTCCAAGAAAGAATTTCTTCTGGCGAGGCCAATTTTATTCTAATTGCATCAAAAGAAAGAAGTTCCTTTTCTTGTTTTTGTGGTGAAATATCTAAAGTTTTAGTAAAGACCGGGGTAGGCATATAATTTAAAAATTTATTTTTTATTTTTTTCTTTATTATTTTTTCCTTCTTTTATTAATTCTGTCTCTAAACAAAGCCCTCTTAATTCTCGAATTAAGACTTGAAAAGATTCAGGAACAAAAACCTCCTTAATTGGTTCACCTTTAATAATTGATTCATAGGCTTTAGTTCGACCAGCTACATCATCAGATTTAATAGTTAACATTTCCTGAAGGGTATGAGCAGCTCCATAAGCTTCTAAAGCCCAAACCTCCATTTCTCCAAAACGCTGACCACCAAATTGTGCTTTTCCTCCTAATGGTTGCTGAGTAATCAATGAATAAGGACCAATTGAACGTTGATGAATTTTATCTTCAACAAGATGGTTTAATTTCATCATATAGATATAGCCAACAGTTACTTCTTCTTTAAATGGTTCGCCAGTTCTTCCATCATAAAGTGTCATTTTTCCAGAGGTTGCTATGCCAATTTTTTTCAATTCTTCCTTAATTTTTTCAGTTTTTATTCCATCTAAAGCAGGACTAGCTACTTTATAATTTAATTTTTTTGCTGCCAAACCAAGGTGTGTTTCTAATATTTGGCCAATATTCATTCGGGAAACAATACCCAAAGGATTAAGAATAATATCAATTGTTCGACCATCAGCTAAGAAAGGCATATCTTCTTCTGGAATAATTTTTGAAACTACACCTTTATTACCATGACGACCAGCCATTTTATCACCCGCCTGAATCTTTCTTAAGTCAGCCACCCGCACGCGGACAGATTTTATCACTTTTGGTGGTAATTTATCACCTGCTTCTCGAGAAAAAATTTTTACATCAATTACTTTACCTCTTTCACCATGTTCTAGATATAAAGAAGTATCGCGGACATCTTTAGCCTTTTCACCAAAAATAGCTCTTAAAAGCTTTTCTTCAGCTGTTAATTCTACTTCTCCTTTAGGAGTAATCTTTCCAACTAAAATGTCGCCACTTTTTACCTCAGCTCCGATTCTGATAATACCATCTTGATCAAGTTCTTTAAGTTTTGCTTCACTAACATTAGGAATATCATTAGTAGTAACCTCAGGTCCAAGTTTTGTTTCTCTGACATCAATAGTATGTTCATCAATATGGATTGAGGAATAGAGATCTTCTTTAACTAATTTTTCTGAAATTAAAATTGCATCTTGGTAATTTCCGCCCTCCCAACTCATGAAAGCAACTAAAATATTTCTTCCCAAAGCCAATTCACCATTTTCCATAGCTGGCCCATCAACTAAAACATCACCTTTTTTGAAATTCATTCCCTTTTCTACTCTTACTTTTTGATTAAGACAAGTGTCGGCATTAGAGCGGACAAATTTTAAAAGATTATATTGATAAGTTCTCCCTTTTTTTGTTCTTATTTTTAAATGAGAAGCATCAACTTCAATAACCTTTCCATCGTCAGGAGCAATAATTAAATAGCCAGAATCTCTGGCAACTTTTTCTTCAAAACCTGTACCAACTAATGGTGCTTCAGGTTTTATTAAAGGAACAGCCTGTCGTTGCATATTTGTGCCCATTAGGGCTCTAATAGCATCATCGTGTTCTAAAAAAGGAATAAGTGATGAACCGATACTTAAAATTTGTTGAGGAGAAATATCAACAAAATCAATATTTTCTGGTAAAGTCAAACCGGCTTCACCTTTAATTCTTGCTTCAATTCTTCCTTTACTTTTAATATAACCTTTTTCGTCAATTTCAATAGAAGCTGGAGCAATGGTATATTTTTCTTCTTCGAAAGCATCGAGCCAGACTATTTCTGATGTCACTTTTACCTTTCCTTTTTCTTTTACGACTTTCCGATAGGGTGTCTCAATAAAACCAAATTCATTCAATCTTGAATAACAGGCGAAATAGCCAACTAAACCGACATTTTGACCTTCTGGTGTGGCAATTGGACAAAGACGACCATAATAGGAAGGATGAACATCACGCACCTCGAAGCCGGCCCTTTCGCGAGTTAAGCCACCAGGACCAATCATAGTAAATCTTCTTTTATGTTCAAGTTCAGATAAAGGATTAGTTTGATCCATAAATTGAGAAAGTTGAGAAAGTAAAAAGAATTCTCGGATGACCGAGATAACTGGTTGAGGATTAACCAATTGAACTGGAGTAATCGAATTTATATCTAAAGTACTCATTCTATCTCTAACGATTCTTTCTAATCTCATTAAACCAACCCTCATTCTTGACTGAACAAGTTCACCAACTGCTCTAATTCTTCGATTACCAAGATGATCAATATTATCGGGTTCTTTTTGTGTCAAATTTAAATTAATTACTTCTTTCATAATAGCGATCATATCTTCTTTTTGGAGGACCTGAAGTTTCTCTTGAGGCAAATGATAAGTTAATCCTAATCGCTGATTAATTTTATATCGACCAGCTGGACCAAGGTTATAACGACGTGGATTGAAAAACATATTTTCAATAAGATAACGGGCGGTATCAATAGTTGCTAATTCACCAGGTCTAACTTTTCGATAAACTTCTAAAAATCCTTCTTCTTGAGAATTTGAAGGATCTTTTTTGAAAGTGGCTTCCAAATATCTCTTTTCCTCATCCTTTTTAAATAAATTAAGAATTTCTTCATTATTAGAAAAACCAAAAATTTTTAAAAAAGCAGTAGCGATAACTTTTCTCTGCCGATTGATTCTGATCCAAAGAGAATTGTCATAAACTGTTTCTAATTCAAGCCAAGCCCCTCTTTCAGGAATAATTTGGGCACCATAATAATTTTTACCAGCAATTTCTTCAGCAGTAAAAAATACTCCAGCCGAACGGATTAATTGATTAACTACTACCCGCTCAACGCCATTAATAATAAAAGTCCCCCTTTCTGTCATAAGGGGGATATCACCTAAATAAACTTCTTGTTCAATTTTTTTACCAGTTTTTTTATTAATCAATCTAGCTTTGACTTTGAGGGGTGCTTCATAATTGAGATTCCTTTCTTTGGCAGTTATTTCATCAAATTTAGGTTGATCAAGGTAGTAGTCAATAAAATAGAGCTCTAGCTCACGATTCATAAAATCTTGAATAGGTGAAATTTCTTTAAGAACTTCACCAATACCCTTTTCTAAAAACCATTGATATGAGCTTTTTTGGATTTCAATCGAATCAAATGGTGGATAAAGTCTTTCGATTTTTTTAAAAGTTAACCTCCTCATAGATAGATAAAAAAAATTAAATAAATAAACAAAAAACAAAGACCCCTTCAAAGAAGGAAATCTTTTATTCTAAATTTAGAGATTACTTCTTTCAATTTTTTTTCTTTAATTTTAGCCATTTTGGCTTAGGTAAGGCAGTTCAAATTCCTTACCTTCTTTATTATATTAAAATTATAGTCAATAAGGAAAATTTGTCAATTTTTGGTTGTGGATATCTTTTTGAGTTCTTCTTTTACTACTTCTCGATCATCCCAAGGAATTTTTTTATTATTCTTTACCACTATAGCCTGCTCACAACCTTTACCAGTAATTAAAATCAAATCATTTGCTTCAGCTAATTGAATGGCTTTTTTTATTGCCTGACGTCGATCTAAAATTTCAAATAAATGAGAAGTTGGAAATTGAGTCCGAGAGATTCCGGATTTTATTTGAGATAAAATTTGATAAGGATCTTCATCGTATGGATCTTCATTGGTCAAAATAATATAATCACAATTTTTGGCTGCTATTTCACCTAAGATTGGCCTTCTCCATTTATCTCTTCCACCACCAGCTGAACCGAAAACGTGGATAACTTTTTGATGTGGTATCATTTTAACAATTTCATAAAGAGCAGTTATTGCTTTTGGTTCAAAAGCATAATCAACAATAATTTTAAATGGCTGACCTTGATCAATAAATTCAATCCGACCAGGAATATTTTTAATTGATTTTAAAATTTCAGCCATTTTTTCTAAACTTAATCCTTGAGAAAGGCCAAAAGTGATAGCAGCTAAAGCATTGTAAACATTGTGTTGACCAAGTAAATTGATTTTAAAATCTACATTATTTATCTTAAATTTTGAACCATCTGATTTAATTTCAATATCTTCTGCTTTAACAATTTTTATTTTTTCGATTTCATTGAGATTTAATTTAAGATCGCCTAAAGTAAAACCATATTTTTCTTCAGCCCAATGAGCCAAAAAATCAAATGAATGTTCATTATCAAGATTGGCAATAATTATTTTTTTAATCTTTTTTCCATTGATTATCTTTGATTTTTCATTTTTTAATTTGGCAAACAATTTTAACTTTTCTTCTTTATATTTTTTAAAACTCCCATGAGATTCAATATGTTCAGGATATAAATTAGTAAAAAGCACAATATCATAATTAATTCCTAAATGACGAAATTGTCTTATTCCTTCTGAAGTTGTCTCAATAAGTGCATATTGACACCCCGCTTTAACCATTTTTTTAATCAATTTCTGTAAAGCAAAACGGCCAAGCATGGTCATTTTTTTATCATTAATTTTTTCTTCTTGATCAATTTTAAAAAAAATAGTTGAAGTTACTCCAACTTTAAAACCAGATTTTTCCAAAATCTTACTCATTAAATAGATAACTGTTGATTTACCTGAAGTTCCAGTTACACCAACGACAATTAGTTTTTGAGAAGGATAGCCGTAAAAAAAAGAAGCCAAAATTGCCAATATTTTGTGATAAAAAAGAATTAAATTTTTGGGAATAAATTTTTTAATCAAATTTTTAATCATTTGAATAAATGAATTTGTATCCATGGTCTCCTATTTTTTGCGATCGCTCAATTTAGGCGACCATTTAGCTGTCAGAGATAAACGTGTTATCAGTGGTAAAATTCGATTAGTTTACAACTATTTTTTACCCAAAATTTTTAATGCATATTTAAGACGCTCTTCTGTTTCTGTAATTTCCGATGGGATTTTAGAAATGATTTCTTTTATTTCATCTTTTCGATAACCAAGCTTTGAAAGAGCAGAAATTATTTTTTTATCTAAAATTTTTGGTTTCCAAACCTCTTCAATTTTTCCTCCAAATTCAACAATGACTCTTTCAGCTGTTTTTTTACCAATCCCAGCAACTTTAGTTAAAAAAGAAACGTTACCTTCTTGAATAGCTTTTTTTATCTCAGAAATTTTTCCTAAAGAGAGGATAGAACGAGCGATTTTTGGTCCGACCCCAGGAATTGGTAAAAGATTTTTAAAAAGATTCAATTCCTCAATAGTTTCAAAACCATAAAGTTCTTCTTTTTCTTCCCAACGATATAAATAAGTAAAAATTTTTAAATTTTCATTTAATTTTACTTTTTCTAATAAATTTTGATTAACAAAAACCTGATAGCCAATTCGATTAACTTCTAAAACTAAAAAATCTTCTCCTTTATAAGTTACCTTACCAAACAATGAAAAAATCATATCAATTTTATTGTATAATAGTTTTCCACAAAGATCAAGATTTTATGAACCTTGACAGATTTTTATAATTTGTTATATTTTTATAAATTAATTTTAACGGAGGATCGAGGAAATAAATATGTTTAGAGGAGAAATTAATAGAGGAGAAATTAACCCTGAGAAGAAAAAAATAGAAGAATGGGAAGAATGGAACAAATTGTTTCGTCAGGAAAGAATAGATAAAATTAGGAAGGGTGTTTCCCCGGAATCTAAAAAGAATAATGAAGTAGGAAAAATTTTTGAAATCGAAGCTGAAATTTTTGAAAAATTTTTTAAAAAATAAAGAAAATTTAAAAAAAATAGATGAATTTGTAAGACATGAATGGAATCTAAGTGAAATAAATTTAAAGAAAAAAGAAATTCAGACAAAGTTAAATTTTTGACTTAAACAATAAAAATAAACCAATTATTATAAGAATTACTGCTATTATTAACAAAATGAAATTAATAAAACCAAATTCAAAATTTTCATTTGATTTTTTAACATTT
>JBKBVX010000014.1:0-13377 GCA_046289355.1 Patescibacteria group bacterium
TTCGGTCATTCTTTACGGGGGATGAAGGGTTGGTTTTTTCTTGGCTGGTTTTATTTCCAACCCGTTGAGTTAATCAAGTTGATCTTTATTATCGTTTTAGCTAAAATTTGGGCCGAGAAGGTAAAAGAGGCAAATGAATTAAAAAGAATCATTTTGAGTTTTTTATTTCTTCTACCTCTGGTTATTTTAACTTTTTTCCAACCAGATTTTGGTTCATCATTAATTTTTATTTTTATTTGGTTCTTTATTACTTCTTTGAATATTCAAAAAATAAAATATATAATTTTTATTCTTATTTTTTTTATTCTAATTTCTTTATTTTTCTGGCAATTTATTTTAAAAGATTATCAAAAAGCAAGAATTATTACCTTCTTTTCTCCTCAAAAAGATCCTTTTGGTCAAGGTTATCAAATTAGCCAAGCGAAGATCGCGGTCGGTGCCGGTGGACTCTTTGGTCGTGGTATTGGCAAAGGTTCACAAGGTCAGATGAGATTTTTGCCAGCCAGTCGAACTGATTTTATTTTTGCTACCCTTGCTGAAGAATTAGGATTTTTTGGTTCAGTTCTTCTTATCGGATTATTCGTTCTTATTTTTTTAAAAATCATTAGGATTTCTAGATTAGTTTATGATAATTTTAGTTTCTTTCTTATTTTAGGTATTGGTTTCAATTTATTTCTTCATGTTGTTATTAACATCGGGATGAATTTAGGACTGCTGCCAATCGTTGGTTTGCCTTTACCTCTTTTAAGTTATGGTGGTAGTCATTTAATTACTACCTTAATTTCTTTAGGTATAGTGGAAAGTATAGTTATTCATCAGAAAATACCCTTTACTTAAAAGACAAAACAATTATAATTAAATTATGCTCACCCTTCAGGCAAAAAAAAGAACAATTTTAGGTAAGAAAGTCAAAAAAATTCGCCGACAAGATATAATTCCAGCTGTTGTTTATGGTCATAATGTACCTTCCGAAAATATTGAAGTGGAAAGAAAAAGTTTCGAGAAAGTTTTGCGTCAGGCTGGTCAATCAACGATTATTGATCTAGTTATTGACAAAAAACCAGTTAAAGTTTTGATTCATGATCTCCAATTCGATCCAGTGACTAATAAAATTATTCATGTTGACTTCTATCAAATTAAAGAAAAAGAAAAAGTAACTGTTGATGTCGAATTGAAATTCAGTGGCGAAGCACCGGCTGTCAAAGAAAAAGGTGGTATCCTTATTCATCATTTGACAAAAATTAAAATAGAAGCTTTACCAAAAGATTTGATTCATGAAATAGATGTCGATCTCTCAAAACTAGTTGATTTTCATAGTTTGATTAGAGTTAAAGACCTTCATTTCCCTCCAAATGTCAGGATTCTCAACGATCCAGAAGAAATTATTGTTAGTATTGCTGAGCCAAAAAAGGAAGAAGTACCAACGGAGGTTGAAGAAAAATCTATCGAAGAAGCAGGTGGGAAACCTGTAGAAAAAACAGAAGAAGAAAAATAAAATTAATTAATTCAATTAATTTTTTTTAATAATGATTAAGGAAAAAAAATTTGATAAAAGAATATTATTTGGTTTGCTAACTTTCTTTTTTTTATTCCTTTTAAACGGTTGTCAATTTTTAAAAAAATCACCTCTCATTTCAAATTTGAAAGAAATGGAAAATCAAGTACCAATCGTTGAGCAGAAAATAGAAACAATCAGTCGTTTTCTCGATGGAATTTTAGTAGAAAAAGGAAAAGAGAATAAAAGACCGGTGGCGGTCGTTTTGGAAAACTTAGCAGGGGCACCAAAACCAACATTAACTGACATCTCAGTTATTTATGAAGTACTAGTTGAAGGTGGTTGGACAAGGTTTTTAGCTATTTTTGATTTAGAAAATTTGCCAAATGATATAGGACCGATTCGTTCAGCTCGGCCATATTTTGCTGAATTAGCTGAAGAATATAAATCTTTGTTTATTCATGCCGGAGGATCTCCAGAAGTTTTATTTAGATTAAAACAAAAATTTTATCAATTATTTGATTTAGATGAAATTAGTTGGCAGGGTAAATATTTTTATCGAAGCAATGAACCTCGACCTCATAATCTTTTTATTAAAAAAGAAAAAATTTTAAAATTTTTAGAAGAAAATAAAATAGAAAAAGAGGTTAATTTTTCTCCCTGGCTATTTAATAAGACAAAAAAAACTGATTTATCCACAGAAACTTCATTAAAGGTAAAGAATATAAAAATAACCTTTTCCTCTTTTTATGAAGTAGAATGGCGGTATGATTCAGAAAAAAATGAATATCAATACTGGCAGAATAACCGGGTTTTTAAAGATAGAAACAATCAGGAATTACGAGTTAAGAATTTAATTATTCAATTAACAAAAATAAATATTATTGATGAAATTGGCCGTCTAAAAATTAATCTCACTGGTCAAGGTGAAGCGATAATTTTTCAAAATGGTCAGGTTATCAAAGGTAGGTGGCTTAAAGAAGCTGGCCGGACACGTTTTTATGATGAAGAGGGGGAAGAAATAATTTTCTTACCAGGTAAAACTTGGATTGGAATAGTGGCAAAGAACAATCAAGTAGATTATTACTAACCAAGCAGTCTTTATAAATTTATAAATTTTAAAAAGAGATCTTCTGGTTTTATTTTACTCCACTTATAAAAAATATTGGAATATATTTTGAGGTTTTTCAGAGAAATAAAATAGTCAACTTCTAAAAAATGTCATCAAAAAACAAAAAATTATTGATAGGTCTAGTAATTATTATTGTGATAATGACTGTTTCTTGGCTGATTAGTTATCAGCAGAGGAGGAAAATATTTTCCGGTGCCCCTAGTGGATGTTTAAGAGAAAATGAGACGGTAAGTTATGAAATTAAAAGGAAAGAAAATGCAGTCAGTACGGCTGATATAATTGTTATCAATAAAAATAATAATAAAGAAAAATATCGTTTTCAAATTGAATTACCACTATCTGATCATTATCATCCAATAGAAATACATAGATGTGGTGTTTATGCCGTAAGATCATTTAATTATGATTACAATATTCACACATCTTTACCTGGCTATAAAACAGAATTATGGAAATATGACTACAAAGGGAATGGTGAAAAAATAATATTGCTTGCAGAAGATATCTTGGGCAATTTGAAAGGTTATAAATATTTTTTTAGTAGCGATTTTCGCGTCGATTCTCAAGAGAAATACATTGTTCTTATTAAAAATTACCCTCAAAAAGAAGATTATAGTTTGGTCATAAAAGACTTAGCGACAAAAGAAGATGTTTTTGTCCTTTTGGCCAAATCGATTTCTCAACAATATCCAAATATTGTTGGAGTTTTTGATATGTTGAAATGGACCAATGACAGCCGCTATTTTTGGGGTAGTATTTCTGATGGGGCTTATGTTAATGGCTATTTCCGGATAGACACCCAAAACTGGAAAGTTGATATTTTCGAAGCACCAGAAGGAGCCATGGGTGGTTCTGATTTAAATGTCAATACTGGTTATCTGACCATTCAACCTGGTCAAGTCTGGACAGGATTTTCTGAGATAGAAGAGGAATTAAAAGAAGAGTATCGAAAAGAAGGTAAAAAATCATCTCTTTACATTTACAACCTTTTTAGTAAAGAAAAAATTCTCATTGATGAAACCGATGAACCATTATGGTGGTTCGAAGCAGAATGGCTTTCAGACAACGAACTTCAATACAAAATGCCAAATGGCGAAAAAAAGATTTATAGATTGAATAATATATAAAATTTAACCCATTTTTGCCATCTCAAAAGAATTAATGAATTGATGTTAAAAAGTATTAACCACATTGTTAGAGTAATAAAAAAAGAGGTAAAAGTCTTTAATCAAAGATAGCAAGATAATAAATGAATAATTATTTCTTTTCTTATTTTTGAAACTCTTCTACAATTTCCTCCAGATTTCCATCCATAATATTTTGTAAATCATACCAGGATTTATTGAGGCGATGGTCAGTGATTCGATTTTGAGGAAAATTGTAAGTTCTAATTTTATCAGCTCTTTCAGCTCTTTTAATCTGGGATTTTCTGATTTCAGTTATCTCTTTTTCCTTTTTCTCTTTTTCCATAGCCAAAAGGCGAGAACGTAAAATTTTTAGAGCTTTTTCTTTATTTCTTGCTTGTGATCTTTCTTCTTGGCAAGAAACTACTAACCCTGTTGGCAGGTGGGTTAAGCGAACAGCTGTCTCCACTTTTTGGACATTCTGGCCACCTTTTCCTGAAGAACGGAAAGTCTCAATCTTTAAATCTTCTGGTTTAATTTCTATTTCTGTTTCTGTTGCTTCTGGTAAAACTGCTACTGAAGCAGTCGAAGTATGAATTCGCCCAGATTTTTCTGTTATCGGAATCCGTTGGACACGATGAACACCAGCCTCATTTTTTAATTTTGACCAGACATTCTCGCCAGAAATTTTAAAAATAACTTCTTTAAAACCACCGATACCTGTGCGATTGGTGGATAAAAGTTCAGTTTGCCAACCTTGCTTTTCAGCGAATTTTGAATACATTCTAAATAAATCAGCAGCAAAAAGAGCTGCTTCTTCACCACCTGTTCCAGCTCGAATTTCCATGATGACATTTTTCTTTTTATCGTTTTTTGTTTCTTTATTTAAAATCAGTTCTAATTTTTCTTTTTCCTTTTTTAATCTTGCTAATTCTGTTTTAGCCAAAATAATCAATTCTTCATCGCGATCTTCCTTTAAAATTTTTTTTGTTTCATCTATTTCTTTTTTTATTTCTTCTAATTTTTCAAAAATGGCTAATTTCTTTTTTATTTTTTGATATTCCTTCTGGATTTCTGCTAATTTCTCTGGAAAATTAAGAACATCTGGATTAATTAATTCTTTCTCCAGATCTTTCAATCTATCTTTTAATTTTTTAAAATCTTTATCATCCATATTATTTTTTCTTTTCTTTGTCTTTAATTACCTGCCTTTTCTTTGCCTCGATCTCTTTTTTCTTTTCTAATCTTTTCTTAAACTTTTCCAATTGACCACCAGTATCAATTAATTTTTGGGCACCTGTAAAAAATGGATGACATTTTGAACAGATTTCTACATGCATTTCTTTAACTGTTGAACCAACTTTCATCACATTGCCACAACTGCAAATAATTTTTGCTTCTGGATAAGGATAGTATAATATTTTCTCTTTCTTAGTCATAGAATTATATTATACACATTTTTCTATTTTTGACAAGTTTTTCAATTTTAGTTATAATAACTGATAAACTTATGGTTAACATTCCTTCAACAGAAGAATTACTTGAGGCGGTGGTTTATTTTGGTCATCGTGTTAGTAAACGCCATCCTAAAATGGCCCCCTATTTATGGACTATCAGAAATGGTATTTACTGGATTAATTTAGAAAAAACAAAAGAATGTCTGAAGAAAGCAGTCGAATTTGTTCAAGATATAGCTTCTAAAGGTGGTACGATTTTATTTGTTGGAACAAAACCACCTGCTCAAGAAATAATAAAAAAATATGCTGAGGAAGTAAAAATGCCCTATGTTATTGAAAGATGGATTGGCGGAACATTAACTAATTTTTCTGTCATTTCTAATTTGATAGAAAAATTAAAAAAGATGGAAGAAGATAAAGAAAAAGGCGAATGGGAAAAATATCCAAAAAAAGAGAAAATTGATTTAGAAAGAGAATTAAAGAGATTAACTCTTTTAGTTGGTGGAATGAAAAATTTAGAAAAAATCCCTGAGGCATTGTATATTGTCGATTTAAGAGAAGAGAAAACAGCCTTAAGAGAAGCAAGGAAAGCCAAGATAAAAATAATTGGTTTGGTTGATGTTAATGCTGACCCTACTCTCGTTGATTATCCAATTCCGGGTAATGATGATGCTAGAAAATCAATTGAAATAATTACCAAAACGATTACTGAGGCAATCAAAGAAGGACAAAATAAACAAAAAACATATGAAGAGGAAAAAAATTAAAAAAGTAATTATTATTGGTGCAGCTGGGCGCGATTTTCACAATTTCTTGGTCTATTTTAAAGATAATCCAGAATATAGAGTTGTTTGTTTTACCGGAGCTCAAATTCCTGGGATCGAAAAGAGACATTATCCATCTTCTTTGGCTGGTAAATTTTATCCCCAAGGTATTCCTATTTATCCAGAAAAAGATTTAGTTAAATTAGTAAAAAAATTTAAAATTGATGAAATTGTTTTTTCCTATTCTGATGTTTCTTATAACTTTTTGATGAATCTTGCCTCCCAAGCTATAGCTGCTGGTGCCAGTTTAAAATTATTAGGTCCAAATCAAACAATGTTAAAGTCAAAAAAGAAAGTAATTGCTGTTTGTGCTACCAGAACTGGGGCTGGTAAATCAATGGTCTCAAAGACAATTTTAAAAATTCTCCAAGAAAAAGGATATCGCTTAGCAGTTATTCGTCACCCCATGCCTTACGATCCTAACTTAAAAAGCCAAGAAGTTCAAAAGTTTTCTACTTATAAAGATTTAGATCGGGCCAGAGCAACTATTGAAGAGAGAGAAGAATATGAACCATATATAGAAATTGGTGCCTCAATTTATGCTGGGATTGATTATCAAAAAATTTTAAAAACTGCTGAAAAAGAAGCTGATATTATTTTATGGGATGGTGGCAATAATGATTTTTCTTTTATTAAACCAGATTTTTATATTACCGTGGCTGATCCCCATCGGGTTGGAGATGAAATTTCTTATTGGCCAAGTGCTATTAATCTGATTTTAGCTGATTTAGTTATTGTTTCAAAAACTGGCACGGCCAAAAAGGAAGCAATAAAAAAGATAATTAAAAACATTCGTCTTTTTAATAAAAAAGCCAAAATTATTAAAGCTAAATCAATAACAACTCTCTCTCGACCAGATTTAATTAGAGGAAAAAGTATTCTTATTGTTGAGGATGCACCAACTGTTACTCACGGTGAAGCAAAAAGTTATGGAATTTTCTTAGCCAAAAAATTTGGTGCAAAAAAGATTATCAATCCAAGATTAGTGGCTGTAGGAGAGATTGCCAAAACAATAGAAAAATATCCTTATCTCCAAGTTATTCCAACAATGGGTTATAGTAAAAAACAGATTAAAGATTTAGAAAAGACAATCAATCGAGCAAAATGTGATGCAGTTTTAGCTGTGACCTCAGCCAACCTTGATCTTTTAATTAAATCTAATAAACCAATCATTAGAGTAAGAAATGAATTTGACAAAAAAACCATTGAGGCAATTAAAAAAGTTTTACCTTATTAAATAAAAATATGAATATCGATCTTATTAAAAAACTTCGAGAAAGAACAGGTGCCGGAATACTTGATTGCCAAAAAGCCTTAAGTGAAACAAAAGGAGATCTAGAAAAGGCTGAAGAAATTTTAAGAAAAAAAGGACAAAAAATTGTAGCTAGCAAAAGTCAGCGAGAAACTAAAGCTGGAATTATTGGTGTTTATCTTCATAATAATGAAAGAGTTGCTGCTCTAGTAGAGTTGGCTTGTGAAACAGATTTTGTTGCTAAAAATAAAGAGTTTAAAGAATTAGCTCATGATTTAGCCATGCAAATTGTGGCGATGAATCCTTTATATATAAAACCAGAAGATATTCCCCAAGAAATTTTAGAAAAAGAAAAAGAAATCTATCGAGAAGAAATGGCTAAAGAAAAAAAACCAGCCAATATTTTAGAAAAAATTATTGAAGGAAAATTAGAAAAATTTTACCAAACAGTCTGTCTTTTAAAACAACCATTTATTAAAGATCAAAATATTAGAATTGAAGATTTAATTAAAACAAAAATTGCCAGATTAGGAGAAAATATTCAAGTAAAAAGATTCATCAGATTCGAAATGTAATTTATAAACATTCTTATGAGTATTGTTCAAATAAAACTTGCTCCTTGGGATAAAATTTTTGAAGCCAAATTAAAAAAGAATAAAGAGATTCAATTTAAAATTGGAGATTATTTGATAGTTAAAGTTGACTCTCATAAAGATTTAGGGAAAATTGTTGGAATATTAGATAAAAAGACAGATAAAGATAAAGCTTTAATTATTAGAAAAGCAAATGAAGAAGATTTAAAAGAAATAGCTAAAAAAGAAAAAAGAAAAAATAAAATTATAAAAAGAGCTTCAGAAATCATTAATCAATTATCCTTACCAATAAAATTGGTTGATGCTCATTTTTCTCTCGATGGTGGGAATATTGTTTTCGCCTTTACTGCACCAGAAAGAATTGATTTCCGCGATTTAGTTAAAAAACTTTCCAAAGAATTTCATCGTTCAATCAGATTACACCAAATCAATCCACGAGAAGAAATGAGAATTTTTTCTGGTGTCGGTCCTTGTGGTCGAATTCTTTGTTGCTTAAGTTTCCTTAGAATTCTGGGAGGGGTCAAGACAGACTTTATTCAAGAACAACAATTAGTTCAACGAGGTATAGAAAGGCTTTCTGGTTCTTGTGGCCGACTGAAATGTTGTCTGATGTATGAAAGAGATTTTTATCTCGAGCAAGCCAAAAAATTTCCTCAGATTGGTACTAAAATTAAAACAAAAGATAAAGAAGGAGAGGTTGTTGGCTGGCATATTTTAAAAGAGAGTATTGATTTAAAAATTAATGAAGATACAATAATAGAAGTACCAATTAGCGAGATAAAGGAAAAAATATGAAAAATAAAAAATTTTTAATTATTTTTTTCATTCTCTTTTTAATGACATTAACTGGCGCAAGTTGCCAAAAAAGAGAAGAAAAAATTTCTATGCCAGAAGTTTTTTTAAAAAATAAAAAGGTTGTTTTAATTGTTGCCTTTCAAAATTATCAAGATTTGGAATATAATGGTGTAAGAAAAGTTTTAGAAGGAAATGGGGCAGAAATCACAATAGCAAGTTCTTCTAAAGGTGAGGCTAGGGGAGTGCTTGGCGGAAAAATTTTAGTTGAGAAAAATATTAAAGAAATAGATCTTAACGATTTTGATGCTCTTGTTTTTATTGGTGGACCAGGGGCATCTGAATATTTTGAAAATAAAGATGTTCATCAATTAGTTCAAGAAGCGGTTAAAAAAGAAAAAATTTTAGGAGCGATTTGTATTAGCCCAGTGATTCTAGCCAAGGCTGGTATTCTTTTTGGTAAAAAAGCAACTGTTTGGTCTTCTTTAGTTGATAAATCACCAATTGAAGAACTGAAGAAAAATGGAGCAATTTATCTCGATGAAGATGTTGTTGTTGATGGAAAAATTGTTACAGCTAATGGACCAAAAGCAGCTGAAAAATTTGCTCAGGCAATTGTTAATTTATTAAAATAATTCTAAATTTATGACTAAAATTGCTATTAATGGTTTTGGTCGGATTGGCCGGCCAACATTTAAAATTGCTTTGGAAAAAGGTCTTGATATTGTTGCCATTAATGATTTAACTGATACTAAAACACTGGCCTATCTTTTAAAATATGACTCACTTTATGGACGTTATGAGAAAGAAATAGATTTCGATAAGGAAAATTTAATCGTCAATGGAAGAAAAATTAGAATTTTAGCGGAGAAAGATCCGCTTAATCTACCTTGGAAAGAGTTGGGTATTGATATTGTTTTAGAATGTTCTGGTGTTTTTACTGATAAAGAAGGTTCAGAAAAACATTTGAAAGCTGGAGCAAAAAGGGTCATTATTTCTGCCCCACCAAAAAGTCCAGAAATTCCTACTTATATTTTAGGTGTTAATGAAGAAAAATTTGATCCTAAAAAAGATTTCATTATTTCCAACTCATCTTGTACAACTAATTGTCTAGCACCAATTGTCAAGATTATTCATGAAAATTTTATTATTAAGAAAGGATTTTTTACCACCACCCATGCCTATACTAATGATCAAAGGCTTCTTGATCTGCCACATAAAGATTTAAGACGAGCTCGAGCAGCAGCCCTTTCTATTATTCCTACTTCAACTGGAGCAGCTAAATCAATAGGTGTGGTGATGCCAGAATTAAAAGGTAAATTAGATGGTCTTTCTTTAAGAGTCCCTGTCCCTACTGTAAGTTTACTTGATTTAGTCTGTGAAATCGAGAAAAAGACAGACAAAGAAAATTTAAATAATTTATTTAAAAAGGAATCAAATGGGAAATTGAAAGGAATTTTATCAGTGACAGAGGAACCAGTTGTTTCAACTGACTTAAAAGGCAATTCTCATTCAGCCATCATTGACCTTTCTTTGACAATGGTTAATGAAGATTTAATTAAGGTTGTTGCTTGGTATGATAACGAATGGGGATATGCTTGTCGTTTAGTTGAGATGGCGGAATATGTTGCTTCAAAAATATAAAATTCTAAATTAAAAATTTTTTATGGAACTTTTGGCTATCATCAAAGTTATTTTTCTTACAATTGTTTCTTTCCTTTTAGCTATTGCCTGGCTGCCAATTCTGCTTAATTTTCTCTATAAATACAAATTAGGGAAAAAGATCAGAAACAATGGCCAGACCCCAATTTATACAAAAATGCATCAGAAAAAGGCTGGCACACCAACAATGGGTGGTTTACTCATCTGGTTGACAACTCTTTTTTTAATTTTATCTATTTTTTTCCTTCGAGAGCTCACTGGCCATGATATTTTTAAAATTTTAAATTTTCTCGTTCGGAAAGAAACCTTTTTGCCTTTAGGTGTTTTAGTTGCTTCAGCTATTATTGGTTTAATCGATGACTTAGTTGATATCAGAAGAGGTGAGTTAGGGAGAGGTGGGTTGCAGATGCGCTATCGTCTAATTCTTTATACTTTAATTGCTATTGTTGGTGCTTGGTGGTTTTTTTGGAAACTTGAATGGAGTGTTATTCATATCCCATTTTTAGGAAATTTCGAAATCGGTTGGTGGTCTATTCCACTTTTTATTTTTGTCATTGTTGCTACCTCTTTTTCTGTTAATGAGACTGATGGTTTAGATGGATTAGCAGGTGGACTTTTATTAATTGCCTTTGTTAGTTATAGTATCATTGCCTTTCTTCAAGAGAAAACAAATTTATCTGCCTTTTGTGGTGTTATTGTTGGTAGTTTAATTGCTTTTTTATGGCATAATATTTATCCAGCTAAATTTTTTATGGGCGATACTGGAGCGATGGGTTTAGGTGTAACCCTTGGTGTTGTCGCTATTCTTACCAATACTATTTTCCTTTTACCAATAATTTGTCTGCCTTTTGTCTGGGAATCTCTTTCTGTGATTATTCAAATTCTTTCTAAAAAAATTTTTCATCGCAAAGTTTTTCTTTCTACTCCTTATCATCATCACTTAGAAGCAATTGGTTTACCAGAACCAAAAATTGTTATGAGATTTTGGCTGGTTGGTGGTATAACTGCTGCTTTTGGTCTAATGATTTTTTTAATTGAAAAACTATTCATTTAATGATTAATGATTAAAAAAACAATTCGCCAAAATGGCAATTTTTTGTTATACTAATTTATATGTTAGATTTTAATAATCTTAAAAATAAAAAAGTTGTTGTTATGGGTTTAGGTTTACTTGGTGGCGGAGTCGGAGTAGTTAAATGGTTAGTTAAACAAGGCGCAAACGTTTTAATTACAGATTTAAAAACAAAAAATCAATTGAAAAGTTCCTTAGATAAATTAAAAGGATTACCGGTTAAATATGTTTTAGGCAAGCATCGAGAAAAAGATTTTAAAAATGCTGATCTTATCATTAAAAATCCAGCTGTTCCTCGTCATTCAAAATTTCTAAAAATTGCTAGAAAAAATAATATCCCTATTGAAAGCGATCTTTCCATCTTTTTTAGATTATTTAAAGGCAAAATTATTGGTGTCACTGGTACTAAAGGTAAGTCAACAACTGTTAGTTTACTGAGTCATATTTTGAAAATGAGTAAGAAAAAATTTATTTTTGGTGGTAACATCGGCCAATCACCTTTAAATTATTTAGATAAAAATTATCCTTTAGCAGTTTTAGAAATTTCTTCCTGGCAACTTGAAGATATGGCCCACTTAAAAAAGAGCCCTCATATTGCTTGCATTACAACAATTTTTCCTGATCACCTTAATACTTATAAAAATTTTAGAGAGTATATTAATTCAAAAAAATTAATTTTCAAATACCAAAAAAAAGGGGATATTCTTGTCTTAAATGCTGATGATCCAATTGTTAAAAAATTCGCTAAATTATCAAAGGCCAAAGTTATCTTTTTTTCTTCTCGTTCATCGTCTTTTTTTCTAAGCGATCGCTTAAAAAAAAAGACAAGAGGTAAAACATTAATCTATTGTAATAACGATATCTTGGCAGCCGCTACTATTGCCTCTATTTTAAAAATTCCATCAACAACTATTAAAAAAGCAATAAAGACTTTTCGTGGTTTGCCTAATCGTTTAGAATTTGTTAGAGAAAAAAATGGTATTAAATATTACAACGATTCTACTTCGACTGTTCCTCAATCAACAATTTTAGCTCTTAATTCTTTTGGTAAAGAAAGAAATATAATCCTGATTTCTGGTGGGGCAGATAAAAAACTTGATTTTAAAAAAATGGCCCGAGAAATTTCAAAAAAATGTAAATGGGTAATTCTATTGCCAGGGACTGCTACTAAGAAAATAAAAAAAGAACTATTAAAAATTGGCTATGATTCATTATTTGAAGTAAAAACAATGAAAGAGGCGGTAAATAAGGCAAATAAAATTGCCACTCGTGGTGATATTGTTCTTCTTTCTCCTGGTTGTGCCAGTTTTGGAATTTTTCAAAATGCCTACGATCGGGGAGCTCAATTTGTTAAGCAAGTTAAATTACTTTTATGAAAAAAGGTCATCAACCAGATTATTTTCTTATTCTTATTATCTTTCTTCTTCTTTTTATTGGTCTTTATTTTCTTAACTCTGCCAGCGCCGTCATCGGTTATAAAAATTTTAATGATCCATTTTATTATTTAAAACTTCAAATTCTCCAAGGTGTCTTACCTGGATTATTTTTATTTTTTATTTTCTCTTTTTTACCAATAAAAATTTTAGAAAAATGGGCTTACCTCTTATTTTTTATTGGTTTTCTACTTCTTATTTTCGTTTTTATTACTGGCCTTGGTTTAAAATATAAAGAAGCCCAGCGCTGGATAAATTTGAGAATTTTTTCTTTTCAACCGATTGAAGTTTTTAAATTTGTTTTCATTCTTTTCTTAGCTCGTTTCTTTAGTCATCGGGAAAAAGAAATTAATAATTTTTATTTAAGTTTTTTACCATTTATTTTTATTTTAGCCATCATTTCCCTTCCAATTATTTTTCAACCAAATATTGGTTCTTTACTCATTATTTTCTTAATTGCTTTTTCTATCTATTTTCTGGCAGGGGCGAGTATTTTTTATATCATTAGTTTAATTATTCTTGGTTTCTCTATTTTTCTTAT
>JBKBVX010000015.1:0-13206 GCA_046289355.1 Patescibacteria group bacterium
GGAGGTGGTAGCTATATTCCACCGTCACCAGAAACTAAAGTTACCTTTTCTGGTCGGGCTTATCCAAATAGTACAGTTACCCTTTTAAAAGATGCCCAAATCGCAGCTACAACAATTGCCGACGCCAATGCCAATTTCCAAATTTCTTTATCAGGTCTTTCCAGCGGAAATTTTATTTTTAGTATTTACTCTGAAGACAAAGAAGGTAATCGTTCATCACTTTTCACTTTTCCAGTTAGTGTTACTTTAGGAACTAATATTCAGATTGGTGGTATTTTTATTGCTCCAACAATTGATGTTGATAAAATTGAAGTTAAGCGAGGTGATAACTTAGCCATTTTTGGTCAAAGTTGTCCAGATGCAGAGATTACTATTGTCGTAAGTTCAGGAGAAGATATCTTTAGAAAAATCCAAGCAGACAAAAATGGTATTTATCTCTACAATTTCGATACTGCTATTTTAGAAATGGGCCAACATTTTGCTAAATCAAAATCAGCTTATATTACTGAGACTAGTTCTTATAGTAAAACTGTAGGCTTTTTAGTCAGCACAAAAACAGTTTTTAAAAAGCCTTCTAAATGTTTATTAAAAGGTGATCTTAATAATGACTGTCGGGTAAATTTAATTGATTTCTCCATCGCTGCTTATTGGTATAAACGGCCTAATCCACCACCAACCGTTGATTTAAATGGCGATGGTAAAGTTGATTTAGTTGATTTTTCAATAATGGCCTACTTTTGGACTGGTTAGTCTAAAAATTCAAAAATCAAAATGCAAAAATCAAATTCAAAAATCAAAATTCAAAAATTTCTAATAATAATTCTATTGTTTTTAACAGCTACACCCGTTTTGGCAGCTGAGATTTCTTTTAAAACGAAAACAAATGAAATTCAAGTTGGCAAACAATTTGAAGTTGAAATTTTCATTAATACGCCAGAAGAAAGTGTTAACGCATTCGAAGGAAAAATAATTTTTCCAACTGATCTTTTAAGATTAAAAGAAATAAAGGATGGAAATTCAATTATAAATTTTTGGATTAATAGACCTAAATTAGAAAGAGATACCATTGTCTTTTCTGGTATTACACCTGGCGGATTTCAAGGTACGAGTGGTTTACTTTTTTCAGTTATCTTCGAAGCAAAATCAGAAGGGATTGCCAATTTTAAAATTAATGAAGCAAGGGTCTTGCGAAATGATGGTCAAGGATCTTTAGCGATTTTAACAATAAGACCTTTTGAAATGCGAATATCTTCAATAGTTTCAAACTCAATTCCGACAGTTAGAGTAATAAAAGATTTTGAGCCACCAGAAACATTTTTACCAGAAATTGCCAAAAATGAGCTAATTTTTGGAGGAAAATGGTTTGTTGCTTTTGCTACCCAAGATAAAGCATCAGGTATTGACCATTATGAAATAAAAGAATCACGGCAGAAAATTTTAAGTCTGTTTAAAAAATGGATTTGGGCAGAAAGCCCTTATCTTTTAAGAGATCAAAAATTACATAGTTTTATCTGGATAAAGGCAGTTGATAAAGCAGGTAATAAAAGAATAGTAAAAATTTCTCCTCGTTATCCACTCTCTTGGTATAAAAATTATGAAAATTGGGTTATAATTATAATAATGGTCATCTTTTTGGTGGCAGTAATTCTGGCTATAAAAAAAAGAAAAAGAGATAAAATAGAAAATTCAAAATTTTGAATTGACTTATTATGAACTACCTAAGAAAAATAATGATTTTAGTTGGACCGATTATTGTTTTTTTATTTTTTATTTCTGTTGCCCAGGCTGCAACTTTATATTTCTCTCCTTCTTCAGGATCATATAATGTTGATCAAACTTTTTCAGTAAGTATATATGTTTCTAGTCCAGATCAGGCAATAAATGCTGTTTCTGGCACTGTTGTTTTCTCTAATGACAAATTAGAAGTTACTTCTTTGTCTAAAAGTGGATCAATCTTTTCACTTTGGGTTCAAGAACCATCTTTTTCTAACAGTTCTGGAATAATAAATTTTGAAGGGATTGTTTTGAATCCTGGTTTTACTGGTTCAGGAGGTAAAATTATTAATATCAATTTTAAAGCTAAGGCGATTGGCATTGCCTCATTAAATTTTTCTTCTGCTTCAGTTTTAGCCAACGATGGTTTTGGCACAAATATCTTAAAAGGTTTTAGTGGAGCTAATTTTTCAATAGCCACTGTTAAAGAAGAAACAACAGAAAAAACAATCCCAACCGAGAGAGTCAACCTACCTCCTTCACCAATAGTTAGTTCACCAACCCATCCCGATCCAAACAAATGGTATAACCTTAAAAATGCAAAATTCAATTGGTATTTACCAAAGGATGTTACTGCTGTTCGTTTACTTGTCGGAAAGGTACAAAATGCGATCCCAACTGTTACTTATATTCCTCCAATTAGCGAAAAAGAAATAACTAATCTTGAGGATGGTATTTGGTATTTTTCTATTCGCTTCCGTAATAAAGCAGGTTGGGGGCCGATTTCTCATTTCCGTTTTCAGATTGATACCACACCACCAGAACCATTTTCCATAGAATTTATTGATGGTAAAGAGACTGATAATCCAAGGCCAGCTGTTATATTTGAAACCACTGATTCTTTAAGTGGGATAGCTTATTATAAAGTAAAGATCGGTGAAGGTGATTTTTCTCACGTTACCCCTGAAATCGTAAAAGGTAATCCATATATTTTACCACCTCAAACACCTGGTAAGAAAACAATTTTAGTCCAAGCATTTGACAAAGCTGGAAATTCTCAGATTGCTACTGAGGAATTTGTTATTTTACCGCTCAAACCGCCAGTTATTACCAATTATCCAAAGCAATTGCCAAGCGGAGAAACCCTTATTATTAAAGGAACAACCAAATATCCAAATGCCCAAACAATAGTTTGGTTTGAAAGTGAAGGAAGAGAACCAAAAAGTCAGATTATAAGAAATGATAGTAATGGAAATTTTATGCTGATAGCTGAAGAAAAACTTAAAGATGGGATTTACAAAATTTGGGCTGAAGTGATTGATGAACGAGGAGCAAGAAGTACGCCTTCTGAAAAAATAATAATTTCTGTAGAACCCCCAACCTTTTTAAAAATTGGAAATCGAGCCATCACTATTCTTAGCGTTGTTGTTCCATTTGTTGCTCTTATTATTCTTTTACTTGTAATTATTTGGTCTGGCTGGCGTAGATTTTCTTTGTTTCAAAAAAAGATTTATAAAGAGACAGAGGAAGCAAAGGAAACTTTACATCAAACCTTTACCACCTTAAAAGAGGAAATTGATAAACAGGTGGCAAAATTAGATGGTCAGCCAGATTTAAATGAAAGAGAAAAAGAGGTTTGTGACAATTTAAAAAGAGTTTTGAAAATTTGTGAGAGAATGATCGCTAAAGAAATTAGAGACATTGAAAAAGAAATAAAAAAATAAAAAATTCATTTGATAATTACTCCCATAAAAATCGCACAACTAAGCCAAACTATAGAGAACGTTTCTCTATAGTGATTTGGACCTAGGCAGAATCGAACTGCCGTCTCCACAATGCGAATGTGGCGTCATCCCACTAGACCATAGGCCCTTTAAATAAAAAATTTTATCAAAAAATTGATTTTGAATATGCCCCCAGAGGGAATCGAACCCCCATCTTATCCTTAGGACGGATCTGCTCTATCCATTGAGCTATGAGGGCAAATTTTATTTTTTTATTAAAACATTCATTATTTCATCTGCCAATTTTGAAATGCAATTTGTTTTTCTATCTAAAATAGATAAGCCAATAATAATTATTATTAGAATTCCAGTCAGAATTAAAACTTTTGTTAAATCTTTTTTAAGATAAGAATAATCTTTAATTTTTTCTTCTTGATTCATATTTTTATTTTATTTCTTTTGGATAATTTTGTCAACCTTAGATAATTTGACGGTTGGTTAAAAATTATTTATAATTAGGTTAATTATATTTTATTTATATGTTTAAAGAAACAAAGATGAAACCAACAGGAGATTTAGAAACAATTATCGGTGCAGGTGTAAATTTGGAAGGTAATTTTACTGGCGAAGGGAATATTATTATTAGAGGTCGGATCAAAGGTTCTATAGAAACGAAAAGCGATGTCAAAATTGAAGAAGGGGCAGTAGTTGAAGCTGATATTAAAGGAAAAAATGTTATTGTAGCTGGTGAGATAAAGGGAAATATCAAAGCTGAGGAAAGAATTAGTTTATCTAGCTCAGCCCATCTTTTAGGAAATATTGATTGTAAATTCCTTTCTGTTGAAGATGGAGCAGTTTTTAATGGAGAATGTCGAATGGGAGAAAAAAAGACTTCTGAGGAATAAAAAGTTTTTTAGATTTTCAAGAAAATTTTAAGATTTTGATTATTTTAGCATCAAATTTAGTTATAAATTTTATGTATCTTTATCTTTTTGATTCTTTTTTGGCTAAGAAGAAATATAAAAAAATTCTTGATCGAATAGAAACAAGGATTACTGATTTAGAAATTTCTGGCCGAATAATTCGCTTAACTATTTTAGAAAATATTCAAGAGATTGTTAGGGATGCTTTAAAAAAAGGAGTGGAAACATTTATTGCTGTTGGTAATGATAGAACTCTCTGTGAAACGGCAACTAGCCTTATGGGTTCAGAAGCGACAGTTGGTTTTATTCCTATTGGTGAAAGGACGAAATTAGCTCGGATTCTTGGATTACCAAAAGAGGAAATGGCTTGTGAAGTGATTTCCGCTCGGCTAACAGAAGAAATTGACTTAGCTAAGGTTAATAATTATTTTTTTCTTTCTTCAATTAAAATCAATAATCCAAAAATTATCATTAGTTCAGATAATTATAAAATTTATCTTTCTCAAAAAATTAATGAAGTAAGAATTTCCAATCTTGATGAAGTTTCAAAAAGATTTGCCAATCCAAAAGATGGGTTTCTAGAGGTAAATCTTTATCGGCCATCATCGTCTTTCTTTTCTTTTTTAAAACTTTCTAAAGAAAAAATAGTAGATAGTGTTTTTTTCCTTAAAAAATTAAAAATTGAGTCTTTGAAAAGAAAAAAAGAAATTCCAGCTTTAATTGATAACTGGCGAATTTTGAAAACACCATTAGAGATAGAAATAACTCCTTACAAATTAAAAGTTATTGTTGGTAAAGAAAGATATTTTTAAAATATGATTAGATTATTAAATAAGAAAAATTTTAAAAAAGAAGTTTTAGAAGAAAGTAAAATCCCAGTTTTGGTTGATTTTTATGCTGATTGGTGTCCCCCTTGTCGTGTTCTTTCACCAATTCTTGAGGAATTAGAGGGAAAATATCAAGATAAAATAAAATTCGCTAAAGTAAATGTTGGCGAAGAACAAGATTTAGCTTCAAATTACAAAGTTATAAGTATTCCTACTCTTATTATCTTTAAAAATGGTCAGGAGATAAAAAGAATGGTTGGTTTATTACCAAAAGAAGACTTAGAAAAAATTTTAGAATTACTCTAACTTCAAAGAAAGGGGATAGGAGATACCATCTGATTTCATTGTTAGGCCATAAAGGACATCGGCCATTTCCACGACCACATTATTATGGGTAATGATAATGAATTGAATTTTTTTAGCTAAATCTTTAACAATCTCTCTAAATCTTAAAGAATTTATTTCATCTAAAGCAGCATCAACTTCATCTAAGACAACAAAAGGTGGGCTTTTTATTTTAATAATAGCAAAGATTAAAGCTAAAGAAGTAAGAGCTTTTTCACCACCAGAAAGAGTATCTAAAGTTTTGATTTTTTTACCTGGTGGTTTAGCCTTAATTTCTATCAACCATTTATCATCTTCTTCAGATTCTAATGACCCTTCTTCTTCCTCTTTTTCTTCTAAAAATAATTTGGCTGACCCACCTTTAAATAAGATTTTAAAATATTTTTCGAATTCTTGGTTAATCTTATTAAAATTAGTAATAAATTCATTTTTTATCTTTTCATTCAATTCTTCCTTAATTTTTTTTAATGAAGCGATTGCCTCTTTTAGATCATTAAATTGAGAAGATAAAAAATTATATCTTTGGCTACACTCCTGATATTCTTGAGAAATATTTGGGTCAATTGCCTCGATCATTTCTAAATGCCCCTTTATTTTTTTAATTTTTAGAAATAATTCCTCTTCTTCACTTAACGTCAACAATCTTTTTTCTAAATTTTCAATTAGTTTTGGATCTAAAATATCTCTTTTGATTTCTTCTTCAAGATCCTCCTTTTTTGTTTCAAGTTTTGCTAATTCTATTTCTTTTTCTTTAAGAAGAAAATTAATTCTAGATATTTCTTCCTGTTTTTTCTGAATCTTTTCTTGCTCATTAATAATTTCCTTTCTTTTAATTTCTTCCTCTTTTAAAACATTTTTAAGATTTGTTTCTAAATCTTTTATTTTTTGATCGATTGTTCCTAATTTTTTATTTAAAATTTCTGTTTGTTGTGAAGATACACCTTCTTCTTCTTGAAAAATCTTTAAACATTTTTTTAATTTCTCAATAGTTTCTTTTAAATCTTTAGAGATAATTTTTAATTCTTCTATCTTTTCTACTTTGTTCAATCGATTTATTAGATTTTCTTGATCAGTCACTACTTTTTTAATTATTTCTTCTATTTCTTCTAATTTATGATAAGGTTTTTTAAAAATTTTTGATTCTGTTTTTCCTTTAGCCAATTCATCCAAAATTTTTCTTCTTTCTTCAAGAAGGCAATAATAATCATTCTGAAGTTTTGAAAAAAGATTATTAGTATCTATTTCATAATTTTTTTTAAATCTTTCTTGAAGAGATTTAAGCTCAGCTGATTTTTTATCTATTTCCGTCTTAATTTTCGTTATTTCTTTATTTAGTTCTTCCTCTTCTTTTTCCAATCTAAATTTTTTTGAACCATAATATTTTTTTTGGAGTTCAATAAGATTTTTTTCAAGATCTTTTCTTTTTGCCAGTTTTTTGATTTGCCGAGTTAGAAATTTCATTCTTGGTTCTATCTCCTGCAAAGCCACTTCAACTTGATTAAGATTTTCTTGAGTCTTTTTTAATTTCAAAATAGCCTCTTTTTTCCTTAATTGATATTTTTTGATTCCTGTAGCTTCAGTAAAAAACTCTTTTCTTTCTGAAGGTGAAAGATAAAGAATAGAATCAACCATTCCTTGGCCAATAACTGAATAACTTTTAGGTCCAAAATTTGCCTTAGCAATAGTCACTAAGAAATCTTGGAGTTTTACCCTTTTTTTATTGATGAGATATTCATTTTCGCCATTTCGCCAGACTTTTCGACCAATGATCAATTCTTTAGGACCTTCTTTTTCTTCAATATTTTCTAAGTAAAGATAAGTTTCAGCAAAATTAAGACGATTTTTCCCACTGGAAAAAATAATATCTTCACTTTTTTTACTCCTTAAATTTTTTAAACTTTGCTCACCGATTGTCCATCTAATAGCTTCAACTAAATTTGATTTACCTACCCCATTTGGACCAATAATACAAGTGATTCCTTTAGGAAATTCAAGATTAACTCGATGACCAAATGATTTAAAACCAAAAATTTCTAATTTTTTAAGATACATAACTTAATCTTATTATATTTTTTTAAAGCCGATCTGGCTGCTTTCATTTCTGCCTCTTGTTTACTTTTACCTCTTCCTTGGCTAATTTTTTTCTCATTAAGAAAAAGGCCGACAACAAATTCTTTAGCATGCTCAGGGCCAGTTTCTTTAAGGACTTTATAGGTTGGAGTAATTTTAAAATCAGCTTGGGCTAATTCTTGAAATTTACTTTTAGCATCCTTATAAAGTCCATATTTTAAAATCAACTTAAGTTGATTAATCAATTTCTCTTTAATAAATTTTCTGGTTTTCTCTAAACCTTGATCTAAATAAATAGCCCCAACTAAAGCCTCAAAAGCATTGGCCAAAATACCTGTTTTCGCTTTTTCTGAGGAATAAAGTAGTTCTCCTTTAGATAAATAAAGATATTTATCAAGATTTAGTTTCTTGGCAATTTTAGCTAACATTTTCGTATTAACCAAACTTGCCCGCCAAGAGGTCAAAACTCCTTCTGGTTGAGAAAAGTTTTTGTAAAGATATTCGGTGATAACGAACTCAATTATTGAATCGCCTAAAAATTCTAATCTTTCATTATGATCTAATTTTTCCTCTGGATGTTCATTTAGATAAGAACGATGGATTAGAGCTTGACGAAGAAGTTGAGGATTTTTAAATTTAATTTTTATTTTTTTCTCTAATTCTTTCATGTTAAGTTTTTTCTTTCTTTTTTATTGTTTCATAAATCGTTCCTAAAACACCATTGACAAATCGACCAGAAGTTTCTGAACCAAAAGTTTTAGCTAATTCAATTGCCTCATTAATAGCCACTTTTGGTGGAGTTTCTGAAAAAAGAAGTTCAAAGATGCCAATTCTTAAGACATTTCGATCAATTAAAGAGATCTGTTTAATTGGCCATTCCGGAGCGAATTTTTTAATTTGTTCATCTATTTTTTTAAGATTTTTTAATATATTTAAGACTAACTCTTTAGAAAAATTTTCAGAATTAAAAAGAGGAAAATTTTCTAAACAACTAGCTAAAATTTTTTCTCTTTTTTCATCAGTTTTTATCTTTTCTTCTTCCAAAAGTCCAAGGAAATCTAACTGATAAAGAATTTGGAGAGAAATCATCCTTGCTAAATGACGTTCCTTCATATGGAAAAGTTTTTATTTTTTCTTTTTTGAAATTTTTCCCTTAATAATCTCTCTGCCCTTATATTTACCACAAAAAGGGCAGAGATGATAGGGTTTTATTGGTTGACCACAATTTGGACAAATAGAAAAATTGATCTTTTTTAATCTTTTTGCTGCTCTTCTTTTTCTTTTTTCACTTTTTGGTCTTTTTTTAGAAGGAAGGGCCATATGAATAATGAAATTTAATTATAACAAAAAGAAAATAGAAAACAAGATTTCCACAATTCATCCCCATCTTATCCACTCCTTTTTATTTTCTTTATTTTTTTTGAATTATACAATTTATATAAAATAAATCAAAATTAAAAATATTTTATGGATAATCAAGAAATGACAAAAGAAAAACTTTGGCAAATTGTTTTAGGAGAAATGGAACTTCAACTCAGCCGGGCTAATTTTATGACTTGGTTTAAAAATGCCTCTATTTCTTCTATTGAAGATAATGGCGAGACAGTGATCATTTCCTTACCAAATGAATTTACTAAAATATGGTTTGAAAAAAAATATCATAAAATGATTTTAGAGATTCTCCAAACAGCTACAGAAAATAAAGTTAAAAGGGTTATCTATCGGGTAGAAGCAAAAATTCCCAGTATTTCAGAAAAAAGATTTGTTAGTTTAGAAGAGATAATTAAGAAAGAAAAAGTGGAAAAAGTTCCTGACGTTAATGAATATGGTTTAAATCCTCGTTATACTTTTGAAAATTTTGTTGTTGGCAAAAGTAATGAATTGGCCCATGCAGCTTGTTTAGCGGTTGCTACCAATCCTGGCAAAAAATATAACCCTCTTTTTATTTATGGTGGGGTTGGTTTAGGTAAAACTCATCTTCTTCAAGCTATTGGTCATGAGGTTTTAAGACATGATCCAAAAAAGAAAATTTTATATATTAGTGCTGAACGATTCACTAATGAATTTGTTAAAGCCATCAGAGAAGGAAAAGTAGATTCATTTAAAAAATTTTATCGAAGCCGAGATCTTCTTTTAGTTGATGATGTCCAATTTTTTGCTGGCAAAGAAGCTGTCCAAGAAGAATTCTTTCATACCTTTAATGCTCTTTACCAGAAAGATTACCAAATTGTTCTTACTTCTGATCGACCGCCGCGGATTATCCCTGCTTTAGAAGAAAGACTTATTTCTCGTTTTGAAGGTGGAATGATTGTTGATATTTCGCCACCTGATTTTGAAACAAGGATAGCAATTTTAGAGAGAAAATCAAAAGAGAGGGGTGTCACTTTACCTCCAGAAATTATCCAGTATATTGCTACTCATATCCAGAATAATGTTCGTCAACTTGAAGGTGCTTTGAATAAAATTATTGCCTATCATGAATTAAACAAACTTCCATTTTCCTTAGAAGAAACAAAAAAAATCGTTTCTAGTCTAATGACCCTTCCTCGTAAGGCTGCTCTTTCACCAAAAGAATTACTTCAAATTGTCGCTGAATTTTATGGTCTAAAATTTTCAGAGTTAACCAGTTCTTCTCGAAAAAAGGAATTGGTTGTTCCTCGCCAGATTGCCATGTATCTTTTAAGAGAAGAATTAGATGCCTCTTTTCCTTTAATTGGCAAAGAATTAGGCAATCGAGATCATACAACAGCTATCCATGCCTGGCGAAAGATTAAAAAAGAAGTGGAAGAGGAGGGGAGAATTAAACAAGAAATAGAATTAATTAGACAGAGAATTTACAACCGGTAATAGTTACAAATCATAGATAATTTGATATAATTTATTTATGGATTTTCAAAACAATAAAAAAGCTGAATTGGAAGCAAAATTAGAAGAATTGAAAATCAAAAAAATTGAAGAAGAAACCCAAAAAAAAGCTGCCATTTTAAATCTTCCTTATATTAATCTTAAAGGCAGATCTATCCCTCCAGAAATTTTAAGAATTATTCCGGAGGAAGAGGCAAAAAAAGTAGGCGCTATTCCTTTTTCAAGAGATGAGAGAAAAATAAATTTAGCGGTGTTAGATCCTACCAACCCTCAAGTTTTAGAACTTAAAGAAAAAATTGAATTAGAAACCAACTTAAAAGTTTTTTTATTTCTCACTTCAGCTTTAAGTTTTACTTCAGCTTTAAAGCTTTATGGCAGTCTTCCTAAACTGAAAAGAAGAGAGAAAGCAGTGGAAATTTCTGAAGAAGAAATTCTGGCTTATCAAAAAAGAATTAAAAATTTCCGAGATTTAGGAAGTGAACTTCGTCGAGTTTCAGCTTCTGATCTTATTACTTTGACAATTGCTACTGCTATAAAATCTCGTGCTTCTGATATTCATATCGAAGCTGAAGAGAAAGAGATTAAGTTTCGATTCAGGATCGATGGAATTCTTCATGAAGCAGCTACTCTATCAAAAAATTTTTGGCCATCAATAATTTCTAGAATTAAATTACTTGCTTCTTTAAAAATCAATGTTACTGATCAACCTCAAGAAGGTCATTTTTCTATTTTCTTTGGTCAAGAAAAAATTGATGTCCGAGTTTCTACTATTCCTACTGCTTTTGGAGAATCAGTTGTGATTAGACTTTTGATGCCTTATTATCAAATTAGTCTAGAAAATTTAGGTTTCAGAAAAAGATATCTTAAAATCATCAAAAAGGAAGTCTCTCGGCCAAATGGGATGATTATTACTACTGGTCCAACTGGAGCTGGTAAAACAACAACTCTTTATGCTATCCTCAATTATCTTAATAAACCAGAGATAAAAATTATAACTTTAGAAGAACCAATTGAATATGAACTAAAAGGTGTCATTCAAACTGCGGTTGATACTTCAAAAGGTCAAAGTTTTGCTAAAAATCTTCGTGCTATTATGCGACAGGATCCTGATATTATTATGGTTGGTGAAATTCGCGATCAAGAAACAGCAGAAATTTCTATTCAGGCAGCTTTAACCGGCCACCTTGTTTTTTCTACTCTTCATACCAATGATGCAGCCGGAGCTATCCCACGTTTTTTAGTTTTAGGTGTTAAACCTTATCTTTTAGCTCCGGCTTTAAATATGGTCATTGCCCAGAGATTAGTGAGAAGAATCTGTGAGAACTGTCGAGAAGAAACAAAAATTCCTGATGATTTATTAGAGAAAGTAAAAAAGATTTTAGATGATTTACCAAAAGAAGAAAAAAAAGAGATAGATTTAGATAATTTAAAATTTTATCGTGGTCGAGGTTGTGAAGTTTGCCAGGGCATTGGTTATAAAGGGAGGATTGGTATTTTCGAATTTTTTACTGTTAATGACGAGATAGAGAAATTAATTTTAAAATCTGAAATTTCAGAGTATGAGATGAGAAAGATACTCAAACAACAAAAAATGGTTACCATGGTTCAAGATGGACTTTTAAAAGCGCTTAGAGGTATTACCACTGTCGAAGAGGTCTTCAGAGTTATTGGCTAAATTATATGAATTTAAATATGAAAAAATTAGCCTTGGTCGGTAAAAAAAAGATTAATTGGGCTAAACAAAGAATGCCTGTTTTATCTTTAATTACTAAAGAGTTTACTCAGACCAAGCCATTTAGGAATCTAAAAATTGGTGCTTGTCTCCATATTACTCCAGAGACAGCCAATCTTATTAATTGTCTGAAGGCAGGTGGAGCAAAAGTTTTTCTTTCTGCTTCAAATCCTTTATCTACTCAAAATGAAGTAGCCTCTGCCCTTTCTTTTTATTTAAAAATTCCTATTTTTGCTTTTCGAGGGGAAAGTGTTAGTTTCTATCACCAAGCCCTTAAAAAAGTTTTATCTTTTAAACCTGACTTATTAATTGATGATGGTGGTGATTTAATTAGTTTAGCCATAAAAACTGGTCAAAAAGTTTTAGGTGCTTCTGAAGAAACGACAACCGGTGTCATTCGAATAAAAAATTTAGAAAAAGAAAGGAAGCTTATTTTTCCAGTTATGGCAGTCAATGATGCTAGAGTTAAAAATCTTTTTGATAATCGCTATGGTACTGGCCAGTCAACTATCGATGGTATTTTACGAGCAACAAATATTCTTTTAGCTGGTAAAAATTTTGTTGTTTTTGGTTATGGTTTTTGTGGTAAAGGTTTAAGTCAAAGAGCTAAAGGTATGGGAGCCAGAGTTTTTATTTGCGAAAAAAATCCTATTAAAGCTTTAGAAGCAAAAATGGATGGTTTTGAAGTTCTCCCTTCATTAGAGGCAGCCAGAATTGGTGATGTCTTTGTCACGGTTACTGGTAATATTGATATTCTAAGAAAAGAACATTTTCTTAAAATGAAAGATGGTGCTATTTTAGCCAATGCTGGCCATTTCAATGTAGAAATTAATTTAAAAGATTTGGCTAAAGTGGCTAAAAATAAAAAAATAATTCGTGAAAATCTTGAGGAATATACTCTTAAAAATGGTAAAAAAATCTATCTTTTAGCTCAAGGTCGTTTAGTTAATTTAGTTGCTGGTGAAGGCCATCCTTCAGAAGTAATGGATTTAAGCTTTGCCACTCAG
>JBKBVX010000016.1:0-12824 GCA_046289355.1 Patescibacteria group bacterium
AGTTGATTTCTTTAATGGTGTCTTTTTTAATTTATTTAAAGAGCGGGAGAGCCAAACACGATATTTCCAAATATCTTCTTCAGTTAACTCATGTGGTTTAATATTTTCAAGACCATTAATTTTTAACCAATCAAAAAATTTTTTTAAAAATCTTTTATAATTTTCTTGAGTTTTATTAGAAAGACCCTTTTCTACAGCTAAATATTCTAAAAAATCAACAAGATGGTCTATAATTGGTTTATTATCTTTTCGCATAAATTTAGATCTCTCTAATTTCGCTTAATCTACATTATACGAAGTATAACATTTTCATTATAGAGACTAAAAATAATCTGTAAACTCTTTCCCCTGTGGATAAGTTCCTATTCTTCAAAACTTCCTATTCGACTTAAAGAAAATAAATCAATAATGATGGCTAAAATTAAAATAACAATTTGCCAAATTCCCCAAATACCATAAAACCAATTTTGAACAACTGAATACCAAAGTAAAGTCCATGGTGCAAGAATAAGACCTAAAATTATCCAGAACCAACCCCTAAAAAGATTATTGAACCAATCTGTTAAAACTTTTAAAAAAATGATCAAAAGCCGAGGAAAGAGTAAAAGAAATAAATTTAGAAGATATTTCATATTATTTATATTTATAAAATAGACGATTTCCAAAACGAAGATCAATGTAATCAAGCTGAGAACGATCAGAAATTTTTTCTCTCAGTATCAAAAAGAGATTATTTATCTGACTATTAATATCTTCTTCTGGAGTAAAATAAATTTGCCAACCTTCCGAAGTGATAGCTTGATAATTTAAAACCCCCTTATCTTCAAAAATTCTAACTTCTATAATAGAAAAGTCCGAATTAACTAATCTTTCTAAAAAATTAAATATAGATAAAAAAGGAAGGTCTTTTTTTTCTGTTTTATTATAAATTATTGGTAAATCTATCTCCCCTACTTCATTTTTAGGAATTTTTTTAATTATTTGACCATTTTTATTTAATAAAAAATAATCAGAACTTTGAACAAAAATTGCTTGGGGTAGCCAAGTAGAAATTTTTATTTTTATTTTTTGAGGGAAAATTATTTTAATTTCAAAATTCTCTATTCTTTGATCTTGAGAAAGAAACATTTTTATCTTTTTTTTAGGAAAAAAGAAAATATTATCAAGAGGGAAAAAATAAAAATTTTGCGATAAAATTTTATTTATTTCATTCCTTAATTCATTTTCATTAATTTTAACCATTTGATTATCTTTGATCTCAAAAGAAATTGTTTTGATTTTAAAGATTGGAGTAAAAAAAATAAGATAGATAATTAATAAAAAAAGTAAAAGAAGAAAAAGAACTAATGAAAAAAGTTTCTGATCTTTTTTCTCGTAATAATTGCGAATTGCCAGCCGTTTTTCTGGCAATTGTTTTTTTTGAAAAAAAGAAATAGCTCGCATACTAATTATAGTGGTCCTTTTTTCTTACGATGAGCTTCGATCCCAAGTTGAATAATTTTATCTAAAAATTCTTCTGGTGACATTCCAATTTCTGCTGCCTGATGAAAAACCATTGTCGAAGGTGTGACACCAGGTAAAGTATTTGGTTCTAGAACTATTACTTCACCATCTTTGATAAACATATCAATTCTTGGATAACCTTTAAGATCTAAAATCTGGCAAACTTTAATAGCAGTCTCCTTAGCCTTTTTGGTCATTACTTCATCTAATCTGGCTGGCGTAATCATTTCTGCTCCACCAGGTAGAAATTTATCTAATAAAGTTAGATATTCTAAATTTTGTTGCCAAGGTGTTTCTGTTAATGGTAAAGCTATTAATTCTTCATTACCTAAAACTGAACAAGTAATTTCAATAGCATTTTCAATATATTCATCAACTAAAATAATATTATCCCATTGAAAAGCATTCTCTATTGCTGATGGGAGTTGCTCTTCCTTTCTAACCACAGAGATGCCGGTACTACAACCCTCACGCGATGGTTTAACTAAACAAGGGAAACCAATTTCTTTTTTTATTTTTTCTATAACCTTTTCTTTTTCACTCGCCCATTCTTTATCTTTAAGAGCAAGATATTTTGGCACTTTGATTCCATGAGCAGTTAGAATTTTTCTAAAGATATATTTATTCATCCCTAAAGCTGCACCCAAAACACCTGGTCCATTATAAGGAATATTTAAAATTTCTAATAATCCTTGAAAACAGCCGTCTTCTAAATATTTACCATGGCCAATAACAAAAGCAAAATCAATCAGTTCTGGCAATTTTTCATAAGGAATTCTTTCTGCCTGCTCTTCAACTAATGCTTCAAGATCTGATGTTGTGTTTTGGATAATCAAAAAATCATTTATCTTCCAAAGTCTTAATTTTGAGTCAACAAAGATTGGAATCTTTTCGTATTTTTCTGTTGGAATTTTATAATAAACATTTCTACCACCTTCTAATGAAACCTCTTTTTCTGAAGATTTGCCACCGAAGATAATACCAATTCTTAATTTCTCATTCTTTTTATCCATAATTTCTAATTATAAATAATTTTTTCAAAAATGTTAAGTTTTTTATTATAAACAAAAAAATTTTTTGTTATAAAAAATCTTTCTCATTTCTCAATGAGTTCTTTAGGTCTCAGTCCGTTGAAGTTCTTCTTTTCTACTCATTTAGCTTTCTTTAAATTTAGACCCAATCAGCTCCTAATTCTTTCATTTGCTGGCGGAGATTTTCTATCTCCTTTTTTAGGAAGAGCAATTCTTTTTCTTCATCCCCATCCAGCTGGCCGGTTAGGGACATTTTTGCTTCTATCTCAGCCCTTTTATTTTCAAGTTCACATCGTCTTTTATCAAGTTCAGCTAATATCTCCTTCCTCTCTTCTTCGGACTGAGACAGAGACTCTTTAGCGTCCCTCGGCCTCATATATTGTATTAATACACTAAAACAAATATTAGTAGGGAATAAAAAGCAAAATCATTTTGATTTTTAATTTATTCCCATCTTATATTTTACTATTATTTCAAATTTTCAGTCAAGAATTGCTGGTGGATAATTTTTTAACTCAAATTATAAAGGTCCTTTTTTATTTTGATGAGCTTCAATAGCTAATTCGATAATTTTTGTTAGAAATTGTGGGATGCTCATTCCAGCTAAAGCTGCCTGATGATAAGTCCAAGAAGATGGTCCCATCCCAGTTGAGGCAGCTGAATTTGGATCAGTGATTAAAACTCTTCCATTTTCTTCAACAAAACCATCAATTCTAGCATAACCCTTGCACTCTAAGGCTTTAAAAGTCTCTACTGCCTGTCTTTGAATCTCCTTAATAAATTTTTCTTCAATTTTTATTGGCGTAATTTTTTTTGAAGCACCGGGCAGATATTTATGATCATAAGTAAAAATTTCTGATTCATAAATTGTCTCTGTTGGTAAAAAAGCAATTGGTTCATCATTACCCATCACAACACAAGAAAATTCACGGCCAGATAAATATGGTTCAACCAAAACTTCATTATCATATTCTAAAGCCAGATTTATTCCTTTTTCCAAATCTTTTTCTTCTTTAATTAGAGAGACGCCAATTGTTGAGCCTTCACGCGTTGGTTTTGTGACAATCGGATATAAAAATTTTTCTTTGATTTTTTTCTTTATTCCTTGTGGATCTTTCTCCCATTCGTCTTGACTGATGACTAAATAGTCAGGAAAATTGATCCTGCCATTAGCTTTAAAGATTTCCCGTTGCATTTTTTTGTTTAAACCTAAAGCTGCTGATAAAACACCAGAACCAGTATATGGAATATCTAATAATTCTAAAAGTCCTTGAAGACAGCCATCATCACCATATTTACCATGGGTAACTAAAAACGCTAAATCAATTAAATCTTTTAATTCCTCAAAATAAATTCTTTTAGCACCTTTTATTTCTAAATTTTCTTCTATTTCTTTGCAGGTATTTCTGATGATTAAACTTTCTGGAATCTGCCAAAATTTTAATTGCTGATCCCAAAAAATAGCTATTGGTATAAATCTTGAGCGATCTAAATGTTGATAAACATGGCGACCACCAGCTAATGAAACTTCTCTTTCCGATGATTTACCACCAAAAATAACACCAATTTTAAGTTTTGTTTTTAGATCCATTTAATTTAATTATAATAAAAAAGAATTTTTAAGCAAGGGGTAATTTTTATTTATAAAATCTTGGTAATAATAAATTGATTCTTGTTACTACTTCATAATTGATGCTCTTAATTTTTTCAGCTATTTCTTCAGCAGTAATTTCTTCTTTACCTTGCTTACCGATTAAAACAACTTCATCACCAATTTTTACATTTGGAATTTTTGTTACTTCAACCATCATTAAATTCATACAAATTCGACCACGAATTGGTGCTCGCCTACCCCGAATAAGAACTTCACCACAGTTTGAAAGTTTACGATCATAGCCATCCCAATAACCAACAGGTAAAACAGCAATCTTACTTTTCTTTTTTAAATAATAAGTACAATCATAACCAATTGGTGTCCCAGCTGGTAATTCTTTCACTTGGATAACTTTTGTCTTCCAAGTTAAAGCTGGCCTTAAATTAAGGTACCTTCCTAATTTTTGACTTAATTTTTTTGTCTCTTGACTTGGCCAAAGACCATATAAACCAATACCAAGCCTGACCATGTCAAAATGGGTGGCTGGATTAACAATAGTTGAGGCAGTACAACTAGCATGTAAAAGACCATATTTTACACCATTTTTAGCCAAAATTTCTCCAACCTTAGATAATTTTTGAGCTTGTAAAAGTGTATAATCTTGATTATAGGCCTCTGATTTAGCAAAATGGGTAAAAACACCTTTAATGATCAATCCAGGCAATTTAAGGCATTTTAAAGCAAAACTTAACCCTTCTTCTGGCAAAATTCCGATTCTTGAGGTTCCGGTATCGATTTTTAAATGAATTTTTATATTTTTCCTTATTTTTTGGCTTAATTTCGATAAAATTTTTGCCTGTGGATAAGTATAAACAGTAAATTCTATCTTATCATCAATTTTTTGAATTTTATTAATCTCCCAATAAGTTAAAATTAAAATTGGCTTTTTTAAGCCATTTTTCTTAAGTTCTAAAGCCTCATCTAAAGAAGCAACACCAAAATAATCAATAAATTTCTCAACAATTTTTGCTACCCCAATCAAACCATGGCCATAAGCATTCGATTTAACCACTGCCATTAATTTTACTTTTGGACTAATAATTTTTCGAAATTCTTTAATATTGTCAATCAAAGCTGATTTTGATATTTCAAGCCAAGTCAACATATAAAAAGTCAATAATGGCAATGATTGTTTTTGGCATAACTAAAAGAAAAGCTTGAGACTAAATTCTGGCGCCAACCAAAGAAAATGAAATTCAGCTTAAATTTCTTTTCTTTAATTTTGTGGATCAAATTTGACACGGACAATACTGCTGCCGGGCTTGGATTCGAACCAAGATTCTAGGGTCCAGAGCCCTATGTCCTACCATTAGACGACCCGGCAAATAAAAATTGACGTTTTCTATAAAGACCCATAAACTTTTGGCAGCGAGGTTTTGCTTTTTCCATTTTCTGCCAGTCGCCATAACCAGCACCTGTTTTACTCATCCAGAAGATATAATTTTCTTTATTTTCATATGGACTAATCTCTATTTCTTTCTCGAAATAAGGTCTTAAAAGATCTTTGATAATTACTTCTCTATTTAGAGGATCATCATTTTTGAAAGTATTAACAATAAATATTTTTCCATCGTCTTTAAGCAACTGATGAAGTGCTGGTAAAATTTTTCGTAATTCTCTAAGAAAGATATGTTGAAATACATAAACAGCCAATATCAGATCAAATGTTTTTTCTTCATATTTTCCAAAAAATTGATCCGGAGTTAAAAGTTCAATTCTTTTCTCATTGAAAAAAACTTCTGGAAGCCATTTTTTTGCTAATTCCAGCATCGAGACAGATTCGTCAACTCCAATAATTTTTGTTTTAGGATAATCTCTCAAAATTGGTAAGGCCAACCGGCCAATACCAATTCCATAGTCAACTATTAACAATTGGCGGTTTTTATTTTTTTCCAAAAAATTTTCTTTTAAAAATGAGAAAGTAAATTCAGTTTCTTTCTCCCACCTCCCCTTTTTACCACCAGCTAAAATTAATTTTTTAGCCTGTCTTAAACTAAGTTTTCGATGAGTAGGAAATGAGCCTTTTTCGTAAATACCATAAGTTGGTGGAAATATTTTTTGAAAAAATTTAGTTAGATAAGAGAAAAATTTCATAGATTTTTATTAGTTATAAATGACATATTTTAACAATAGCTAATTCAAATGGTAATTGAGGAATTTCTGAATATTCTAAATTAGTTTTAACTCTAATAAATTCTTCAATGATTTTGATTAGATCGTTAGTCTTGATTTCTTTGACTAAAGATGAAAAATTTTCTTCATCTTTATCTAACGATAAACCAATTTTAATCAAAAGTAATTTTCTTAAAAATTCAATCAAATCTAAATTAAATTGTTTTAAATCTACTCCTTCTTCTAAGTATTCGTTGATCAACTTAATTGCTTTCGAAGAATCTTTCATTAATAAATATTTAGAAAATTCAGTTATCTTTTCAAATTCTGAGCGAGGTAAAACAATTTTTGCTTCTTCTAAAGTAATCTCTTTATCATTGAGAGAAAGAACTTGAGCAAGTAAACTTTCTGCATCACGGACAAATCCTTGAGATTGAATGGCGATATTTTTTAAAACTTCTTCTTCAACTTTTACTCCTTCACGTTGAACTATTTCTTTCAATCTATTCAAAATTTTTGAAGGAGAAACTTTACCCAAACCAAATTTTTGACAACGAGAAGCAATAGTATAAGGAACTTTATGTGGTTCGGTGGTAACTAAGATAAAAATGGCATGGGGTGGTGGTTCTTCTAAAGTTTTTAAAAGAGCATTAAAGGCTTCGCTGGTAATCTGATGACATTCATCAATAATAAAAACCTTATATTTTCCTCTTGAAGGGGTAAATCTTACACCATCGCGTAATTCTTTTATTTCATTAATACCACGATTAGAAGCAGCATCAATTTCAATTAGATCGAGTGATTTACCTTGAGTAATTTCTTGGCAGCTCAGACATTGATTACAAGGCTCTGATTCTCCTTCTTTTCTGTTTTCACAGTTAACTGCTTTAGCAAAAATTCGTGCTAAAGTTGTTTTACCAACACCACGTGGTCCATAAAATAGATAGGCATGAGAAATTCTTCCTATTTTGATTTCATTCTCTAAAGTTTTTTTGACATGTTCTTGGCCAATGACTTCAGAAAATTTTTGCGGTCGATATTTGCGATATAAAGTTAACATAATTTATAAATTTTTTTCTAAACCAATATCCTGGCTAGCTGGAGCACCCAATTGTGATCTTTCTAAAATTTCTTTTTCAACGATTGCTTTTGGTCGACCATATTTTAAGCGGGAAAGTTGTTTAATCATCTCAGCTATTTTTCTGTCACCTTTTTTTGGTGGCAGAGTTACCATATTAAATGGTCTTGTTGGTTGATTATCAACTAAAAGTTTAACATAGGCATTAAATTTTTCCACATTAATTAAATCATACTCATTAAAGACTGGTTTATATTCCTTAGCCAATATCTCTGCATCTTCAACACCAATTTTAAAAGTGATAAAAGTGCCGACTGTACCTAAAACTGCATCACGAATCCTTGCCTCACCTCCTCCACCACCTATAACCGAACTTGAAACTAAAAGTTGGCCAAGATATTGGTGAGCCAGGGTTAAACATAAACGATATTTTCTTGCCTCAGCCAAAATAATAGCAATCGAGTCGGTAATGAAATTTTGGAACTCATCGATATATAGATAAAAATCTTTTCTTTCTGATTCTGGTATGTCAGCTCTAGCCATAGCTGCCATTTGAAGTTTTGAAACAATGATTAAACCTAAAAGATTTGCATTAACCTCACCAATCTTTCCTTTCGAAAGATTAACTAATAAAATTTTTTGTTTGTCCATTATCTCGCGAAAATTAATACCAGAATGAGCCTGACCAATGATATTCCTCATCATTTCATTTTCAACAAAACGGCCAACCTTGGAGATAAGATAACCGAGCATTTCTGACTTATGAAATTCTGTTGTTCGAGCCATCTCTTTTTCCCAAAAAGCTCTAACTATCGGATCTTTCAATTTAGCTACCCAAACCTTAGCATATTCTGGGTCAGAAAACATTCTCGGAATTTCAGCAATTGTTCCTGGATTTTCTGGATCAGCCATCAAAGTAAGCATTACATTCCTCATATTGTGTTCAAACATTGGACCAATAATTTCCGGAGGAAAAAGTTTGTAAAAAATAGCAATCATTTCTTGGACAGCGAAATCACGCTGTTCAGGTGTCTTCGCTTCCAGCATATTGAGTCCGATTGGTCGTTCAGTATCTGAAGCATCAAAAAGAACAACATCTTCAGCCCTTTCCTTTGGGATCGAAGCCAAAATATCTTCAATTAGTCCACCGTGAGGGTCAATAACACCGACCCCTTCACCATTGATGATATCTTGAATAGCCATATTAGCCATTAAAACACTTTTACCAGTACCAGTTTTACCAATGATATAGACATGGCGTCGACGATCATCCCTTTTAATCCTAATCAAAGTCTCTTTACCACGAAAGATGTTTTTGCCCAAAATTATTCCTTCTTGAGGTACTTCAACTGGTGCCGGTGCTGATCTAGCAATGAGCCAACGAATATGTGGCGTTTCAGTAATAGGTAATGGAAAGTGATAAATACTAGTTAACTCTTCGGTATTAAGAATAAAACTTCTTCTTTCGTCAAAAATTCGATAGATGAAATTCTCTACCATTTTCTCTGAATTATCAAGATGGACATCGAAACCATTACCGTACTGATAGATTGTATATTGAATAAAAGCATTGGTTATATTTTTTAAATAATTCATTGCCCTCTCTTTTGTCTTGGCGCAGACAACAAATCTAATATTGACATCTAAACCAGCTTTTGAATTTTTATTCTCGATATTTTTGATCATTTCTTGTTCCATCGGAGAAAGTTGACGCGGTTTCTTCTCTTCACCTTCTTTTTTCTTTATTTCACTTTTGAAGCCTAAAATAAAAATCTCTTTAATAATCTTGAAAGGATTAAATTTAGCTGCTGAAACTGCTTCAGAAAAACTTTTTCCTTGTTGCATTTCGTAGGCAACACGAGTTGGAAATCTATGCCATTCTTTTTTAGCCGAACGAGCAAGAATTTGAATAACTGCTGAATCACCTTCAGTAATTTTTGCTAAAGGACTAGTAATAGCATTTAAAGGATCAGTATTAAAAGACAAATATGTTTTAATTGGCAAGATATGTGTCTTTTTTAAAGAAAGATAAGCTGAGAGAACAAAACCTTGAGAGGAAAAAATATTATAATCTTCTACTTCTTGGACATTAGCAGATGGAAATTGAGCATGAATTTGTTCTTCTAAATATTGAGCAAACATTCTTGGGGCAACTACATAAAAAGAAATCAAACCGTCAGGTGATCTAACTATTTCAAAAGAAAAATGATCATCTCGACCAAAAAGAAAAGTCCTTAAAGATCTTTCGACTTTAAGACCACCTAAATTATCCAAAAAGATTTCAGTTGGTGAAAGCCATTCTTTTAATTCTTTTTTCTTTTCATCCTCTTTTTCCAAAGATTCCTTTGGTAGGGTGATAAGAAAAATTACTTTACCAAAAAATTGTCGAAAAAGGCCAATTTTTCTAAAAATTATTCTGAGAAGATAGATAAAGCCAATAACAAAAAACAAACCAAGGCCAAAATAAATGAGGAATTTACCAGTCATCAGTTGATTGTTGAGTTGGTAAAGTTCCGGGGCCATAAATTTATTTTTCTCTTAATTTTAAAATTTTATCAGTTTTTATTTTTGCCTCCTGAATAAGGAAAAATTTATTGACTCCTGGAATCATCTTTACTAACATTAAAAGCCACTCTTTAATTAAATTAAGAATTTTTTTAATATTTATTTTTACTTCTTGAATTAAAATCTCTATTTTCGAAGCTGTTTCCTCTCCTTTCTTCTTAAAAATAATTTTTTGCTCGGCTGTTAATGAATTATAAAGTTCATCCAAATCTTCTGAAAGAATTTCTTCAATTTTAATTAATGTCGGTGACTTTTCTATTTTTGGTGGAGTAATTACTTCTTCTTCAGTTGGCTTGGGAATAGTAATTGACGGTGGAGGGGTAACAATTGGTACTTCTCCAATACCTTCAATTTTTGCCTCTTTTTCTTTTTCCACCTCTGGTTTTTTTTCTGGTAAAGTAACAATTTCTTTTTTTTCTTCAGGCACCTTAGGAATCTCTTTTTCTTCTTTTTCGAAAGGAAAAATAGCCATATAATCAAATTTTAACAAATTATTGAAAATAGATCAACTGCTTTCCTAGTTTTTTCATTAGATAAAAAACAGAAACAGCCAAAATTTCAATCGTTGCTAATACAATAATTAAAAAAGAAATTGAATAATCATATAAATGACCAGCCATACTACTCCCAACTAAAAAAGCCAATCCAAAAGAAAAGTTAAATAAACCATAAGCAGTTGATCTTTTTTTTATCGGAGTTATATCAGCAACCACTGCTTTCATAATTGTCTCTTGTATACCAATACCAAAACCTAAAAGCAATACTCCTAAAAGAATTAAAACTAATGAGTTAGAGAAAATAAAAAAAGGAATAAAAATAGCAGTTAAAGGGATAAATAACAAAAGATTATATTCTCTTTGTCTATTTTTATTTTTCATTCGGTCATAAATTTTTCCAATTATTAAACCACTCAAAGCATCTATAGTCATAGCTATGGCATATAAAACTGGGATATAAGTATCAAAGATTAGACCAAATTTTTTAATATGAAATCCAACAAGGGCAAAATTGACAAAACCAAGAGTGGTCATAAAAACAAAAATGAGATAAAGCCAAAAATGTTTGGCAAAACTGACTCTATCTTCATTTTCTTTTTGACTAAAAGAGTTTTCAAATTTTTCGGAATTTTTGAATTTAAAATAAGTAAAAAATAAAACAAAGAGAAGTAAAATATAAGGCAACCAAAAGAAACTATATCCTTTCTGATAGGCTTCTTTGATATTTCCATTAATTATTAATCTAGAAAAAACAAAAGCGAAGATAATAGGGCCTAAAATCGCACCAATTTGGTCAATAAATTCAGCAATACCAAAACCATAACCGGTCCCAACTTGTTTAGCAGTATGAGAAACAATTGTATCCCGGGCTGGCGTGCGAATACCTTTGCCAATTCTTTCTAAAATAATTAAAAATGCCACTATTTGCCATGTTCCGGTTAAAGAAATTAATGGAATAGAAAACAAAAGTCCGTAGCCAAAAATAGTAAAAAACCAATATGATTTTGTTCGATCAGCAAAATAGCCAGAGACTAGACGCAAAAAATAACCCAAAAACTCACCTAAACCAACAATAAAGCCGACCTTACTAGCATTAACTCCTAAAACATTTAAATACTGGCCATGAACACTCCGGCCACTTTCATAAATAATATCGCCTAATAAACTAATTAATCCCAAAAGAATTATTAACTGAAAGGCCTTTTTTCTCAAATCATTCATTTTTAATGATAAAAAATAAATCTTTTATCATCTTACCAAATCCAATTCATCAGTCAAAGATCTGGAATTAAAAATTTTAGGGCCTGCAAAAAATTAAGGTAATATTGCCTGCTGGACAGATTATAAAAATGGGCTGATTCAAAAATCAGCCTATTTAAAATTACTTTACATTTAAAATAACCTCAGATTAAAAATTTCAGGAACTAAGTAAAAAAATTTCCTATTTATTGATAGGAGTTTTGATTTTATTCCTCTTCTACACCAAAAATTTTAATAGTCCAACCATATGATCCAGAAATAATCTTTTTTCCGTCACGAGATTCAATGATAGAGAAAGGATAAGATGAAGGATAATCTTCATGTGCTTCTAATGTCTTCTTGCATTCACCTGTTTCTTTATCCCAGATTTTAATGGTGTTATCCCATGAGCCAGAGATAATCTCTTTTCCATCATGAGATTCAATGACAGAGTAAACAGCGCCCCTATGTCCTTCTAATGTCTTCAGACATTTGTATTTTTTATATTTCTTTTCTTTTTTTTCTTTCTCTTCTTCCGGAGCTTCAGGGGAAAATTCTTTTTCCCGCATAGTTGTAAATTTCTTATTTTATTAATTTTCGGCCTTTTTATTCTAAATATAGAATAAAAATAACTTTTGTCAAGGAAGTGGATAAGATGAATACATTTTCAACAAAAGGGAATCTTAAAAAGCAATTTTAATCAATGTTTTGTAATCTAGAGTTTGACAACGGGTTTTTTGAAGTTGAATTTTCCTAACTGGAAAAAACGAAATTAAAAATTATAATCTGAAACCGGATAGTTTCTTTTTAGTTATTGATCAATTGAAATTTGGTTAAAACCTATTGATTGCTATTTCTAGAATTTAAATAACGAGGAGAAAGCTGAATAGTTTTGGCAGTATAGCTGCCGTCAGAATTCTTTAAGCCCTGAATCGTAATCTGTTTACCAATTTCAATGTCATCAACCGTTCCTTCGGTCATTTTGAATATCTGGGTAGAATCTGAATAAAAGACAATTTTTGAACTACCATCTGGCATCTTAATGGTTAAACTCTGTTCATCTTTGGCAATAACTTCACCAATAAGAAAATTTACTCCAGATGATCCTCTTCGGAAACCTCCCATATTTCTTTGAAAAAGTTCCT
>JBKBVX010000017.1:0-12105 GCA_046289355.1 Patescibacteria group bacterium
AGTAAAAGAAGTTACACTAACAAAGGCCGAAATAGCCAAAAAAGCAGCGATTTTTACTCTTTTGATAGGGATTGCTATTTTAACGCCTGCAATTGTTCATCGCCAAGAAATTACAGGACCAATTATTAATGCCATTTTATTTTTATCAACTGTTTTATTGTCTCCAGAACTTGCAATGTTTATTGGTCTTTTCCCAAGTATAGTAGCTTTATCTTCAGGGCTTTTGCCAGCAGTGCTTGCTCCGATGGTACCGTTTATAATGACTGCTAACGCAATTTTAGTTTTAATTTTTTCGTTTTTAAGAAAGAAAAGTTATTGGTTAGGAGTGGTTCTGGCTGCATTCTGTAAATTTTTATTTTTGTTTTCAACAAGTTCTATAATGATGAAGTTAATTTTAAAGAAAGAGTTAGCTACGAAAGTTGCGGCAATGATGGGATGGACCCAACTTGTTACTGCTTTAGCAGGTGGAATTATTGCTTTTCTTATTTTGAAAGCTCTCAAAAAAATATAACTAAAAATTGATTGAGGTAAAACCTGGAGTGGTCAATTGATTCTTTTACTTTAAAATCCCTTTTTGGGGATTTTTATTTTTGGTATAATTGAAATAATAAATCTGAATATCGAGGTCGGGACTCGATAGTACACTCGATAGTACAAAAACTCAACGGTAAACAAATTATTGAATTGGCCAAACTTTGTGCTAAAACTGAAAAACATTATAAGTTTCCCTGCGATATTGAAATGGGCGATGGAAAATAAAAAATTTTATATTGTCCAATCTCGAGCAATTACAACATTTTAGATTGATATTAATAGTTTAAGTTTAATTATGGACATGAAATAGAGTCTAATTTTAATGATCATAAATTATTTTAGAATTGGCACTAATATAAAATGGGATTTGGCGAAGGTGGATGCGGAGAAGGGGTTTAAAAAAAGACTATGGCGAGATTAGAAAAGATTAATAAAATTATAAAAAATTACGGTTTAAAACCGGCGACAAAGAGGAATTTGCCTTTGTTAACTTTTGATATCATTGTAACTGGTTACCGTCAATGGCCAAAATTTGTAGGTTTTTCTTTGGAGGCAATAGGAGCTATAGGAGGAAAGGATTGGTTTCAATCATTGTTGAATGAAGAATATATTGTAGAAAAGACAGAAAAATTTTTAGAAAAAAATTATAGGCAGCTTAATCAAAAAATATTTTTTCCTACAAATAAAATTTTAAGCAATGTTCAACATCAGATAAAAATTATTGATCAAATAGTCGACCGTGAACCAGAGCGTGGTTTGCAAATTGTTACAAAAGCTTATCCACCGTATATGACAGTGTTAGGTATTTATAATTGTTTTTGGAGGTATTTAGGAGAAGAGGAAAGTAAGGGTAAACTGACGCCGGCTCTTGTAAAAAAGATTGGGCAAAGACGGGATAGGGTGGCGAAATTTTATCCTGAAATTGAGAAAAGAATTCAGGCTTGCGTTAGAAAAATTGGAAGAAAAGGTGGCTTTAACGGTGAGTTATTGCAATACTTTACTTTAGATGAGTTAAAAATTTTTCTTGAAAAACAAAAAATTACAAAACCAACTTTACGTGATTTAGCAAAAAGACAAAAAGGATATTTTTATTTATTTGTAGAAAAAATTGGCAAGCCATCTATTATCACTGATAAAAATATTATCAGAAATATCTATAATAACTTTTTTAAAGTAAAAAAAGTATCAACACTTAAGGGCCATTCAGTTTATTCGGGCAAGGTTAAAGGTTTGGTCTATAATCTAACAACCAAACGAATGAAACCAAAAGGAAGATTTGTTCTTGTGACTACTATGACTCATCCTGACGATATAGATCTAATTACTAAAAGTTTAGCCATCGTCACTGACGAAGGTGGAATTCTAAGTCATGCTTCTATCGTTGCTCGAGAAATGAAAATTCCCTGTATCATCGGTACAAAAATTGCCACTCAAGTCTTAAAGGACGGTGATTTGGTTGAGGTTGATGCAGAAAAAGGAGTGGTAAGAGTTTTAAAAAATAAAATTATACCTATAAAATTTTCGTATAGCTAAGAAATTATCTCCTAAAATTTTTAAAAAGAAAAGTCTAATTTTAGGAAAACTAGGCTTGTCCGCCAAAGGCGGACTTGTAGCAGGTGTGACTTCGCTCCACTTGCCACTTTATTTTTTTAAATTTTTTAATTTGTGGATTAAATTTGGTAAAATGACAGTAAAAGTTTGTTCAGGTTTTAATTCCGGAGCCAGTGAGGAAGGTTTGAGAAATTGATAACTTGACTTCTATAAAAATTTGAATTAAAATCAGCCGATAGGCTATTTTTAATTTTATGAAAAATTTTATTTGTTTTTAATTTTGTATCTAAACTCAGTTGGAGATAAGATTATTTTTTTGGTAAAATAAAATAATCTTTTTATGAAATTTTCGACCGCGGCAATAAAAAATATTGAGGAAATTTTAAAAGAATTGAAAACTTCTGAGAGAGGTTTATCAGAAGAAGAAGCAACAAAGCGGCTTAAAATATATGGTCTTAATGAGATAAAAGCCAAAGAAGTTGAGCTTATTGATATTCTTTTTCGACAATTTAAGTCGCCATTTTTTTATCTTCTTTTTATTGCCTCATCGATTGCCTTTTTAATTGGTGAAAAAATAGATGGTCTACTAATTTTGATTTTCCTTCTTCTGAGTGTCATTTTAGGATTTTTTCAAGAAGCCAAAGCAGAAAAAGCAGTTTCTCTTTTGAAAAAATATCTTTCAGTAAAGACAAGAGTTTTAAGAGATGGAGTTATAAAGACAATTGATAAAAAATTTTTAGTCCCTGGAGATATAGTTTTACTTGAAGCAGGGAGTATTGTTCCTGCTGATTTAAGAATATTAAAAGTTAAAGATTTTCTCATTGATGAATCGATTTTGACAGGCGAATCAGTTCCTGTTTCAAAAATCCCTCAACATTTTGAAAAAGAGCCAAAAGAAATTTTTGAAGCGAAAAATATTGCCTTTTCTGGAACATCAGTTATCTCTGGCGGAGCAAAAGGAGTAGTTATTGGAACTGGAAAAGAGACAGTTTTTGGAGAAATCACAAAATTGGTTTCCGGTATTACTCGAGAAAGTGTTTACGAAAAAGATCTCCTCAAATTTTCAAAAATTATTTTAAGAATAGTCGTGATAACCATTACTTTGGTTTTTTTGGCTAATTTGATAATTAAAGGAATTACTGATTTTTTTGTTTTTTTAATTTTTTCTATTGCTCTAATAGTCGGAATAATTCCTGAGCCACTGCCAGTAGTTGTTAGTTTCTCATTTTCTCGAGGAGCCCTGAGGTTAGCTAAAGAAAAAGTAGTGGTCAAAAGATTGTCAGCAGTAGAAGATTTGGGAAATATTGAAGTTTTATGTGCTGATAAAACTGGAACCTTAACAGAGAATAAACTCAAACTTGAAAATATATATTCAAAAGACAAAACAAAATGTCTTTTATATGGTCTTTTTTCTTCACCTTATGTCAACAAAGAGATTCCTTCTTCTTTAAGTCCTTTTGATTTAGCTCTTTTTGAAAAAGCTTCATTAGAAATTCGAGAGGAATTAGGAAAGATTAAAGTGATTTCTGAAATTCCTTTTGATCCATTTAGATCAAGGAATAGTATTCTTTTAGAGAGAAACGGAAAAAGAATCTTAATAGTGAGAGGAGCAGCAGAAATTATTTTGAAATTATCTTCAAGATTTGAAGGTGATTTTAAAGTCGAAGAAATAAAAAAAGGAATAGAAGAAGAAGGAAAAAAAGGAAGAAGAGTTTTAGCTGTTGGCTATAAAGAATTTGAAAAAGATAATTTTTCAGAAAATGATGAGAGAGATTTAATTTTTCTTGGTTATTTTTCTTTTCTTGATCCATTGAAAAAGACAGCTAAAGAATCAATTCAACTTGCCAGAAAATTAGGTCTTCAAATAAAAATTATTACCGGTGACAGTAAAGAAGTAGCTGGAGCGGTGGCTAAAGAAGTAGGATTAATTAAAGACCCTCAAAAAGTTATTCTTGGAGAGACATTAAATTCTTTATCAGAAGAAGAGTTTGAAAAGGCTTGTGATGAGTTTGTAGTTTTTGCCAGGATTTCTCCTCAGACGAAATATAAAATAGTAAAAACTCTTTCTAAGAAATATGAAGTTGGTTTTTTAGGAGAAGGAATCAATGATGCTCCGGCTCTAAAAGCTGCTCATTTGGCCTTGGCTGTTGATAATGCTACTGATGTGGCTCGAGAAGTTTCAGATATAATTTTGCTAAAAGAAGATCTTAAAGTAATTATTAATGGAATTAAAGAGGGAAGAAATATCTTTTCTAATATCAATAAATATATAAAACGCACAATTTCCAGTAATTTCGGGAATTTTTATTCAATAGCCATAATTTCTTTAGCCATCCCATTTTTGCCAATTTTACCAACCCAAATTTTGTTAGTAAATCTTTTATCTGATTTTCCTCTTATTGCTATTGCTTCAGATAGTGTTGATGTTGAAGAACTTAAAAAACCAAAATATTATCAATTAAATAGAATGATTCTTTTAATCTTTCTTTTAGCTATTGTCAGTTCAATTTTTGATTTAATCTTTTTTGGTCTCTTCAAGAAAGTTTCACCTTCTTTATTCCAAACTCTCTGGTTCATCATGAGTATTTTAACAGAAATTTTTCTTATATTTTCTATTAGAACTTCTCGATTTTTTCTCAAAGCAAGGTTTCCTGGTTTTCCTTTATTTATTATATCCTTATTGACTTTCTTTATTACCATTTTTTTACCTTTTACCAATTTTGGAAAAACAGCGTTTCACTTTGTTGCTCCACCCATTTTTCCTCTTTTAATTGTTCTTTCTCTTGTTTTCATTTATTTTATAATTAGTGAAATAGTGAAATTGATTTATTTTCGCTATTGGTACAAATCTTCTTAAAAATTGCAGGAATTCTTAATTTGAATTATAATAAAATCACTAAAATATATGGAATCTATTTCTATTTTAATTGGTGGAAAAGCTGGCGATGGTATTCGGCAGGCTGGCCATTTGATTGGTGAATTATTTAATGAATTGGGTTATTGGGTCTTCGTTTATGATGATTACCCTTCGCTTATTACCGGTGGTCATAACTTTTGTTTAATTAGAATAGCAGAAAATCAAGTTCAAGCTCCTCAAGAAAAGATCGATTTCCTTATAGCTTTCAATGAAGAAACATTTAAGAAACATCAATCAAAATTAAAAAAAGATGCTCTTATCATTACTGATGCCGATGCCTTTAAAACCAAAAATGGAATCGGTATTTTTATGTCTAAAATTGCCAAACAACATCAACTTCCTCTATTTGTAAGAAATAGTATTATTTTAGGTTTTTTAGCTGGCCTGCTTCATTTAGATTTCTCTTTGGTAGAAAAGATAATCAAAAAAATTATTCCTCGAAAGATTAAAGAAAATATAGAAGTAGCTAAATTAGGTTATGAAGAAGGGAAAAAGATTAAAAATAAAATCAAGATAAAAAAATTAAAAAAGAGATCAAAAAAACTTTTGACTGGTAATGAATCAATTGCTTTAGGAGCAGTGGCAGCTGGTTTAAAATTTTATATTGCTTATCCAATGACACCTGTTACCTCTATTTTACATTTTTTAGCTGCCAAACAAGATGAATTTAAAATTAAAACTATCCAACCGGAAAATGAAATTGCCGTGGCTTTAATGGCTGAAGGAGTTGCTTATGCTGGTAAGAGAGTAATGATTGGTACTTCTGGTGGTGGTTTTGCTTTGATGGTTGAATCGCTTAGTTTGGCTGGCCAAGCTGAGATTCCTATTGTTTATGTTTATGGTCAGAGATCAGGTCCTTCAACTGGTATGCCAACTTATACTTCACAAAGCGATCTTTTTTTTGTTCTTAAAGCTGGTCATGGTGAATTCTTACGACTGGTTGTTGCCCCTGGTGATGCTGATGAGGCTTTTTATTTGACAGCTGAAGCAATGAATTTAGCTTGGCGTTATCAAATACCTACTTTTGTCTTAACTGATAAACATTTAAGTGAAAGCATTTTTACTACTGTTTTCGAGATGAAAGAAATAAAAGAAAGAAGACCAAAAATTTGGTTAGGTCAAAAAAATTATCAAAGATATCTAATAACTCAAGATGGTATTTCTCCTTTGGCTTTTCCTGGAGGAGAGGCAATTGTTAAATCAAATTCTTATAGCCATGATGAGTTTGGTTTAACTACCGAAGAACCAAAAAAAATTGAAGAAATGATAAAGAAAGGATTAAGAAAAAGAGAAACTTTGATCAAAGAATTGAAAAATAAAGAAACAGTTAAAGTTTATGGAAATAGAAGAAGTAAAATTGCTTTGATCACTTGGGGTTCAACTAAAGGGGCAGTTGTTGAGGTTGGTGAAAAACTTGGTTTAAAAATTATTCAACCTTTATTTTTGGAACCATTTCCAGAATGGGCAATAAAAAAAGAGTTAAAAAATGTCAAAAGGATTATTGATGTTGAAGTTAATGCTTTCGGCCAACTAAGCGATTTATTAAAACAATTTGGTTTAGTAGTTGATAAAAAGATTCTTAAATATGATGGTCGACCATTTTTCGTTGAGGAATTAAGAGAAAGAATTAAAAAAATTTTATGAAAGAAGAAAATTTAAATACCAAAGTTAAAAAAACTTGGTGTCCAGGTTGTGGAAATTTTTCTTTAGAGATAGCTTTAAAATCAGCCCTTTTTGAACTTAAAAAAGAAGGTCTTCATTTAGAAAATATTGTCATTGTTACTGGCATAGGCTGTCATGGCAAAATAGCTGATTATTTAAATTTGAATAGTTTTTATGCCTTGCATGGTCGAGCTATTCCTGTTGCCACTGGTATTAAATTAGCTAATCCTCGTTTAATTCCTATTTGTTGCGTTGGTGATGGCGATATCTATAGTGAAGGATTAGAACATTTAATTTTTGCTGCCAAAAGGAATTCAAATATCAAAGTTTTAGTTCATAATAATCGAGTCTTTAGTTTAACAACCGGTCAATTTACCCCAACTTCGCCTAAAGGTTTCAAAAGTAAATCAACACCAAAAGGAAATATTGAAGAGCCATTAAATCCAATAGAATTGATGCTTGTCAGTGGAGCGACTTTTGTTGCTCGTGGTTATGTTGGCCAAATCCAACATTTAAAAAATTTAATTAAAAAAGCTATTCAATTTAAAGGTTTTGCTTTTATTGATATTCTTCAACCTTGTTTAGTTTATTTTAATACTTACGATCTCTATCAAAAAAATGTTTATCAATTGGAAGAAAAAGATTTGACTAATTTTGAAATTGCTCTTAAAAAAGCAAGAGAGTGGGACTATCAAAATGCTGGCAAAATTCCGATCGGTATTTTTTATCAATCATCAAAACCAACATTTGAAGAAACAATATGAAAAAAGGTTTTTCTTTTTTTGAAGTTATTCTAGCTATCGGAATTTTTTCTTTAGTTGCTAGTTTTTTTATTCTCTTAATTATCGAATCTTATAGAATCAACGAGAAGACAAAAGATATGAGTTTAGCCACATTTTTAGCTCAAGAAGGAATAGAAGCAGTTCGCTCTATTCGCGATAGTAATTTTTCAGAATTGGTTCCTCAAGCAAGATCCCAATGTTTAGCTATTGAAAATAATCGCTGGGTTCTTAAAAGAATTCCAAATAAAGATTGTATTGAAAATATTGATAATAAGTTTTTTCGACAAATTTATATTATTTCAGTTGGAACAGAGAAAGTAAAGGTTATCTCTTTAGTCAGTTGGCAACCAAAAATTGGTCCAAAAAGAGAAGTAAGGTTATTTTCAAGAGTGACAAATTGGGTCAAATAGTATGAAACGAGGTTTTACTCTAATTGAATTGCTGATTTACATTGTTTTAGCTGTTTTTATTTTAAACGTTGGTGTTTTTTTAGTCTGGCAAATTCTTCAATCCAAAGCCAAATTAATTTCTTATCACCAAGTTATTAATGAGAGTCGTTTTATTTTAGAAAAAATTTCTTTTGAAGCAAGAAGAGCAAAATTAGTAGAGATTCCCAAAAATCAAGGAGAAGAAAGTCAAGATCTTCTTTTAAGAATGCCAGATAATTCATCAGTTTATTTTTATTTAGAAAAAGGGAATTTAATTTTAGAAAGAAGAGATATTAATGGGAAAATTGTTTCTTCTTTTCCTATCAGCAGTGAAAAGATAAGAATTAATGAACTGAGTTTTAAAAATCTTTCGCCAAAACCAAGTCGACCAGCTACTTTTCAAGTGAAGATGAAAATAAATTATTATAATCCCTCTCAGAGAGGTGAATATCGAGCCGAGATTTCAGTTCAACAATCCATTAATTTAAGAGATAATTCTACTTTATGAAAAAAGGTTATACCATTTTAGTTATTATTTTGGTTTTAATTGCTGTTGGTATTTTAATTATTACAACCCTTGGTTTATTAGCTATTGATGAAATGAAAATGAGTATATCGCAAAGAGATTCAACGATTGGTTTTTATCTTTCAACTGCCTGTGCTGAAGAAGCATTATTGAGAATAAGAAATAATTCTGATTATACAACAAGAGGTGTAACAGTTCCTATTGATTTAGCCAGAGGATATTATTGTTGGTTTAAAGTTGTCAATCCAAAGCCACCAAAATATATTTATACAGCAAGTCGGGTAACCAATTTAAATTATCCTAGGAAATTGGAAATTAGAGTCGATAAAATTGATCCTTCTACTAAAAAAATTATTATTGGTTATTGGTTAGAGAAATAAAACAATTTATGAAAAAAAGTTTTACCTTAGTTGAGATGTTTTTGGTTATTGCCATTTTTGGTATTTTAGCTTCTTTCTCTATTCCTTTTTTAATCGATTTTAAAATTGGACAAGATTTAGATAGTGTCACTGAGGAAATGATTAGTGTTTTAAAAAAAGCTCAAATAAAATCAATTAATAGCGAGAAAGATTCTTCATGGGGTGTAAATTTTAGTCAACCCTATCAATATATTTTATTTCGGGAAATGTTTAATCCTGGCCATCCAGAAAATGAGATTTATGAATATCCCCAAAACATCACCTTGACAACTTCAGCTATTGAAGTAAAATTTTCAAAACTTAAAGGGACAATAAATGAAGAATTCAGAATTGAATTGACAAGTTTTAATAAAAAAAGGATAATTTTAATTAATCAAGAAGGTACGATTAATTATTATAGACAATAATCTTAATTTTCTAAATTTTATATGAAGTACAAAATAAAAGTTGATCGAGAATGTTGTATTGGTTGTGGCAGTTGCGTTGCTATCTGTCCAGAGAATTTTGAATTAGATGAAGATGGAAAATCTCGTTGTAAAAATCCAGAAATAGAAGAACTCGGTTGTAATCAACAAGCAGCTGATGCCTGTCCAGCTGGTTGTATTAAAATAGAAAAGATGGAGTAAAATATTATTTCAGTATCTGATTAATTAATTTATACTTTATATCTTTTAATTAAAATAATTTCATCACCACGAAAAAGTCTTTTTATTTTTGCTACTGGTTTTACTTTCAAAACTTTTTCATAGATTCTTTTTGCTTTTTGTTTTGTCCCAGTAGTAACTAAAATTGCCTTAAGTTTCCTTTTTTCTTTTTGAAGATATTTTTTTATTTTGACAAAACTTTCTTTAATAAGTTTAGTTCCAATTCCCTGATTCTGAAATTTTGGTTCAACTGCAACTTGTTCTAATTCTAAAATTGATTTTTTTCGCCAACCACCTTTAAAATACCAAAGAATATAACCGACAATCTTTTTTTCTTTTTCAGCGACAAAATATTGAAATCGAGGAAAGGCTAAAAAATTACAAATTATCCATTTCTTAGCTTCTTTTAAATCATTACAACCATGAAAGCAAGTTAAATTAATTTTGGCAATTTCAGATAAATCTTTTTTTGTGGCTCGACGAATTTTTAACATATCTGTTTGACTTATTTATGATAATATATATAATTATTAACAGTCAATATCTTAAAAGCGGGGTAGAGCAGTGGCAGCTCGCCGGGCTCATAATCCGGAGGTCGTGGGTTCGAATCCCACCCCCGCAAGACGGCAGGGTAGCTCAGTGGTAGAGCAGCGGATTCATAATCCGTGTGTCATGGGTTCGAATCCCATCCCTGCTATTTTTATTTCTTCCCTGTGGATAAATTTGCTTGCTTTAACCTCCTAATTTGGTATGATAGAGTATGATAATTTAGACCTTTATTTAAGCCGTTTATGAGGCGACAACGGTTAACTATCACCTTAAAAAAAGATCTTATTGATCTTTTAGATCAACAGATTGATAAAGAAAAATTAAGAAACCGTTCACAGGCGATCGAATATTTTCTCTCTCAATTGCTTCTGCCAAAAGTAACAAAAGTTTTGATTTTGGCTGGTGGCCAAGGAGTAAAATTTAGACCTTTCAGTTATGAAATACCAAAAGTTTTGATTCCAATTAAAGGGAAACCACTTTTAGAATATACTCTTGAGAATCTAAAAAAATATAATTTTTCAGAAATTGTTATTTCTATTGGTCATCTTGGTCGAAAAATTAAAGAGTATTTTAAAGATGGGAAAAAATTTGGTTTAAATATTTCTTATCTTTTTCAGGAAGGAAAAATTCTTGGTACTGCTCAGCCAGTTAAACAGGCAGAACAAATTTTTAAAAAAGAAACTTTTTTAGTTATTTATGGAGATGTTTTAACTATAATTGATTATCAAGACCTATTAAATTTTCATTTTTCGCATAAAGGAATAGTAACAATGGCCTTGGCTTCTGTTAGCGAACCATCCGATTGGGGAGTAGCTGAAATGCGTGGCGATTTAATCACTAATTTTTTAGAAAAGCCAAAAGAAAAAAAATTCCACTCCCATTTAGTTAATGCAGGAATTTTTGTTTGTCAGCCAGAAATTTTTAAATACATTAAAAAAACTTCGGAGCGTTTAGAGAAAGATGTTTTTCCTATTTTGGCTCATGAGAAAAAACTTTTTGGCTATCCTTTTGAAGGTGATTGGTATGATCTTTCCACCCCAGAAATTTATGAAGAAGTTTTAAAAAAATTTAATAAGAAGTAAAAATAATAAAAAAATTAATAAAAAGGAGGTTAAAATGATAAAACAACTAAATAGTTTTAATAGAAAAGTGTATCAAATAGGAGGAAGAGTTGTTAAAATTTTAGAAATTCCAAATCTTGGTGAAATTGAAGAGATGATAAAGAAGATAAAGAAATACAAAGGCCTACTTCGGGGATTTGGGATTCGATGCATTCCTTCTGAGATGGAAATTTCTTCCAATTTTCTCAATTCTCTTGTCAAAATACAACCCGGCATAGATTTAGAAGACATACGTAGCATTCTTTCTCGGATAAAAATTCCTTCCAATTCTCTTATCGAAATACAATCTGCCGGTAGAGATTTAGAAGACATCCTCAGCGAAGTACAAGAGCAAAAAGAATTCGAAAAACTAGTAGAATTGTTGATCAAAACCATCTACCCCTTAATAAAAACCGATTTTCCGGGAGTAGGGATAGATGCAGTCCCACGGAACTTCGTTTTTTTCAAAAGAGTTCTTTGTTACGCCGATTTCTTCCCACCAAAATATAATGAAAATGGAAAATTTCTCTTAGAGTATCCTGATCCTCAAGAAGAGGAGGTGTATAATGCGGGAATATTCCGCCATTATACAGTTCCTGGAGTATTATTTACCATATTGATCCATTTAGGAAAACTAAAACCAGAGTTTTTCGAAATTTCCAAAGAGATGATCATTGAATGGTATCCCTCTCTGTTGGAGATTATAAATCCGATAGAAAATCTTTTTTCTCATCCCAAATCTCTTTCTCTAGAGGATATCCGGAAGATACCTATATACCCCCCCTTTGTAATAAGATATGCCGCAGTCAAGATGGGAAGTAAAAAGAAAATTAGTAAAGAGGAAATTACAGAAATCTTCAGACTCACTCATTTTCAAAGTGACCCCATTCCTAATGAGAAATTAGAAGAAGCACTAAAAATCTTAGGAAGGGCTGTGTAAAAACAGCCCTTTTTCCCGTTTTTATAATTATTAAACAGAATGAAGAATTGATT
>JBKBVX010000018.1:0-10954 GCA_046289355.1 Patescibacteria group bacterium
AATCTTTTCACGGATATAGTTACTTCCACAAGAGGAATTGTAATAATAGCGACCAACCCGACCATTTTTAGCAATAAGAGCTGCATCAATTTGAAGATCATTCTCACTATAAAGTCCAACATTAATATTTTTCTGAGCAATTAAACCAATTACATCTTGACCATCATAATTTGTATAAAGGAGATCATTGTTAATGGTAATACTTGTATTAGTCGATGGATTCTCAGGAAATTTTGCTGAAGCAATAGTTAAACGAGCGGTATTAATTTGACCATCAATCCAAAGATTGTCTTCAACAAAGATAAGACCATTATTTGGAAAAGGACGATTAGCTGGTGGAATAAGTGTTTCATTTTTGATACTCCAAGTTCCCCAACCATCTTGATTGGCCCGACATCCACTAGAATATGGCATTAAAGAAGTAACTCGGTAAATATCGAAAACATCATTAGTTTTTAAAACAATGTGATAACCTAAATAGCCAGAAGGAGGGAAATAATATCCATTTTCTTGGGCCTTAGCCTTTATTTCAGCTAAATTACCACTGATGCTAGCAAAATCAATAGCTGGGACAGAAATTTGGCGACCTGCTTTAAAGATATCAGGTCGATTTGGCAAGGGATTGGGAGGAAATGGATCACGAGGCGGGATATGAGTATGAACAGCCCACTCTGTCTGACCATCATCTGGGTCAACATAGGTTGTTTTAGCACTTTTAACAACATTGTAAGCAACTCCATCAAAACGAATACCATCATTGGAATGGATTTCTCCATAAACTGTTGTTCCTTCGCCAAATCTCATTTTATCATTAGCTGCCACTGCATATTTAGCCCAAGAAGAGATAGCTAGTTTTGTTTCAATTATTCTTTTTATAAAAGGTTCACCAATTACTTTTCCAGTTGAATTGACAGTCACAATTGTTGAACCAATTGGCGGTGGTTTAATTCTTAAAATAAATTGACCAATTATTTTTCCTTTCCCATCTTTATAGTCATGAACATAAGGACCACACCAAGAGCAAGGTGGATTAGAGCAACACCAATTTTGTCCATCCTGATAGTCTTGAGGAGCATGAGCTAAATGCCAGCGATAATATTCATTACCTGCTTCAGCAATGTGAAATGCTTTTTCTCTTAAAACATTTTTTTGTGAAACTTTTTGAGAAATAACTGCCCAACTTAAAAGACCTGTTATAAGAATAATTCCAATAAAAATAAGAACAATAATTATTATTAAAATTTGACCTCTTTTCATAAATTAGTTTTTAAATTTCTAATTGTCACTTGACTAGTTCCACTAATTGGTCCTGGTGGTCGATTAATATCTTCATCAACAATGATTGTTATTTTTACCAATCGGATTGCTAAAATATCAACTGGCTGAGGCAGGGGATTACCAGTTCCATCATAGTTTTCATCATAGTAGTGGAAAATTTCATTATTAGGATTAATTAAATTATGAGTAACCTCAGTTATGATTTCATTGTTTGGATCGTATCTCAAAGGTTGACCAGTTGGTTTAATGATTCCCTTTTTTAATATTTTGCCATCTAAGAAATAACGGATTCTTTCAATCAGATTATCGCTATCAATATTACTATAAAAAATAAAAGAATCTTTTTTTGCTTCCTCAATTGGATAACTGCCTAAACTTGAAGGCTGGGCGCTCCTTACTTCAGCGATAAAATTTTTAATTGTTTTACGAATTTCCTCTTGAGTTGAGAGTCTCTTACTGAAAAGAGTATTAAGGGAAAAAATATCACTCTGCCAACCAAGGATAATGACACTAAGTAAGGCTAAAATACCAATAACAACAATAGCTTCAATAGTTGTGAAAGCAATTTTTTTCATAAAATTAAATTTTATTCTGGATTAAGGAGAACCTCTTTTTCTTGCCAATCTTTAGTAATATCAATATTTTCTTCAGTATAAGTTTGATAACCTTCTTTTGAAACAGTTAAAGTCCAGATATTAGCTGCTGGTAAACCATAGAAAAAAGCTTGACCAGAAGGAATGCAAACTGAAGAAAAAGTTATAGCAATATCAGAAACAATTGGCGTAACCGATCGATTATTAGTGGAAAGAAAAACTTTATAGCGCAGGTAACGATCACCATTATGACCTGAATAAATATTGGTATTAGCTAAAGTATAATAGGTATTTGGTGTGCCATCCGGTCCTAAAAAATTCCAAGATTCTGGTGGATTAGTTGGACTAGTAGCAATTTGGAATTTAACTTCTGTTTGAGGTGGTTGATCTAATGGTTCCCATAAAATATTATAAAAATTACTTGAGGCGCCAGTATCAAAAGTTGAAGAAATAAGCCAGCCACTTGGTTGATAATTATTGCCAATTTTGACTAATTTTATTTCTCCGCCACTATCATTTATATTTCCGTCTTGTGACCAATATTTGGTTTCATCAATAAAGTTCTCTTGTCCTGGACCACCACGCCAGTCAGTTTGTCTAAGATAACCTCGACCAGTTAATAAACTTCTATCCCAACCAGGTTTCTGCATCCTGACAGTAGCGCCAGAAAGAGGTAAAAGTGTTGAAGCATCTTTAACTTTTACTAAAATAGCTTTAGGTTGGAGTTGTCTTACAACAATAAAGAAATCAAGGATTGTATCAGGATTAAGAATAAAAGGAGAAATTGGCATTGTTCCAGCCAGGGCATAATCAGTATCAGTAACATCAATCGAATAATTGTCCCATTCAAGGTCATTTAAAATTTTTTCTCCATTACTATTAGTTACATGATCTTGGCTATATTTATAAACATCAGGATCAGTACCAATTAATTTAGCCCCTTGGAGATGGAAATCAACATTGCCTACTCGCGAACAATATTGATTAATTGAGTAAACATTTAAGGTGCTGACCTTATCGATAATAAAAGTTATTTGCGTTATTTGACCAGCAACAACAGTAGCATGAGGTTTAATAGGATTGGGATTGTTTGGTTCACCTGGTTTATATGTTCTTTCAGTTGAATAACCAGGTTTTGTTACTGTGATCTCATAAGCCTCAAAACCAGGTGGCGCACCAATAATTTTTAGCCAACCATCATCATTAGTTGTATCATTGATGATAATAGGAGGTGTTCTTTGGTTATTTTCGATATGAACATTAGCCTCAGCAACTGGCTGGCCATTAGCATTAAGGACTTCAATAAAAAGAGCACCATCATTTGTCATAGCTTCTAAGCTTTTTGGTGCAACTGTTGTTGTTACTTTCAAAGGGGAAAAATTTCGATAACCAGGACAAGAGATCTTTACCTCAACTAATTTATAGTCAGCTGGTGAAGAATCATTAGGAAATTCTCCATCAAATGGGTCATCAATATTGGTGATTTTAATCTCGACAGTAAAAACAATTCCATCTCTGGTAATTTGTTGTATATCTGGGAGTTTACCTTGTGGAATTCCATGGATAGTTCCAACGTCATCATAAGGTAAATTTCTTACAATTTCTATCTGTTCATTAGCCAAAGCAATAGCTGTTGTTTTGATCCTTGCTATTCTCACCAAGTTAGAGACATAACTATAGGCCTGCCAAATACCAAAACCAATGATGATAAAAAGAAAGATACTGACTATTAATTCAACTAATGTCAACCCTTTTTTCATAAAGATCGCTTCCCTAATGATTATATTTTACCAGCTAATGTGTACATTGGCGTAATAATGGCTAAGGCCATAATTGCCACCCCAATTCCAATAATGACAATAAGAAGTGGCTCAACAATAGAAGAAAAATTACTCAACATCTCATCGATATCCTCTTCATAAAAGTGAGTAATATCATCTAAGATATTTTCTAAAGTACCTGTCTTTTCACCAATTTCAATCATTTGGGTAAAAACCAAAGGAAAAAGGTCTGAATAATTTTTTAAGACCTGAGAGATGGTTACTCCCCGAGCTGTTTCTTTGGCTAAAGATAAAACTACTTTTTGATAAAGGACATTATTTAAAACTCGAGCAGTGATTTCAAAAGTTTGGACTAAAGGAATACCGCTGGCTAAAAGAGAAGTAAAATTGCGTGAAAATTTGATGAGATTTATTTTCTTTAAAAGGATTCCAACAATAGGCAATTTCAAAAAAAGTGAATGAAAAAAATATTTTCCTTTTTCAGTTTTCATTATTCTGTGGAAACAATAGATAATAAGAGCAATAAAAATTAAAAGAATATAGCCACGTCGAGTAAGAAAATTACTTGTAGCTATAAGAATTTTTGTCGGCAGTGGCAATTCAATTTCCATCTCTGAAAAAATAGATGTTATTTTTGGAATGATAAAAATCAAAGAGAAAATACCAATAAGGATCATGACACAAATAACAAAAATTGGATAGGTAAGAGCTCTTTTTAATTTTGAAGAAAAGGTTCTATTTTTTTTCATCTGGTTAGCTATTTCTTCTAAAACCTTTTCCAACTGGCCACTTTTTTCTCCAGCTTCGACCATATTAATAAATATTTCGCTAAAAATTTCTGGATAAGAAGCAAGTGCTTGAGAAAAAAGCAGACCTGATTCAACATTCTCTTTAATTTTTAAAAGAATAGATTTAAATCTTTTATTTTTTGTTTGTTGGGCTAAGACACCAACAGCCTGAGAAATAGGAACTCCAGCTTTAATCATGACGACCAGATTTTTGGCGAAAAATATCTTTTCATCTACGCTGATTTTTTGTTTAAAAGTAAAAAATTTATTTAATTTTTCTTTAAAAGAAATAGATTTTAAAGATGACTTCATAGATTTAAAAGATCTTTTATTTACTCTTTAGAAACTCTTAAAACTTCCTCAATGGTGGTAATACCATTTTTTGCTTTAATAAATCCATCTTCAAGTAAGGTTAGCATTCCTTCTTTGATGGCTTGTTGTTTTATTTCTTCGGCTGTTGCCCTTTTGTTAATCAATTTAGCAATTTCTTTAGAAACCTCTAAAACTTCAAAAATACCTATTCTTCCTTTATAACCAGAATTATCACATTCTTTACAACCTTTACCACGATAAAATCTTAAAGATTCGATATCTTCATCTTTGCCAATCATTTTTTCTCTTTTCAAAACTTCAATCAGATTATTAAAATTAATATTCAATTCTCTTTCAATTTGTGTGATAAGTTCTTTATTTAAGACATAACTTTGAATACATTTTTTACAAATCTTTCTTACTAATCGCTGGGCAATAATTAAATTGACTGTTGAACCAATTAAATAAGGCAAAACGCCCATATCAAGCAATCTTGGTAAGGCGCCAGCTGCATCATTGGTATGTAAAGTAGAAAGAACAAGATGGCCAGTCATAGCTGCATTGATGGCAATACCTGCTGTTTCTTCATCCCTGATTTCACCAACCATAATAATATCAGGATTTTGTCTTAAAATTGATCTTAGTCCAGTAGCAAAAGTAAAGCCAAGCTTTGGTTTAACCTGACTTTGATTGATGCCAGGAATCCGATATTCAATTGGATCTTCAATAGTGGTGATATTTACACCAGGTACATTAAGAATATTGAGAATGGCATAAAGAGTTGTGGTTTTACCTGAACCAGTTGGACCAGTGACAAGGATCATTCCATAAGGTCTTTTGATGTTTCTTTTGACAATTTCTAATTGTTTAGGTAAGAATCCTAATTTTTCCAAAGTGATGATGGCACCCTTTTCTTTTAAAACTCGTAAAACAATTTTTTCACCATCAAAAACAGGAAAAACTGAAACCCTTAAACTGACCTCATAACCAGGCGAAGAAATTTTAAAACGACCATCTTGAGGAATCTGGTGTTCATCGATTTTAAGATTAGACAAAATTTTTATCCTGGCCACTATCCCAGGTTCAACACTTTTTGGTAAAGTCATTACTTCTCTTAAGATTCCATCAATGCGGTAGCGGACAACCATTTTATCTTCTTGTGGTTCAAGATGGATATCGGAAGCATTTTTTGAGATGGCATATTCTAAAATTGTATTAACAATTTTTATAATCGAAGGCAATTTAGCTACCTCCTCACCCTCTCTCTTAGTTAAAATTTCTGTCCGGCTATCACTCAAAATTTTTTTAATTTCTGTCTCAAAATCTTTTGAATATTGTTTGAGAGCCGATTCTAAACTAGAAGGAGTAGTAAGATAGATTTTATTTTCTAAACCTGTTTTTCTTTTGATGAATTCAATGATCTGAAGGTTATCTAAATTTTCTATATTGACAGTAGCGATTTTCAATTCATTTTTTTCTTTTTCAAAAATAACTAGTGAATGATTTCTGGCAATTTCTTCAGGAATTAAAAAAAGAACTTCTTTAGGAATAATTTTACCTTTGAGATTGATAAATGGGATTTTAAAAGAAGAGGCGATAGTTTGATAAAGAAGTTCCTCGCTAATTACACCTTTAGAGACTAAATATTCCTCTGGCGAGATTTTGTGTAATTTTGCTTCAGCGATTAATTTTTCACATTCGTCAGGTAAAAGAATTCCATTTTCAATAACAATCTTTTTAAATTGCTCTTCTTTAAGTGCCATAGATTATAATTTAAGAATTTTTTTGACTTTTTCTACCACTTGAGATGGCGTAAATTCGGTTTTTACTAAATAATCAATAGCGCCTATTTTTAGACCTTCTTTGATATCATTATTTTGCGCCAGATTAGTTAAGAGAATTACTGGAATATCTTTTAATGTTTTGTCTTCTTTTATTTTTTTTAAGACACTAAAACCATCTGCCAGAGGCATAATAATGTCTAAAAGAATAATCTCTGGTTTGATTTTTTTAGCCATTTCTAAAGTTTCAACACCATTGGCTGTCTCAAATACTTCAAACCCTTCAGCTCTAAATTTTGTTGCATACATTCGACGCAAAATCTCCTCATCTTCAGCGATTAAGATCTTTGCCTTTTTATTAGTCATATATTAAATTATATATTAGATTAGAAATACAGACAAGTGAATTTTTCTAATTATTTAAATGGTAGTGTGAAAATAAACGTTGCTCCTTTTCCTTCTCCTTCTGATTCTGCCCAAATTTTGCCACCTGCTTTTTCAACAATTTTTTTGGCAATGTATAATCCTAAGCCAAAACCGCCTGTTTCCAGTCGATAAGCACCTCTCCCTCTTGAAAACCATTGAAAAAGTGAACTCATTTTTTCTGGTGAGATACCAATACCAGTATCTTTTATTTCAACTCTAACATTTTTTCCTTCCATTTTTGTTTTGATTGTTACCCCTCCTTTCTCAGTATATTTAATAGCATTATCAATCAAATTAGTTAAAACTTCTCTGATTTTTTCCGGATCAAAAGAAAATTCTGGTATTTTTTCGCCAAGATATTCTAAATTCAAATTCTTTTTTTCAGCAGCTAATTTTAATTGGGCCATAGTTTTTTTAATTACCTCTTCTAAATCACTTATTACTGGATGATATTCTAATTGGCCCGCCTCAATTCTTGTCACATTTAATAAATCGTTAACCAAATTAATTAATCGCTCATTACTTTGATAAACATCTCTTATTGCTGCTTCAGTTTCTGGTTGAAGTTTTCCATAATCTCCTTCCAAAATCATTGAAAGATAACCTTTCATAGCTGATAAAGGTGTCCGCAATTGATGAGAAGCGAGAGATAAAAATTCTGTTTTTGATTCATCCAATTTTTTTAGTTCTTTATAAGCTTGGAAAAGTTCTTTAGTTGCCTTAATCACTTTTGCTCTTAAAATCTGATTAAAAATCTGCATCTGCTCATAAAGTTGGGCATTATTAACAGCAACAGCAATTTGAGAAGAAAGGGTCTCTAAAAGGCGAAGGTCTTGAATTGAATAGGCATCACCAGAAACTTTTTTACCTAAAACAAAAATACCAACCAACCTTTCTTCTATTGAAAGGGGAAGATATAAACCTGCCTTCATTTTCTCCATATATTTTTTTATCGCCAAAAATTTCTTTTTCAGGTGTTCATCTTTTACTTCTTGAGCTAAATATTCCAATTCATCATAAACTAATGGTTTTTTATCTTTTTCTAAATAATGAATTAAAAATTTGTTTTTTATCAACAAAGAAACTTCTTCCTCTTTGAAACCAATATTTTTCGCTAAATAAAAAGCATCTCCTTTCTCTTCTTCCTTTTCTTTTAGACCCAAGATTTCTAATTGGCCTCGAGGTGGTTCTAATTTTCTTAGAATCAAGGCAATATTATCTAGTTTCATCACTTCTTTCAAAGTATCAGTGGTTAAAAAAATTAATCGTGGCAAGTCAATGAAACTAGAAAGTTTTTTGGAAAGATCTTCAATAGTTTTCTCAAAAGAATAAAGAGGATAAAAAAGATATTTATTGGCAAATCGAGCAAATTTTTCTTTGACCAATTGGAAGATGATAATACCAAAAACAAGAATAACTGAACCAATAAATGGTGAAGAGATATAAAAAGATAAATAACGGGAAGCCAAGAACATGGAAAGTAATGAAGCACCAACCGAGACAATCAAAGAAACACCATAAACCGTGACGTTTCTGACAACAATCCGGATATCCATCAGACGATAACGAATTATGGCGTAGGCAGTAAAACTAATAAAAAAAATGCCTCCATAAATTCCTATTCTAGAGATTGCCGGTGAGACTATATTCTGTAAAAAAAGATTTAATACCACGGCAATGGATAAGGAAATTAAAAGTCCTGAAATAACATATAAAACTTGGAGTTTTTGAATTCCAAACAAACTTCTGTATTTTGCAATAAGAGTACCTATTCCTCCAACAATTATATAGCCTACTATATATATGCTATAATAAACGTATAGGACACTATGATTAAAATGTATTGCATTTCCATAAAAGGTAATATCTTTAACTATTAGATCTGTAAATGAAACTAAAGTAAAGAAGATGGCTGGTAAAAAAAATATTATCTCACTAATCTTAGATAATGGTTTATCTGATAATGGAAAATGAAGGCAAAAAAGTAACCAATAATAGGCGATTAGAGAAGCTGAGGCGAAGTCTATCTTAAGAAATAAAATATTTAAATTATAATCCAGCGGTTCATTTTCTAAAAAGTTACTTATTGCCCAAATGATAAGTAAAATTACTAACAGAATAAAGAGCCTATTAATTTTACCTTTTGGATTCTTACGATAAACAATAAAACCGAGAGTAAAGGCGAAAATTATTGTTAGTGTGGTAAAAATAAGACTTGCCATAATTTATTATTCCTTGTTATAATTATAGCATAATATATGCAAAAAATAAAAGATAGAAAAACAGATTACAACATCGAATATGCTCATATTTACGTTGATGAAGAATTTGGTCCTTCTCACAGAGAGGCTATTCAAATATTACATAATATTGTCAGGAAATTAAAACAAGAAAAAAAGAGTTATGCTTTAACTGTCTTAATTGACGATTATAATCCAAAAAGACAAATTTTAGATGTTAAAGAATTTATTGCTAATTTAGAAAGATTAGGAGCCAAACCTGACTTTATCGGTTTTGAATCTAAACTTGTACCATATTCCAATCTCCTTCTAGAAAAGATGTCTCCTCGTCTCTATAAAGAATATACAAAATACATAAAAAAGAATAAAAAGATTCCCTGTTCTTTACTGATTGCTATCTGGTATTTAAAAAGATTAGGTTTTATAGAAACTCGTTCAGAGGAATTGAAATGTCTTAGCAAAGATTATAAAAAAAATTTTGTAGCCAAGAAAATTATTACTATTCTACCTAAAAGATATCAAAAAGTTGAAAAAAAAGGATTGAAAATTATTGCTTCTACAGAATTTAAAAATTGTCTTAGTAATATCGAGAATATTTTCTTTTAATTTATAAAAAGAAGGCCCCAATCAAAAATTTTTTGATTGGGGCTTATTTTTCTTTCTCCCATACCTCTCTACAGGTACAGGATAATTTTTCAAAAATTTCGGGATTTCGATTTAGATTGTAGTGGTTAATCGCTAAAAGAAATTCCTTATCACATTTCCCACAGTTATGTGGAATAGCGATCGGTGGGGGTTCGTCTTCAAATGAGCCAATTCGCACTGGTCCTAAATAAACTGTTCTTTTTATTACCTCGATAATACTCCAAAGCCATGGCGGACGATATTTTCCTTCGCGGTAAAACTTCTCCATAACTGTTCCTTGTTGGATAAAGGCACAGGAAAGGGATATCTCATCACTTCCAACCGAGAAAGCATATTCTATTGTTTTCACCACTTCTTCAATTGCTTCTTTTTCTGAAAGACCCAGTGGTTTCAATAAAACGTAAGTAAGCACTTTACCACCCAACTTTTTTATATATTCTACAGCTCGTTCGTACTCCATCAGAGAGGTCCCTTTATGAATATAGATATTCCGAACTCTTTCGGTGACAGCCTCTAGCCCAATTCCGATTTCGAGAATTTTAGGAGATATTTCCCTTAGAAGAGGTATGATAGTTTTCTCATCAATAAACTCAGGCCTAGATTCAACAAAAAGAGAAGTTAGAGTTGGATGGTTTTTAACCATCTTAGCGATTTTTATTTGGACTTCGCGGGGAATTTCATCAGGATTTAAGAAACTACCACCATTGTAGATCCAAAGTGACTTAGGTTGTTTGTAAGTTAGAGTTAGGGCTATTTTAGTGATATTAATTAAATCTTGGGCGGTGAGATTCCATTTTTTATGTATCTCTTTTAACCGTTTTGCGAATCCGCACATCGTGCAACCGCCACTTTTCTTGTACCAAGCACATCCTTTTCCTGGAAGTAGAAGAAGCAACCTTTTTTCTACGGAACAAGAGAAAGGATTATATATCTCATCGAGTAAGAAAAACTTTTCTTTCGTTACCATCCTTGTCAGCCACATTCCTAAAGGAAAAGGGAGGTATTTTACCAATTTTTCTAATCTCTCTATTGTCACCATATTTCACCTCCTTTCTCAACCGATGTTTATGTTTATTAATAACCGGTGTTTTAATAACGGGAGTAGCTTTG
>JBKBVX010000019.1:0-10405 GCA_046289355.1 Patescibacteria group bacterium
TAAAGCTGGATTAGTTGAAAATGACATTATTTTAGAATTAAATGGTCAAAAAATAACTCAAGAAAATTCTTTAGCCAAAATGATTCGAAAATTTAAACCAGGCGATGAGGTAACCCTAAAAGTTTTGAGTAAAGGTAAAGAAAAAATAATAAAAGTAGTCTTAGGAGAATATAAGGAATAACAATAGAATTTCCAATTTTTTATTTTAATAATTTTGTCTTAATGTGTTAACACGCTGGATTAGAAGGGAAGGGCTCGGGAGGTCCTGTAGAAGGGAAAGATTGAGCCCTAAATTACAATGGAGCCTTTTTAGATTGGAGCGCTCTTAACCCCTCTATCAGGAACCACCCCGAGCTTTAATTTCACTTTTCTTTTTTTTCCTCCTTATTCTTGATATGGAACCTTGTAAAATTTGGATAGAGATGTGAAAGACAGTTAAAACAATCTTCACAATATGGTATTTCAGAGAATCTAGAAAGTGGATCGTGGATGAGGACTATGACAATATCATCATCTGATTGTAGTTCTTCTCTGCAGAAAAAACATTTTTTATTGTTTTTTCCATTCATTGTTTCCTCCTTTTTAATTTTTTTAAATTTAAAATAAAAAAATCAGCCGCTTTTGACGGCTGATTGATTTGCTTTAAAAGCAAAACCTATCAGCCGTCCCGGCCAATAATAATAAGATTATTTAATTTTTGATAACCACTCATAAGATAAAAAAATATTAACCTTTTAAAAGTTATTGTCAAGTAAAGTTATCCACAGGATTGAAATTTTATGATAAAATTAAAAATTATGGAAAATTTAATTCAATTTTTAACTGGCGAATACGATAAGAACAATGCTATTTTATCTCTTCATGCTGGAGCTGGTGGAACAGATGCCCAGGATTGGACAGAGATGCTTTTAAGGATGTATCAAAGATTTGCCGAAAAGAAAAAATGGAAAGTTTTTTTAATTGACGAATCAAAAGGAAGTGAAGCTGGGATTAAAAGCGCGACATTGGAAATTGTTGGTCCTTATGCTTATGGTTTTTTAAAATCAGAGTCTGGGGTTCATCGTTTAGTAAGGATTTCTCCCTTTGATGCAGAAAAAATGCGTCATACATCTTTTGCTTTAGTTGATGTTTTACCAGAAATTCCTGATCCAAAAATTGAAATTAAAGAAAAAGATTTAAAAATTGAAACTTTTCGTGCCTCGACTAAAGGTGGTCAAAATGTCCAGAAAGTAGAAACCGCTGTTAGAATTACTCATTTACCAACAAAAATTACTGTTTCTTGTCAGGCTGAACGTTCACAATATCAAAACAAAGAGCGAGCATTAAAGATTTTAAAATCGAAATTGTATCAATTTGCCCAAGCAAAAAAAGAAGAAGAAAAAGAAAGAATTCGTGGTAAGATTTTACCTGCTTCTTGGGGTTATCAAATTCGCTCTTATGTTTTACATCCTTATAAAATGGTTAAAGATCATCGAACAAATTATAAAGAAAATGATCCACAAAAAGTTTTAGACGGGAATTTAGATAGATTTATTGAGGCTTGGCTTAAGAAAAAATAATGGAGTTTTTAGATTCAAAAAAATTAATTTTCCTTTTTCTCATTTTTCTTTTATTGATTGACTTTTTTATTATTGGAAAAATTGATGAAATTTCACGAAAGAAAATTGGTTATCCATATTTTTATCCATTAACAAAAGGCGAAGAACAACTTTTATATCAACGATATGGTTGGCCAAGAATTGTTTATAATTTTTCTCATTTTTTTCAATTCTGGCTTAGTCCGCCTCCTGCTAAAAATTTTAGAAATTTAAAAGAATTTCTTTATCTTGATGTTCCGCCATCAAATGTCTTTTTTAACATTCTTCATTTTTTTGCCTTTTTGATTTTCGCGATTATTCTTTTACTTTTTTTCCGCCTTAATGTTTTTTTAGTTCTATTTATTGGCTTATTTTTCAATATTTTTCATGAATATATTGCTGAAGGAATCTATATAGATCCTTCTTTTAATGATTTATGGACTAATCTTTTAGGCACTTTAGTCGGTTCTTTAATAGGAATAATTTTAATTAAGAAATTATAATAACTCTTTGATTAAGTTGTTCGGCATATTTCTCGATCGAGATATATACCTATAGATTGGATGAGTTTATGCCAAAATATAAAATCTTTTTATTTCTCCTTTTGGCCTTTATTTTTGGCATCGGTTTAGCATCTTTTATAAAGATCGATTTTTTTATCTGTTATATAGCCTTTTTGATCAGCGGAATATTTTTATTTTTTGGCTGGCAAAATAAAAAAATCAGAATTTTAAATCTGATTTTTATTTTTATTATTTTTGGGATTGTTCGTTATAATTTAAGTTGGCCAAAAGTTAAACCAAACAAAATTCAATTTTATAACAATCAAAAAGTTGAAATTCAAGGAATAGTTATTGATATTGATAGAAAGATAAATAAAACTGAAATTATTTTAAAATCAGAAAAACTAATTCCAGAAGAAAGAAAAGTCAGTGGCAAAGTTTTAGTTTATGCCCCTCTTTATATTGAGTATCAGTATGGCGATAAATTGCAAATTTCTTGCTATTTATATCAACCAACCCAAATTTCTGGCTTCGCCTATCATGAATATTTAGCTAAAAGAAATATTTATTCAACCTGTTTGCCTAAAAAAATAAAAATTTTAGAAAAAGGGAAAGGCAGTTTTTTGAAAAAAATAATTTTTTTAGTTCGAAACAAAATTAAAACAACCATTGAAAAAACATTGACTGAACCAGAAGGTTCAATTTTATCAACTATCCTTTTAGGCATTAGTAGAGAAATACCTCTAGAAGTAAGAAATTGGTTTGCTTTAACAGGTACTGCTCATCTTTTATCAATTTCCGGTCTTCATGTGGCTATTTTATCAACCATTTTACTTTATTTTGCTATTGATTTTTTAGCCTTGGCTAGATCAAAAGCTTTTTATTTTGTTATTTTAGTTTTGATTTTTTATATTCTTTTAGTTGGTTTGCCAGCCCCAGCTGTTCGTTCAGCAATAATGGGTATTTCAGTTCTATTGGCTGAGAAAATTGGTCGGCGAAGTTATAACTTAAATTTGATTATTTTCACTGCCGCTTTAATGTTATTATTCAATCCAAAATTATTAAAAAGTGATCTTGGTTTTCAACTTTCTTTTTCCGCTATTTTGGGTATTACCTTACTGGCTGATTATTTTTTTCATATTTTTAATTTTCTAAAACTTCTATCAGAAAAACTGCAATTTATTCAAAATTATTTAGCTACTACTTGTAGTGCTTATTTATTCTCTTTGCCACTTATTCTTTTTTACTTTGGTAATTTTTCTCTTATTGCTCCATTAGCCAATATTTTAGTTTTGCCGATTTTGCCAATTTTAATGGGTTTAGGTTTTCTCTATATTTTTTCTGCTATAATTTATTTTGGTTTAGCTCAAATTTTAGCTTGGCCAATTTGGCTGATTTTGCATTATTTAGTTTTTTTAACAAAAAGCCTTTCTTTTATTCCCTATTTTTCTTTTAATTTTGGAAAGATTAGTTTTTGGTTTGTTCTTTTATTTTATCTTTTATTGACTCTCTTTGTTATTAAAATTCAAAAAAATAAGAATTATCAAAAATGAAATTCTTAAAAAGAAATTTTTTAATTTATCTAACAGTCATTCTTTTATTTGTTAATCTTGGATTTTTAATTTACTTTTTATTTTTTTCAGAACAATCAATTAGATCAGAAAATTTTAAAATTATTTTCCTTAATGTTGGTCAAGGCGATGCAATTTTAATTAGAACTCCACAAGGAAAGAATATTTTAATTGATGGTGGGCCAGATATAAATATTATCTATAAACTTGATCGATATATTCCTTTTTATAAAAGGAGAATTGATTTAATGGTTTTGACCCATCCTGATCCTGATCATTTAACTGGTTTAGTGGAGGTTTTAAAAAGATATAAAGTCGAACAAGTTTTTTATAATGGCGTCAAAGATCCAGATTCAATCTACAGTGCGTTTTTAGAAGAAATAGAAAAAAAGAAAATTAAAAAAGAAGTTGTTTGGATTGGTAAAAAATTTTTTCTAGAAAATAGCCAATTAGAAATTCTTTATCCTCTTAAAAATTTAAGTGGCCAAAGTTTTAAAAATGACAATGAAGCTTCAATAGTTTTAAAATTAATAATCGGGAAGATTAAAATTCTTTTAACTGGTGATGCGACAAAAAAAGTAGAAGATGAATTGATTAAAAATGATACAGATCTAAAGGCTGAAATTTTAAAAGTTGCTCATCATGGCTCTAAGGATTCAACAAGTTTAGAATTTTTAAAAGAAGTTAAACCTATTTATGCTGTTATCTCTGTTGGCAAAAATAAATTTGGTCATCCATCTTTAAGAGTTTTAAGAAATTTAGAAAAAATTGGAGCAAAAATCTTGCGGACTGATCAATTAGGTGATATAATTTTTGAAATTAACCGATTTAAAGAAAATATTCAGATAAAATGTCAATTTAATAATTGTGATATTAATCCATATGGAGTTTCCAATTTTTAAAACTAAAATTGAAGGAATAAATCAAAAATTTAATTTAAATGATCCAGAAGAAAGAAAAAAATATTTTGAATTGAAAGCTGGAGTAGAGATTAAAAAATTAAGAGAATATCTGAAAAAAAATACCTTTATTGCTTATCTTTTAGGGAAAAAAAATTCTGGCAAAGGTACTTACTCTAAGCTTTTTATGGAAATAGTTGATTCTGAACATACCTTCCACTTTTCTGTTGGTGATGTTGTTCGGGCTGTTCATGAAGAATATAAAAATCCAGAAAAAAAAGAAGAATTGATTGAATTTCTTAAAAGAAATTATCGAGGTTTTATTCCTATCGAAAGAGCTCTTCAAGAATTAGAAAATCGGAGTACCCAAACTCTTCTTTCCACTGAATTTATTTTGGCTTTAATTAAAAGAGAAATTTCTCAATTAAGTCGAAAAGCACTTTTTATTGATGGTTTTCCTCGAGAGATGGATCAAATTTCTTATTCTTTATTTTTTAGAGATCTTGTTGATTACCGAGATGATCCAGATATTTTTATTTTAATTGATGTCCCACAATCAGTGATTGACGAAAGAATAAAAGGTCGTCGTATTTGTCCAATTTGTCAAACACCAAGACATCTTTGGCTTTCACCGACAAAAGAAATTGGTTATGATCAAAAAAAAGATGAATTTTATTTGATCTGTGATAATCCTAAATGTCAGAAAGCAAGAATGGTAGCCAAAGAAGGAGATGAATTAGGAATTGAGTTTATTAAGGATCGTTTAGAGAAAGATGGCAAAATTATTCTTCAGGCTATTTCTTTATATGGTATACCGAAAATTTTCTTAAGGAATACAGTGCCAGTCGAAGTGGCAGAAAAATATATTGACGATTATGAAATCACACCTATCTATCATTACTCTTTCAATAAAGAAAAACAAAAAGTAGAGGTTCATGAGACCCCCTGGATCGTTCCTGATGATCAAGGTGTACCTTCTTATAGTTTACTTCCAGCCCCAGTAGTAGTTTCAATGATTAAACAACTTGTTGAAGTTCTTAATCTTTAATTTTAAAGATATTTTTTAATAGTTAGATATATTCTTTGGATAGCTGAAAGATTTGAAATAATGGCTAAAATAAAAAGAAGGTAGGTAGTAAAAGAAAGATTGAAAATTCCCAAAATCATAGAAAGAATAATCAAAATTATTCTTTCACCTCGACCAGCCAAACTGAATTTTGGATTTTTTGTAGAAAGTCCTTTTTCTTTTCGAGCTGCTTTTGAATAGGTAGTAAGTAACCCACCAAATAAAGAAAGAAATATCCAAACCGAAGCTGGTAAAATAAATCTTGGTAAAGGTAAAAACAAAAAACCAAGAAGAACTATTCCTTCGACATAGCGATCAATAATTGTATCTAGATAAGCGCCAATTTTACTAACCCTTTGTGTTACTCTGGCAATTCGACCATCAAGCCAATCTAAAAAGGCAGCCGAGATAAAGAAAAAAGAAGCTAAAATTAAATGATTGGTGATTAAAAAGACAAAAGAAAAAAGAGCGGCAATTAATGAAAGAAAGGTAATTGTATTTGGTTGAACTTGAACTTGAGAAAGATATTTATTTGCCTTTTCTGTTGCCTTTTCAAAAATTTGCCGTTTTTCTTCGAGCATAAATCTTTTTTATTTCTTATCGGGGTACTGGGAGTTGAACCCAGGCTGCACCCACCCCAAGGGTGTGGACTACCGTTATCCGATACCCCGGCTTATTTTTTACCAAAATTTTTTGGTAACTTAAGTTTCCCCCTCTTTAACAATTTTAAACATTTTGTACAGATCCTTATTCTTTTTCCATTAATTTTCTTCCATTGTAAATTAAGATATTGACGTTTTTTTGTCGCAATGTTAGAATAAGAACGAGAAATTTTTATTTTTGTTTTTCTTTGACAAATTTGACAAACTTTAGCCATACCAAAATAATTTAACATATTCTTAAAAATTTGACAAGTAAAAATTTAATTTGAAATATGGCAAATTTATTTTTTTTCTTTTTTATTATTATTCCTTCAGCAATTATCCATGAATACTCTCATGCTTGGACAGCCAATCAATTGGGTGATCCAACAGCAAAAAATGCTGGACGTTTGACTCTTAATCCATTAGCTCATCTTGATCCTTTTGGTACTCTTTTTATTCCTCTCCTTCTTTTTCTTTACACTGGTGGTCGATTTCTTTTTGCTTATGCCAAACCAGTTCCAATTAATCCTTACTTATTTAAAAATCAAAAATATGGCTCTGCTTTAGTTGCTTTGGCTGGTCCATTAGCTAATTTTTTAATTGCTCTTATTTTTGGTTTAATGGTTCGTTTTTTACCTCCTTCTTCTTTTACCAATTTTATTTCGATTATTGTTTTCGCCAATATTCTTTTAGCTGTTTTCAATTTATTACCATTACCACCTCTTGATGGTTCAAGAATTCTTTTTGCTCTTTTACCTTCCTCTCTCAAACGATATATTTTTAATTTAGAAAGAATAGGTCTCCTCTTAGTTTTGATCTTTCTCTTTTTTGGTTTCCCCTTAATTTATTGGCTTATTTCCCAAATTTATATTTTAATTGTTGGTTCACCGTTTTTTTCTTAACTTGACAGATAAAAATTTATCTTTATAATCATAAATCCTTTAACCAATAAAGATATGTCTCCTACTATCTCACAATTGGTAAGAAAAGGTAGAAAAAAAATAAAGAAGAAAAGCAAGGCACCAGCTTTGCAGACGGTTTTGAATATCTTAAAAAGAAGAAAATATGAATTACCAAAAGGTTGTCCATTTAAAAGAGGAGTTTGTATAAAAGTTACTACCATGACACCAAAAAAACCAAACTCAGCTTTAAGGAAAATTGCTCGGGTCAGACTTTCTTCAGGTGAAGAGGTCACTGCCTATATTCCGGGTATTGGCCATAACTTACAAGAACACTCCATTGTTTTAGTCAGGGGTGGTCGAGTTAAAGATTTGCCTGGCGTGAAATATCATATTGTTCGAGGTGTTTACGATGCGGCTGGTGTCGAAGGGAGAAAACAAGGTCGAAGTTTATATGGGGTGAAAAAATCAACATAAAATATATGAGGCATAAACGAGCACCTATTAGAAAAATTTTACCTGATCCAAAATATCAGAGCGAAAAGATCGCTAAATTTATTAATTATGTGATGAGAAAAGGAAAGAAAACATTGGCCCAAAGAATTGTTTATCGGGCATTTGATCTAATTGCTCAAAAAACTAATTTAAATCCTTTAGAAGTATTTGAGCAAGCTATTAGGAATACCTCCCCAGATGTTGAGATAAAAGCAAGACGAATTGGCGGAGCAAATTATCAGATTCCTGTTCCAGTTGATGAAAGAAGAAAATTTACTTTAGCTTCCCGCTGGTTAATTACTGCTGCCCGAGAAAAGAAAGGAAAACCAATGGAGGAGAAATTAGCCGAAGAAATTATTTCTGCTTCAAAAAATGAAGGACTAGCGATAAAGAAAAAAGAGGAACTTCACAAACAAGCTGAAGCAAATAAAGCTTTTGCCTATCTTGCTAAATTTATTCATTAATAAGAAAAAAAATGAGAGAATATTCTTTAGAGAAAACACGAAATATTGGAATTATTGCCCATATAGATGCTGGTAAAACAACAGTTACCGAGCGAATTTTATATTACACTGGAAAGAAACACAAAATTGGTGAAGTTCATTATGGAACAACAGATATGGACTGGATGGAATTAGAAAAAGAGCATGGAGTAACCATTACTGCTGCCGCCACCACTTGTTTTTGGCGAGACTACCGAATCAACATCATTGATACTCCAGGCCATATTGATTTTACCGCCGAAGTCCAAAGATCACTCCGAGTTCTAGACGGAGCAATAGTTGTCTTTGATGGTGTGGCTGGAGTTGAACCACAATCAGAAACTGTTTGGCATCAGGCTGAAAAATTTCAGGTTCCAATTATTGCTTTTATTAATAAAATGGATAGAGTAGGAGCTGATTTCTATAGTTCTTTAGCTAGTATTCATGAAAGATTAACTAAAAATGCTTATCCTATTCAATTGCCAATTGGGGCTGAAGATGATTTTAAAGGAGTAATTGACCTTTTAAGAAAGAAAGCAATTATTTATTTAGATGAAATGGGTAAAGAAATTAAAGAAGAGGAAATTCCCGAAAATTTAAAAGAAAAATTTAATAAATATTACCATCAATTGATTGAAGCCATAGTTGAACATGATGAAAAATTAATGCATCAATATTTAGAAGGAGAAGAGATAAAAATCGAAGATCTAAAACAGGTTTTAAGGAAAGCAACAGTGGAAGCAAAAATTGTTCCAGTTTTATGTGGTTCAGCTCTTAAGAATAAAGGGATTCAGCCTTTACTTGATGCAATTTGTGATTTTTTACCTTCCCCTCTCGATGTTAAACCTATTGAAGGTTTTCATCCAAAAACAAAAGAAAAAATTGTTAGGAAAGCAGATGATAATCAACCTTTAGCTGCTTTAGTTTTTAAAGTAGCAACTGATCCTTTTGCTGGTTCACTTTCATATTTTCGAGTTTATTCAGGAGTTCTTAAGGCTGGTTCTTATGTCTTAAATGTTAATACTGGTGAGAAAGAAAGAATTGGTCGGATCTTAAGAATGCATGCTAATAAACGAGAAGAAATTAAAGAAGTCTATGCTGGTGAAATTGCCGCCACTGTTGGTTTAAAAAATACTTTAACTGGCCATACTCTTTGTGATGAAAATTCTCCTATTGTTTTAGAAGAAATTAATTTCCCTGAACCAGTTATTTCTGTGGCTATTGAACCGAAAACAAAAGCTGATCAAGAAAAAATGGGTTTAGTTTTAGCCAAACTTACCCAAGAGGATCCAACTTTTAAAGTTAAAACTGATGAAGAAACTCAGCAAACAATTATTTCTGGGATGGGTGAATTTCATTTAGAGATAATGGTTGAGAGAATGAAAAGAGAATTTGGTCTTGAGGTTAATGTTGGTAAACCGCAGGTTGCTTATAAAGAGACAATTACTATTCCTGTCAAAGCCGAGGGAAAATATATTCATCAATCAGGTGGGCGTGGTCAATATGGACATTGCTGGTTACGTCTTGAGCCATTAGAAAGAGGAAAAGGTTTCGAATTTGTTGATGAAATTAAAGGTGGCATTATTCCTAAAGAGTATATCCCAGCCATTAAAAAAGGGGTAATTGAGGCATTAAATGAAGGAGTTTTAGCTGGCTATCCTCTGGTTGATATAAAAGTGGCAGTTTATGATGGAAGTTTTCATGAAGTTGATTCTTCAGAACTTGCCTTTAAAATTGCTGGTCAAAGAGCCATTAAAGAAGGAGCGAAAATAGCTAAACCAACTCTTCTTGAGCCGATAATGAAATTAGAAGTGATTGTTCCAGAAAAATTTCTGGGTGAAGTTATTGGCGATTTAAATTCAAAAAGAGCTAAAATTTTTTCTACTAAAACAAGGGGGGAGGTAAAAGTTGTTGATGCTGAAGTTCCTTTAGCAGAGATGTTTGGTTATGCCACTAATTTGCGTTCCATGACTGAAGGTCGAGGTTCTTTTACTATGGAGTTTTCTCATTATGAGGAAGTACCCCAACATATTCAAGAAAAAATAATTAAAGGAATAAAAAAATAAGATATTTTTACCTGTGAATAACTTGTTTGTTTTTTAAAATTATTTTTGTTATAATTATAATTAAACAACCATTTAATAATTCGTAAAACGTAATTAATTTCAGCGTTTTACGAAAATGAGGTAAAAAAATATGGCGGAAAAAGAAAAATTTGAAAGAACGAAGCCACATTTAAATGTTGGTACCATTGGTCATGTTGACCATG
>JBKBVX010000001.1:0-32993 GCA_046289355.1 Patescibacteria group bacterium
GGTGTAGTCTTTCAAGATTTTAAATTACTTAATAATAAAACTGTTTATGAAAATGTTGCTTTTGCTTTAGAAGTTACTGGTGTTAAAGGAAGAGTTATAAAAAATATCGTCCCTCAAGTTTTGAAAATAGTTGGCTTAGAAAAAAAATTTAAAAAATTTCCTGAACAACTTTCAATTGGTGAACAACAAAGGGTAGTTATTGCTAGAGCTATTGTTCATCGGCCAAAGATTTTAGCGGCTGATGAGCCAACTGGTAATGTTGATTTAATTAATACTCGAGAGATTATTGATCTTTTTAAAAAAATTAATGAAATGGGTACAACCGTTATTTTAGTCACTCATAATCGAGAAATTGTTAATTATCTCCAAAGTAGAGTCATAATCCTTGAGCAAGGACAAATTATTTCTGATCAATTAAAAGGAAGATACGTTTTATAAAATAAATATGATAACATTTTTTCGTTCAATTAAATGGGCTTTTAAAAGTTTTTTTCGTCATTTTACCCTTTCTCTGATTACCATCATCATTATTACTTTTAGTCTTTTTTCTCTCAATCTTCTTTTATTTCTTAATATTATTGGCAAAATCATTATTAATAATCTCCAAAGTAGGATTGATATTACTGTTTATTTAAGAAATGATTTAACTCAAAAGGAAATAGATGAATTTAGGGATCATCTTACAACCTGGCCAGAAATAAAACAGATAGTCTATCTCAGCCCAGAGGAGTCTTTAGCCAGATTTAAAGAGAAGCACAAAAAAGATGAGTTAATCTTAAAATCTCTTGAAATTTTAGGTGAAAATCCTTTAGGAGGTATTTTTATTCTTAAGGCAAATTCTTTAGAATCTTACCATTTGATTCTAAGAAAAATAGCTGAGCCGACTTATGATAAATTTATCCAAGAAAAAGAATATTATGAACATGAAAAAATTATTACTCTCATCAAAAATATTTCGCAAAAAATTTCTCTGGCTGGTTTAAGTATCGTTGCTATTTTTACTTTTATTTCTATCATTGCTATTTTTAATAGTATCCAATTAGCTATTTATACCCGCGAAGATGAGATTAAAATTATGAGATTGATTGGTGCTACCAGTTCTTTCACTCGACTACCATTTGTGATAGAAAATATTTTATATGGAATTTGTGCCTGGTTTTTTAATCTATTGATATTTTTTGCCATTTTTAAATTTGCTTTACCAAAGATTATTAATTTTTTAGAAATAGAAAGTCAAGTATTTTTCTCCTATCAGAAAGAGATAATTTATTCATTCATTGGTGTTTTATTTTTTTCAATATTCTTAACTGTTATCAGTAGCTGGTTGGCAGTCAGGAAATATATCAAAACTTGACTTGTTCTTTAATTGTTGTAAAATTGAAAAATATTTTCTCTAGGCAAAATTATAAAAATTTATATGCCATTCTTTATAAAAAAAATTGGCATTGATTTAGGTACTGCTACTACTTTGGTTTATTTACCAAATCGAGGAATTGTTATTAACGAACCATCGGTGGTAGCTATTTCAACTATCGATAAAAAAGTACTGGCTGTTGGCGATGAAGCCAAAGAAATGGTTGGTCGAACACCGGATACTATTGTTGCTTTAAAACCAATGAAAAATGGAGTAATTGCTGATTATAAAATTACTGAGTCAATGCTAAGATATTTTATTGATAAAGCCCTTGGTTCATTTCGTCTTTTTAAACCTGAAGTGATGGTAGCAGTACCAGCTGGCATTACCTCTACAGAAAGAAGGGCAGTAATTGACGCAACAATTGCTGCCGGCGCTAAAGCTGCCTATATTATAAAAGAACCAATTGCTGCCGCTATTGGCGCCAATATCCCTATTGGTTCTCCTTCTGGTCATATGATTATTGACATTGGCGGAGGAACAACTGAGGTAGCTGTTATTTCTTTAGGTGGTATTGTTTCTAATACTTGTCTCAAAGTGGCTGGAAATAAATTTGATGCTGCTATTATGGATTATATTAGGAAAAAATATAATTTGGCTATTGGTGAACAGACAGCTGAACAAGTGAAAATAAAAATTGGTGCTGCCACATTTTTAGAGAAAAAATTAGTTACTCAGATTCGCGGTCGAGATATGATTACCGGTTTGCCAAGGAATTTAACTATTACTTCTGATGATATTACTGAAGCAATTAAAGGCGAACTTGAAGCCATTATTGGTGCTATTAAGTCAGTTTTGGCTATGACACCACCAGAATTAGCAGCTGATGTAATGGATAAAGGAATGGTCCTTTCTGGTGGCTCAGCTTTACTTCGCAATATTGATAAATTAATAAGTGAAGCAACTGGTGTTTCTTGTTATATTGCTGATGAACCACAACTTTGTGTTGTCAAAGGGACAGGCATTGCCTTAGAGAATTTAGAGAGTTACAAAAAGAGTATTATGGCATTAAAATAATATTTTGAAAAATTATTTTTAAATAATTTCGAAATGATTATTGGTATTGATGCCTCAAGAGCTAATCGCAAATTTAAAACTGGAGTTGAATGGTATTCCTATTATTTGATTGAAGAATTAAAAAAAATTACTCAATCAAGTAGACATCAATTTTTTTTATATACTGATAAACCATTAAGAGGTGAATTAGCGTCTTTACCAAGAAATTGGCAGGAAAAAATTTTAAGATGGCCACCAAAATATCTTTGGACAAAAATTCGTCTTTCTTTGGAAATGTTAAAACAAAAACCAGATATTTTATTTATTCCAAGTCATACTATGCCATTGTTTTATCCAAAAAAAACAGTCATGACAATTCATGATCTTGGTTATGAAAGATATCCAGAAGCATATTCTTGGTTTTCTCGGATCTATTTGCGGAAAAATTATCGTTTTGCTTCTCGCCATGCGGCTAAAATAATTGTTCCTACCGAATTTACAAAAAAAGAGTTGATGGAAATTTATGGTACTCGGTCGGAAAAAATTGAGGTTATTCATTTAGCTTATAATAGTAAAGTTTTCAGGCCAATTAAAGATGAAGAAAAAGTTAATCAAGTTTTAAAAAAATATAAAGTTCAGAAACCTTATCTTTTGTTCATTGGAAGATTAGAGATAAAAAAGGGTCTCAAATGCCTTTTGGAGGCATATAGATTACTAGTTAATAATAAAAAATGGCAAAATCTAATTTTGGTTTTGGTTGGAAAAAAAGGTTATGGTTATAATGAGATTAAAAATTTGAAATTAAAAATTAAAAATTTAATCGAATTGGGTTATTTAGAAAATGAAGAAGATCGAGCTTGTTTATATAACAAAGCAGAATTATTTGTTTTTCCATCATTGTATGAAGGATTTGGTCTACCACTTCTTGAAGCAATGGCTTGTGGCTGTCCGGTTATTGCTTCGGATATTGAACCATTTAAAGAAATTATTTTCGGTAAATATCACGATTATGAAATATACCGAACGAATGAAGAGTTAAATTTAGTTGGAGGGGTAATTTTAGTTCCGCCGAACGAACCAGAAATTTTAGCTGGAAAAATAAAAAAAGTTTTGGAAGATCAAGTATTACGAGAAAAAATGATTACCTTTGGTCTTGAATGCGTTAAAAATTTTTCTTGGCAAAAATGTGCTCAAAAAACTTTAGAAGTTTTAGAAAGTTTATAAAATATTAATTTTTATGATTTTTAATTGGCCAATTATTGGACATAAAAACATTGTCAAATTTCTTCAAAGAAATATTGTTAATAAGAAGATTGCTCATGCTTATCTTTTTTATGGTCCAGAAAATTTAGGTAAAAAAAGCGTGGCTAAATATTTTGCTCTTTCTTTAATCTGTTCTGGTAAAGAAAAGCCATGTCTAAAATGTCAAAATTGCCAGAATTTTTTAAAAGATATTCACCCCGATGTTATTTGGTTAAAAAAAGAGGAGGGGAAAAATAATATCTCGATTGATCAAATCAGAGATTTAAAGAAAAAGATTTTTTTAGCCGGCTTTACAGATTCATATAAAGTGATTATAATAGTTAATGCTGAAGAAATGACACCAGAAGCAGCTAATTCATTTTTGAAAATTCTTGAAGAGCCACCTAAAAAAAGTCTCATCATTTTATTGGCTAATAATCTTAGAGGAATTCCAAAAACTATTCTTTCTCGTTGTCAACTTTTGAAATTTTCTCTTGTCCCTAAAAAGGAAATTTTGGAATATTTAAAAAAAGAATATCACTTGTCTGATAAAAAAGCCGAAGAGATTTCTGCTATTTCTTTTGGTCGTCCTGGCCAAGCTATTAAATTTGTTAAAGATAAAAAAATTTTAGAAAAATATCTAGAGGGACAAAAAAAATTAATAGAAATTATGACTAGTGATTTGAATAAAAGATTAATGATAGTATCTGAGATAGCCAAAGAAAATGAGATTGGGAAAATTATTATTGGTTGGAAAAATTTAATTCGTGATATAATCCTTTTAAAAACAAATAATGATGAATTAGTTGTTAATTTAATCTTCAAAGAAAAAATTAAAAAATTATCTGAGAAATTTTCTTTTGAGAAAATTTATCAAATAGAAAAAGAATTGGATAATTTCAATTTCTATCTCAATCAAAATATTAATTTAAGATTGGCTTTAGATAACTTTGTAATTAATATTTAATTAAGTTTTATGAAAACAAAAAAGATCATTTTAATTGGATTAATGATTTTATCAGCCATTCTTTTAACTGGTCAGGGTTGTGCCAAACAAAAGAAAGTTGTTAAAGGTTTAAGCGATGGTGGTCTTTGGGTTTCTTATGATAAAGGCGAAACCTGGCAACAAAAAGTGGCCATGCCAACTTTGGCTGGCCTTAAGCAATTAAACGAATTAAATCTTAATTTTCTCATTTTTGATCCACAAGATTCCCAGACTCTTTATTGGGGAGCAGCTGAATCTGGACTTTATGTTTCTTATGATGGAGCAAATTCTTGGCAAGAAGTTTCAAAACTTCCCAAAACTTATATCAATGATTTAGTTGTTGATCCGAAGGCAAAAAATATCATCTATGTTGCTATCAACAATAGGATCTATAAAAGTACCGATTGCTCTCGTAATTGGACTAACATCTATATTGATATTCCTGGTGTTGCTGTCAATGCTTTAGCTGTTGATCCACTCAATTCAAAAAGAATCATTGCTGGTCTGGCTGATGGTCGATTAATTGAAAGCGAAGATGGTGGAATTAACTGGAGAATTTCTTCTGATTTAAAGACAAATATCAAAGACATTTTCTTTAATCCAAAAGAACCAAATATTGTTTATCTTGCTACCCAGACCTCTGGACTTTATCGAAGTACTGACTCAGGCAAGAATTGGAATAAAATTGAAGAATTAGACAAAATTCCTGGTGCTTCAGTTTTCTATTATGCTTTCTTTGATGAGACAAGAAAAGATGCTTTGTTTATTCTTACTGATGCTGGTTTTCTTAGATCTGATGAAGGAGCGACCAACTGGCAAACTTATAGATTATTGACTCAACCTGGTCGGGTAAAAATTTGGTCTTTTACTGCCAATCCGAAAAATCCTAATGAAATCTATTACGCCACTGAGACGACTTTTTACAAATCAACTAATGGTGGACAAACTTGGATAACGAAAAATTTACCGACTTCTCGAAAGCCAATTTATCTCACCACTAATCCAGATAATCCAAATATCCTTTATCTTGGCACATATCAACCACCTTCCAAATAAAATCAAAATTCCAGAAATTAATAACCAAAGTTCAAGAATATGGCTAATATCATTGATTCTTATCAAAACGATTTCCAAAAAGTTATTGAATTTTTAAAAAAAGAAATTGCTGGTTTAAGAATCTCGCGGGCTAATTCAACCTTAGTGGAAAATCTTATTGTTGATGCCTATGGAACCAAGATGATGCTTAAACAATTAGCCAGTATTTCTGTTTTAGAAGGAAAGACAATTATCATCCAGCCTTGGGATAAAAATAATTTGAAAAACATTGAGAAAGCTTTTCAAACTTCGAGCCTCGGTCTAATTCCAATTGTTGACGGTGATTTAATTAAAATCTCCATTCCACCTTTAACTGAAGAAAAAAGAAAAGAATTAATCAAAATTCTTCATCAGAAAGCTGAATCTGCCAGAATTGGTTTAAGAGGGGTTCGGGATAAAATTAGAGAAGAAATTTTCCGGCAAGAAAGAGAAAAGAAAATAAGCGAAGATGAAAAATATCGTCTTTTAAAAAAACTTGATGAAAAAACCAAGGAAATCGATGAAGAAATTAAAGAATTGGTAAAAGAAAAAGAGGAAGAGATAATGAAGATATAAATTGGTAATTTTTAAAATCAACTAAAATATGATCACTTTATTGATCGTTTTCATTTCTTTAAGTATCCTAATTTTTTTTCATGAATTTGGTCACTTTATTTTTTCTCGTTTGGCTAAGATAAAAGTTGAAGAATTTGGTTTTGGTTATCCACCAAGAATAATTGGTCTGGTTAAAATAAAAAAAACAAATAAATGGCAGATATTTTTTGGCAAGAAATTGCCACCTTCCGAAGAATTAATTTCGACTATCTATTCTTTGAATTTGATTCCTTTTGGTGGTTTTAACAAAATTAAAGGCGAGGAAGGAGAAACAATAACGCCAGATAGTTTTTATTTTAAACCTTGGTGGCAAAGGATAGCTTCACTGACTGGTGGGGTAATAATGAATCTTATTTTAGCTATTATCCTTTATTCCATCGGTTTTAATGTAGGTATCCCTTCAATAGCAAAGAAAAACGAATTAGGACCCTCTGTTCATTTAAAAGAAGTTGGTATCCAAATTATCTCTGTAAAAAGATCTTCTCCAGCTGATGAGGCTGGCCTACTTATAGGCGATATCATTTTAGCAGTTGATGGTCAAGAATATAAAGAAGAGAAAGATATCCAGGCTTATATCAATCGAAAAGTTGGTCAAGTAGTTAATTTAAAAATAAAAAGAGGCAAAAAAGAAATTAATTTTAATGTTGTCCCACGTTTAGCTCAAGAAGTTTTTTCTGAAGAAGAATTGGCCGGTCGGGAATTGACTGGCGGTGTGATTGGTGTTATTTTTTCTAAAGTTAACATTATTTCTTATCCATTTCCTTTAGCTATTTTTGAAGGAGTAAAAACGACTTTTATTACTTTTTGGCGAATTATCGCCGGTGTTTATTTTATCTTAAAAGAATTATTAATTAAGGGGAAGATGGTTGGTGAAGTAGTGGGAGTGGTTGGTATTGGTACTTTTATTGGCGAAGTTTATCAAATTGGTTTTATTTACCTTCTCCAATTTATTGCTTTTATTTCTATTGCCATTGCTGTTTCTCAATTGATTCCTTTTCCTGCTTTAGATGGTGGTCGGATATTTTTTACTTTAATCGAAGCTATCAGAGGAAAACCGATTAGTCGAAAAATTGAAGTTTTAATTCATAACATTGGCTTTACCATTCTTATCCTTTTAATGGTTTTTATTACCTATAGAGATTTAATGAGGTTGGGTGAGAAATTATTTAAATAAAATTATGAAACAAAGCTATTTTTTTCTTAAAACCTTACGTCAAATACCAAAAGAGGCAGAAACAATTAGCCATAAACTTTTGGTAAAAGGTTTTTTTATCGATCAATTGACCTCTGGAATTTGGAATTTTTTACCTTTAGGTTGGCGGGTTCATCAAAAAATTGAAAAAATTATTCGTCAGGAAATGAATAAAATTGGCGGTCAAGAAATTTATCTCCCAGTTTTACAACCAAAAGAGATCTGGCAAAAAACTGACCGATGGGAAAAAATGGAGCCACCCCTTTTTAAATTAAAAGATAGACATCATAAAGATTTTGCCTTAGGTTCAACTCATGAAGAGGTGATTACTCTTTTAGCAAAAAAATATATTCAGTCATACAAAGATTTACCTTTAGCTCTCTATCAGATCCAAGTTAAATTTAGAAATGAAATGAGGCCGACAGGTGGTTTACTTCGAACTCGAGAATTTATAATGAAAGATTTGTATAGTTTTCATAAAGATAAAGAGGATTTAGATAAATATTATCAGAATGTCTTAGATGCTTATCTAAAAATTTATCAGCAATGTGATTTAACTACTGTTGTTTTAGAAGCTTCTTCTGGAACAATTGGTGGAAGTGAATCACACGAGTTTTTAGTTTTAGCAGATTCAGGAGAAGATAAAATTTTAATTTGTTCAAAATGTAATTGGCAGGCTAAGGAAGAAAAAGCAGGGAAAATTGAAAGATGTTTAAAATGTGGGAATAAATTAATAATCAAGAGAGGAATAGAGGTTGGCCATATCTTTAAATTAGGCACAAAATATTCTCAAAGTTTCGATCTTTATTATTTAGATAAAGATGGAAAAAAGAAATTGGTTGAAATGGGTTGTTATGGAATTGGTTTAGGTAGATTGATGGCAACTATTGTCGAAGTTCATCATGATGAAAAAGGAATTATCTGGCCAGAATCAGTTGCACCATTTAAATATCATTTATTAGTCTTTGATCAAGAAGAAAAAAAAGTTAGAAATTTCGCTGATAGAGTTTATTATAATTTACTTAAAAGAGATCAAGAAGTTCTTTATGACGACCGTAATGTTTCACCTGGTGTTAAACTTAAAGATGCGGATCTAATTGGTATTCCTTATCGTTTGGTTATTAGCAAAAAGACTGCTGACAAAATTGAGATAAAAAAAAGAAATGAAAAAAAATTCAATCTTATAAATTTAAAAAAATTGTTAAAAATCAATTAATAATCAAAGATTGATTTCGACAATTTTATTTCCATCGAGCAACCAAATTTTTGTTTCTCTTTCATCAACAAGAAAATCTTTTAACTCAGAAAATTTATCGGAAGTAATTTGCTTGATAAAATATCCAGTTTTATTGAAAATTAAAACTCTTTTATTGATCGGTTCTAAGATATAGATATTTCTCATTTTCTCATTGGTTTCTACTTTTATTGGTTTATTAAGAGGAGGATAGATATTTTCTAAATTAAAAGATTGTTTTTTACCCCGGAAGAACTTTGTTAATTGGCCAGAATCTTTTAAAAGATAAATTGAGCCATCTATAGCAAATGAAACTATACTTTTTAGATCAATTTTTTCCTTCAACCATAGATTTTCCTGACCAAAACCTGATTCAAGCGGTAGATATTTTAAAATTTGATTTGTTTTTTGATTTAAAATATAAAGCTTACCATCGTATATTTTAAGATCACTTATAAAGAAATTCTTTTCTGATGTCTCTAATTTAATTGAAAAGATTTTTTTATTTTTGAGATTAAATAGTTGAATTTTGTTTTGAGTAGCTAACAATATTTCATCAAGGGAATAATTAATCATTTTTTGGAAAATTGGTAGATCTATTTTTGCCAAAGAAGAAATTTTATCTTTTTTTTGATTAAAACCATAGATTTCTTTTGTTCTTTTGTTAAAGACAAGAAAGTCTTCATTAATTTTTATCAAATTGATAATTTCTCCATTTTTGTCTAAAGAAGAAAAATCAACAATTATTTTTGGTTCTTTAATTCTCACTAAACCATAGATTTTGTCGATATTTTCTTGAAAATTCTTTTTGAAATTCTCTAAAATTTCTTTTTCTATTTTTGTTTTAGCCTGAATTTGGCCAATTTTATTTTGAATTTCTTCAGCCAAAGCATTAGCTTTTTTCAAATCTTTAGAAGCAAGACTAGCTTCCAAAATGGCATTTTTTGCTTGAATTTCTTGAAAAGTTAAGAAAAATTTAGTTAATTCCTTTTCTCTTATTTTTCCACTGATTAGACTTAAAATTAAGAAAATAACTAAGACAGCAACAAGGAAAATATTTAAGTTCAGACGTGGTAAAGAAATTGTTTTAAAAATTTTTGGAATAAAACCCAAAGAAATTTTTTTCTTTACAATTGGCTTTTTTGATATTAAAATTTCTTCTTGTTTTTTTTCTATCACCGGTTCAGAAATTTTTTCTTTGACCAAAATTTCTTCCACCTTTTCTTTTTCTGGAGTAATTTTTATTTTCACTGGCGCCTTTTTGATCTCAACAATTTCTCTTTTTGGTATTTCTTTTGAGATTTCCAATTCTTTTTTTATCAAAAAAGCACCAAGAGAAATTTTATCTTTTAAATTTTCTAAAAGATGACTTATTTCTTTAATTGATTCATCAGCTGACAATTTAGAAACAATACTATTTAATTTTTCAGAAGTAAAATAATCTAAAAAATTTTCAGTAGAAAAAAATAAAACATCATTTTCTTCTAATTTTCCACTTATGATTTGGGAAAAAATTTTTTCTGGAGTAAATGTTATTTCCTGAGAAATGAGATCAATCATTCTTTTCTTTTTCAAAATGAAAACTTTTACCGAACCGACAGGAGAAAAATAAATTTCATCCTCACGGATAAGACTGATAACGGCACTTAAATTTTTGATCAAAATTTTAAAAAATTTAGAGCCAATAATTTCTTGATAAATTAATCGATTCAATTTTTGTAAAGAATTTTCAAAAATCTCCTCAATCTCTTTTCCTTTTAATGATTCTTCGCTATAATAATAAGTCTTAAAACCATTGATAATAATCTTTGTTATTTCTTCGGCTAAATCGAGATATTTCTTTATCGAATCATTTGGAAGTTTTATTTCAATAAGAAATAAAATCTCTCCAAGAAGTTTTTTCTGAAAAGCCGAAGGGAAAAAATGTTGTATTTTGATAAAAGAACCAGTTTTTTGAGGGTTAGAAAGACAAATTTTAGAAACTTCAACCATATGTATTTAATTATCAATAGAGCAATTTTACCATTTTTTGTTGGTTTGGTCAAAAAAGAAAAATTAATTTATTTATCTTTTAAAGAAAATAATGATCTTTTAAAAATTATAGCAAAATTTATTAAAAAAAATAAGATAGATCTTAAAAATATTCAAGGAATAATTGTTATCCCTCATTGTTATTCTTTTACCAAATTAAGGACAACTTTAACTTTAACAAATATTTTTTCTCAATTTTTATCTATTCCAATAAGTTTAGTCAAAGAAAAAGAGGCAAAAAATATTAAAGAGGCAATTGAAATAGGTAAAAAGAGATTAAAAAAAGAAATAATTATTCCACTTTATCATAAAGAACCACACATTCAAATGCCAAAGCAATTATAAATCAGATTAAAAATTTCCTCTAAAAATCAAAACCCAAAAAGGGTTATTTTTTATTACTCATTTTGAAATTTTAGATTATTAAATACTTATCCACAGGGATTATTGACTTGTGGGAAAAAATGGTTTATATTATAAATGTTGTGGATAATTGTGGATAAAAGTGGGGATAAATCAAGGAAACTGTGGATAACTTGATTTTAAGAAAATTATATGTTTATTGGTGAATATCATTATAAACTTGATGAAAAGGGAAGGTTGGCTATACCACCAAAATTTAGATTAGATTTAAAAAAAGGATTGGTCGTTACCCGAGGTATTGATAACTGTCTTTTTTTATATTCTAAAAAAGAATGGGATAAATTGGCTTTAAAACTTTCTAATCTACCAATTAGTCAGTCAAAAACCAGGGCTTTTGCCCGATTAATGTTAGCTGGGGCAATGGATGTAGTCCTTGATCGTCAGGGAAGGATTATTTTACCTGATTATTTAAGAGCCTATGCCAAAATCAAAAAAAATGTAGTGATTGCCGGTTTATATAATCGTTTAGAAATTTGGGATGAAAAAGAATGGGAAGAATACAAAAGACAGTCAGAAAAAGAAAGTAAGGACATTGCTGAAACATTGGGAGAACTAGGAGTATAAATTAAATATATGGCAATCCATAAACCTGTTCTTTTAAAAGAGATAATTGATTATCTTAAACCAAAACCAAATCAAAATTTTATTGATTGTACAATTGGGGGAGGTGGGCAGGCATTTAAAATTCTGTCAATGACAGGGCCAAAAGGAAAATTGTTAGGCATAGATTTATCAGAAGAAGCTATTGATGAGCTAAATAAGATAAAAAATAAAGATAAAAAAATAAAAAATAGATTAATTTTAGTTAATGATAATTTTGCTAACTTAAAAAAGATCGTTGAAAAATATAATTTTAAAAATGTTTCTGGTATTTTGCTTGATTTAGGGCTTTCTACAGATCTTTTAAAAAGTGGTAAAGGATTTAGTTTTCAGCAGGATGAATTCTTAGATATGAGGTATGGAAAAGATGGAATAACCGCCTATGAGATAATAAATCAATATCCAAAAGAATCATTAGAAAAGATTTTAAGAGAATTTGGAGAAGAAAAATTAGCTAAGCCAATTGTTAAAAATATTTTAGAGAAACGTCATTTTAAAAAAATTCGAACAACTAAAGAATTGGTTGAAGTTGTCAATGAAGTTCTAAAAAAATTTAAAATTTACAATTTTAAATCTAAGGTCAAAACTTTAGCCAGAGTTTTCCAAGCCTTAAGAATCGCTGTTAATGATGAATTAGAAAATTTAAAAAAAGTTCTGCCGCAGACATTAGAGATTTTAGAAAGTGGAGGAAAAATAATGGTTATTTCTTATCATTCTTTAGAAGATCGAATCGTCAAAAATTTTTTCAAAGAGAAAAAAGGAATTTTGAAGATCATCACTAAGAAACCTATTCGACCGACTCAAGAGGAAATTAAATCTAATCCTTCTTCTCGTTCAGCCAAATTAAGAATAGCTATCAAAAAATAAAAATAATTTTATCTTCTATGAGTCTTTATACCAAAAATTTTTCTTTAGTTCGTCAGTCATTCTGTCGTTCAACGTCAAAATCTCACATCTCTTTTCATTTTTCGAAAAAAATTTTTATTTTAAATCTGATTCTCCTTTCTCTTATTTTTATTATTCTTGTTTTTTATTTGATTAAAATCAATCAGATTATTATTCTTGGTTTTAAAATAAGTGAGTTGGAAAAAAGAGTAGATGAGTTGAAAGAGATTAACAAAACCTTAAAATTAGAAAAAATAAAATTGGAATCTCTAAATAATATTCAGAGTAATCTGAATACCTTAGGTTTAGTTAAACCTGAAAAGATTGAATATTTTAAGCCAATAGAAAGTATTTCTTTAACAAGAAAATAATTAAATCTATTTATAAATAGGAGGAAATATGGTTTTTTATCGAAGGAAGAAAAAAAATATCTTTTCGAGAATTATCTTTTTAGGAATAATTTTTTTTATTTTATGGGGGATGATTCTTTTGAGGTTAGCAAAACTTCAGATAATCGATTGGCAAAAATATCAATCTCTGGCTCAAGAAATGAGAACATTTGAAAAAGAAAGAGAGTCAGAGAGAGGAGAAATTTTTGTCAGAGAAGGAAATGAAATGATTCCGATTGCTATTAATATTTACTCTTACAATCTTTATGCTAAACCTAATGAAATTAAAGATCCAGTTGGAACTGCCCGCTTAATAGCTGAAAGTTTAAAAATTCCTATCCAAGAAACGAATAATGATTTCCAAGAAATCCTAAAAAAAGTTTCTAAAAAAAATGATTGGTATGAAATTTTAAAAAAAGGACTTTCACAAGAAGAAGTAGATGAAATTAAAACAAAAAAAATAAAGGGTATAGATTTTGAAAAGAAGATTGAACGTTTTTATCCAGAAGGAAGATATTTTTCTCATCTTTTAGGTTTTGTCGGTTTTAAAGGTGAAAAAAAAGAGGGGAGATATGGTCTTGAAGAATATTATGAAAATATTCTTTCTGGCAAAGAAGGTTTAATAAAAGGAGAAAAAGGAATAGGTGGTGTTCTTATTCCAAGTGGGAAAACTATTTTTAAAGAAGCAAAAAATGGTGCCAATCTAATTTTAACTATCAATCGAACTATCCAAATAAAAACTTGTGAAATTTTAACTAAAGCAATAGAAAAATATCAAGCTGAGAGCGGTAATATCATTGTTGTTGATCCAAAAACTGGTGAAATAATATCTCTTTGTAATTGGCCAACTTTTGATCCTAATAGATACAATGAGGTCAAAGAAATAAGTATTTTTTCTAATCGTGCTATCTCTTCTCAATTTGAGCCTGGTTCTGTTTTCAAAACAATTACTTTCGCCGCTGCTTTAGAAGAAGGGAAAATTACTCCAGAATTAACTTATGAAGATAAAGGGGTTTTGAAAATTGGTGGTCGGACAATTAAAAATGCAGCAGGAAAAGTTTATGGTCGAAGAACAATGAGAGAGGTTTTAGAAAAATCAATTAATACTGGCGCAGTTTTTGTTGCTCAAAAAATTGGTCTTGATAAATTTAGAGAATACGTGGAGAAATTCGGTTTTGGTGAAAAAACAGGTATCGATTTAGTTGGCGAAATTAAAGGCGATATTAAAAATCTTTCAAAAAAGGAAGAAATTTATTTAGCCACTGCCTCTTTTGGTCAAGGTATTGCTGTCACCCCTCTTCAAATGGTGATGAGTTTTGCTGCTATTGCTAATCAAGGAAAATTAATGAAACCATATCTTGTTAAAGAAATAATTTCTGATGACTATTATTTTAAAAATGAACCAAAAGAAATTCGGCAAGTTATTTCTCCAAAAACAGCTGAAATCTTAAAAAATCTATTGATCTCAGTTGTCAAAAATGGTTGGGGAAAAAGAGCAGGGGTTAAAGGCTATTTAGTAGCAGGAAAAACTGGGACAGCAGAAGTGCCTCAATCAAAAGGCTATTCTTCTTCGACAATTCATTCTTTTGCTGGATTTGCTCCAGCTGATGATCCAAAATTTGTCGCTTTTGTTAAATTAGATAACCCGAAATTAGGAAAATTTAGTGATCGAACAGCTGCCCCAACCTTTGGGGAACTTGCTGATTTTATCCTCAAATATTATAAAATACCACCAACTGAAGAATAAATTTGAACACAAGAATGAGAAAATTTATCGAAAAAATCTTAGGTTTTTTAGCAAAAATTATTATCAATAAATATCATCCTTTTATTATTGGGATTACTGGTAGTTTAGGTAAAACTTCAACTAAAGAAGCAATTGCTTTAGTTTTGCGAAAAAAATTTTTTCTTCGTGCTTCACCAAAGAATTATAATAATGAAATTGGTTTACCTTTGACAATTATTAATGCCAAAGCTCAAGGTAAAAATTTTTTTGGTTGGCTGAAAGTTTTTTTAAAAGGAATTTTAACTATTATTTTTCCTATAAAATTTCCTCAAGTTTTAGTTTTAGAGATGGCGGCTGACAAACCTGGCGATATAAAATATTTGACCAAAATTGCTCCTTGTCAAATTGGTGTGATCACTAATATTGCTCCAGTCCATTTAGAAAAATTTAAAACCATAGAGAATATTCTTAAAGAAAAAAAGATCATTGTCACTCATCTTTCAGCTGATGATTGGGCAATTTTAAATGCTGATGATGAAAAATTAATGGAGATAAAAAATAAAATTAAGGCAAAAATTTTGACTTTTGGTTTTTCAGAGAAGGCTGAAGTAAGAGCTATTGAGATAAAACTTGATCAAGAGATTACAAAAAAAGGAGAATTGAAAATTAATGGTTTAATTTTCAAAGTAAATTATCAAGGCAATATTGTCCCTTTTTCTTTACCAAAAATTTTAGCTAAACATCAGGTTAAATCAGTTTTGGCAGCTATAAGCGTTGGTTTAGTTTTAGGTTTAAATCTAATAGAAATTTCAGATCTCTTAAAGGACTTTGAAGCTTTGCCAGGCCGATTTAAACTGATTAAAGGGATCAAAGGATCTTATATTATTGATGATAGTTATAATTCCTCACCGATTGCCGTTGAAGCAGCTATTGAAGTTTTAAATGAAATTTTAACTTTACCTGGACGAAGAAAAATTGTTGTTTTAGGTGAGATGTTAGAACTTGGCCCAATAGCTGAAGAAGCCCATCTTGAAATTGGTAAAAAAATAGCTGAATATAATTTCAATCTTCTCTTGACAGTGGGAAATTTAGCCAAAAAGATAGCCGAAGGAGCAAGAAAAAATGGGTTTCCTGAAGAATCAATTTTTGAATTTGAAAATTCTGAATCAGTTAGCAAATTTCTTAAAGAAAAAATTATTTATGGTGACATAATTTTGATCAAAGGTTCACAAGGTGTAAGAATGGAGAAAATTGTTAAAGAAATAATGGCTGAACCAAAAAAGGCAAAAGAACTTTTAGTCAGACAAGAAAGAGAATGGGAGATAAAAATTTAAGAGTTTGACATTTTTTAATTTTTTATTAAAATAAAAAAATAGCCGCGTTCGTCTAATGGCTTAGGACATCAGGTTCTCAGCCTGATAATATGGGTTCGATTCCCATACGCGGTACAACATTTAAAAACTCATTTTTTATTTTTTAAAAAATCATTAATTAATTTTTTTGCCTCTTGATAATTTTTAATCCATTTTATACGTTTATCTCGTTTAAACCAACTCATCTGACGACGACTGAACTGTTCAATTGCCCTTAATAACTGATCAACCATTTCTTGATAAGTTATTTTTTTCTGTAAATAAAAGGCAACCCAACGATAGTCAAGACCAAATTCTTCTAACCTTTTCCAAGAGAGACCACTTTTTTTAAGTTTTTTCACTTCTTCAATCAAACCCCTTTTTAATCTCTTTATTAATCTTTTTTTAATTAATTTTTTTAATTCTTTTTTTGTTTTTTTTATCCCAATAATTAAAATTTGATAAGGGAGAGGATTTTTTTTGAGAGGTGGTACTGGTTTTTTAGTAGTTAAAACTATTTCTAAGGCTCGAATCAATCTTCTTGGATTTTTTCTTTCAATATTTTTAGCTCTTTGCGGATCTAATTTCTTCAACATCTTATAAAGTTCATTAACTGATTTCTTCTCCAATTTTTTTCTTAATTGCCAGTTTGGTTTAACATGAGGAATAACTAAACCATCGATAAGGGCATAAATATAAAAACCACTCCCTCCAACAATGAGTGGGATTTTATCTTTTTTAAGAATCTCATTTATTTTTTTAGAAGCCAATTTTTGATAATGGGCAACAGTAAATCTTCTTTTTGGCGAAACAACATCTAAAAGATGATGAGGAATGCCATAATATAAATATTCTTTTGAATTTTTATCTTTTGGCACTTTATCAGTACCAATATCCATGCCTTTATAGACTTGTCTTGAATCAGCAGAGATAATTTCAAACTTTTGTCCAAATTTTTTTTCAAAAAAGAGAGCCAGCTTGACAGCTAAAAGAGATTTACCACTGGCTGTTGGACCTAAAATAACGATTAATTTGTTATTCATATTTATTCTACTTCAACAAATTTTGCCCATTTTAATTTGCCTGTAAAGCGAGGTATTTTCCGCCAGACAAATTTTACTTTTCCTTCTTTAATTGCATATAAAGTATCATCTCTTCCTCGTCTCACATTTTTTCCGGCTCTGAATGGTGTACCCCTCTGACGAACAATAATTGAGCCTGGTTTTGCTTTTTGACCAGCAAACAATTTAACACCCAATCTTTTTGCTTGCGAGTCTCTTCCTAAGCTTGTTGAAGTACCTGTTTTTTTATGTGCCATAATAATATTAATTATTATTAAAAACTATATTTAAATTATCAAATTTGACCGATTTTGTCAAATTTGATAAAATTATCTTATGGAAGAAATCTCCCTTCTTAAAGCAATTAGAGAAATAAGTCGAATTTCCATTCGAAAAGAAAAAATTTTAGTAAGTTTCTTAATTTTTACCTTTATCATTAATCTTTTTCTTTGGTTTTTTATTTACCTCAATTATAAAAATTTAAGTGAGACAGTGATTATTCATTATTCAGCCATAACAGGCGTTGACCAGATTGATAAAAAAATTTATCTTTTCAAGATGCCCCTTGCTGGGTTATCTATCTTGATTATTAATTTTATTTGCTTGACTATTTTATCTAAAAAGAGTGAGAAACTTCTTTCTTATTTTCTTGTTTTTTCTTCTTTTATTATTAATATTTTTCTCATATTATCTTCGATCCTAATTGTTACAGTATAATATGTCTGAGATAAAAATCATCAAAGAGACAATTATAAACAATCTAAAAGAGACTATCAAAAAAGAATTTGGTGAAGACAAGATTTCCGGTTTAGAATTTGATTTGGAAACACCACCTGAAGCGAAAATGGGTGATTTTGGTTGGGCTTGTTTCAAATTGGCTAATAAAATTAAAAAATCTCCAGAAGAAATAGCCAAAATTTTATCTTCTAATATTAAATCAGATGAAATCATTGAGAAAGCAGTAAATATTGGTCCTTATTTGAATTTTTTTCTTAATAAAGAAAAATGGTTTGCTATAACAATTAATGAAATTTTAGAAAAAAAAGAAAATTTTGGTCGAGGAAATATCGGTCAAGGAAAAAAAATTTTAATAGAATTTTCTTCTCCAAATACTAATAAACCACAACATTTAGGACATTTACGAAATAATCTTTTAGGGGCAAGTTTAGCCAATCTTTTTGAAAGTCTCAACTACGAGGTAATTAGAGTAAATTTAATTAATGACCGAGGAATACATATTTCTAAATCAATGTTGGCCTACCAAAAATGGGGGGAAAATAAAACACCAGAGACAGAAAAGATGAAAGGCGATCACTTTGTTGGAAAATTTTATAATCTTTTTGAAGAAAAAGTCAAAGAAGATCCACATCTTTTAGAGGAAGCTCAGATGCTTTTAAAAAAATGGGAAGAAGGTGATCAAGAAACATGGCAACTTTGGCAAAAGATGAATGGTTGGGCAATGGAAGGATTCCATCAAACTTATGAGAAATTAAAAATTAAATTTGATAAATGGTATTATGAAAGTGAGACGTATAAAATTGGCAAAAAAATAGTTTTAGACGCTTTAGCTAAGAATCTTTGTTATCAACGTGAAGATGGAGCAATTGAGATTGATCTTTCTAATTATCGTTTAGGAAAAAAAGTTTTAATTCGGGCTGATGGCACAGCTATCTATATTACTCAAGATTTGGGATTAGCCAAATTAAAATATGATGAATATAAACCTGATTTGTCTCTCTATGTCGTTGGTTCAGAACAAGAGCATCATTTTAAAGTTTTATTTAAAGTTTTAGAGATTTTTGGTTTTGATTGGGTGAAAAATTGTTATCATCTTTCTTATGGTCTGGTTTTTCTCCCTGAAGGAAGAATGAAATCAAGAGAAGGAAAAGTAATAGAAATTGATAAACTATTGCCAGAGGTAAAAAATATTGCTAAAGGAGAGATTCTTAAAAGAGATAAAGAAATATCTCCTCAAGAGTTAGAAGAGAGAGCTGAGAAAATTGCCCTTGCTTCTATAAAATTTTCTTTTTTAAAAATTAATCCAACTGAGAATATTCTCTATCATCCGGAAGAAGAAATTTCTTTTGAAGGAGCAACTGGACCTTATCTTCAATATACTTATGCAAGAATTTTAGGAATACTAAAAAAATTGCCACCAACCGATAATCAATTATCAACAACTGATTTAGATTATTCAGTTTTAAAAGAACCTTTGGAAATTGAAATTTTAAAATTACTTTTTAACTTTCCAGAAGTTGTAGAAAAATCAGCTCTTTCTTATAACCCTTCTTATCTGGCTAATTTTCTTTTAAAATTAGCTCAAACTTTTAATACTTTCTATCATCAATTACCAGTTTTAACAGCAAGAAAAAAAGTCCGTCAAGCTAGAATGGCTCTTATCAAATCTGTTGCTCAAGTTCTGAAAAATGGTTTAGGATTATTAGGTATTGATGTTTTAGAGAAAATGTAAAATTTCATTTAAATAAATTTGATCTTTTTATGGAAAATAAGAAGAGAAAAAAAATTTCTGTTGTTTTACCATGTCTTAATGAAGAAAAAACCATTGGCATTTGTATTGAAAAAATAAAAAAAGCATTTCTCAAATATAATCTTGATGGAGAAATTATCGTTGCCGATAATGGTTCAACAGATAGATCAGTAGAAATTGCTAAAAATGCTGGCGCTATTGTTGTTAAAGAACCAAAAAAAGGTTATGGCAATGCTTATCATCGAGGTATAGCGGAAGCAAAAGGAGATTTCATTGTGATAGCCGATTCTGATAATACATATGATTTTGATGAGATTAATAAATTTATTGAACCATTAGAAGAAGGTTATGATTTAGTAATAGGCAATCGTTTTGCTGGAATGATGGATAAAAAAGCAATGAGTTTTTTATCAAAGATTGGTAATCCAATCTTATCAGGAATAATGCGTCTTTTTTTTAGAAGTAAAATTCACGATTCACAATGTGGGATGAGATCATTCACTCGAACTGCTTATAATAGATTAAATTTACAAACCAGAGGGATGGAATATGCTTCAGAAATGATTGTTAAAGCTATTTGGCAAAATTTGAAAATTAAAGAGGTACCAATTAGTTATGCTCCAAGGGTCAGTAAATCAAAACTTTCACCATTGCGCGATGGTTGGCGCCATCTAAAATTTATGTTACTTTATACTCCAAATTGGCTTTTTCTTGGACCAGGTATTTTTTTATTTTTGATAGGTTTGATTCTTTTAATTGCTATGACATTTGGTGAATTACGAATTGGCAAAATAATTTTACATCTTCACCCTATGTTTTTAGGTTCTTTATTGGTTTTGCTTGGCTATCAAGTTTTTTCATTTGGAATTTTGACTAAAATTTATGCTTTCTCAAAAGGTCTAATGCCAAAAAGTAAATTAGTTGATTTTTATTTAAAGCATTTTTCTTTAGAAAAAATTTTACTCCTTGGTCTAATTATCTTTTTAATTGGTTTTGGTTTAGCTCTTTCTATTTTTATTGTTTGGGCTCGAAGTGGATTTGGTGCCTTATTTGAAATTAGGAAATCATTAACTGCTATTACTTTAATGATTTTAGGTATCCAAATTATTTTTACCGGTTTTTTTTACGATATTTTTTTGATTGGTCTTCGTGGTTATAAATAGAAATAATTTTTATGCCAGAGATTTCAATTGTAATTCTGACAAAAAATGCAGGAAAAAGATTTAAAAAAATTTTAAATACAGTTTTCAATCAAAAAATTGAGAAAGAATTTGAAGTAATCATTATTGATTCAGGCTCAGATGATAAAACTTTAAAGATTGCTCGTCAATTTCCAGTTAAAAAAATTTTAGAAATTAAACCAGAAGATTTTGGACATGGGAAAACAAGGAATTTAGCTACTTTATTTTGTCAAGGAAAATATATAGTTTTTTTAACCCAGGATGCGATGCCAGCTAGCCAAGAGTGGTTAAAAAATTTAGTTAGCCCACTTCTTAATAGTTCGGTGGCAGCAACTTTTTCTCGTCAAATTCCTTATCGAGGTACCAATCTTTTTCAACAATATTTCTATCATTTTCTTTATCCTGAAAAAGGAAAAACCTCTCTTTTAGGTAATGTTTTTTTCTCGAATGTTTCATCAGCAATTAAGAAAGAAATTTTAGAAAAAATAAAATTTCCTGAAGACTTACCAATGAGTGAAGATCAAGCTTGGGCAAAACAAGTTTTAGAAAATGGCTACAAAATTATTTATTTACCTCAGGCAGCTGTCTTTCATTCTCATAATTATAATTTTTTGACAAATTTCAAAAGAAATTTTGATTCAGGGTTGAGTTTAAAAAAGATTGGTTTGATAAAAAAATCTCGCTTCTTGTTTAAAGTACCTCTTTATCTATTCGGTGAAATTTGGTTTTTAATCAAAAAAAGATTAATTTTCTTCATTCTTTATTTACCATTCATGTTTTTTTATGAATTTTTTCGTTTTCTTGGTTTTTGGCTTGGCATTCATTATGAATGGTTACCAATTTCATGGAGAAAAAAATTTTCATTCCATAAGAAAAATTTAGAATAAATAAAATTATTATGAAGATTGCTCATATTGTTTCAACTTTTCCACCTTATTTTGGAGGAATGGGAAATGTTTGTTATTGGCAGGCTAAAGAATTAGCTGAGCTTGGTTATGAGATAACAGTTTTTACACCTTGGCGTGGCGAAAGGTTTGAAATAAAAGATGAAAAATTTAAAATTCAATATCTTTGGCCATTGTTGAAATATGGAAATGCTGCCTTGGTTCCAGAGATTTTTATCCATTTAGAAAATTTCGATATTATTCATCTTCATTATCCATTTATTGGTGGTGCAGAAATAATTTTTTTTAAAAAAATCTTTTCTTTAGTACCAGTTGTTCTTCAATATCAAATGGATTTTACTTTACCTGGATTTTATTCCTTAATTTCTCGTCTTTATAACCGTAGTTTCAATTGGTGGATAATGGAGAAAGTAGAAAAAATTATTGTTTCTTCATATGATTATGCAAAAGAATCAAAATATCTTTCTTATCTTTTAGAAGAAGATCAAGAAAAAATTATTGAAATTCCCAATGGGGTAGATCCAGAATTTTTTAAACCAGAAAAGAAAAAAAATAAAGAACTTTTAAGAAGATACCATCTTTCAGATAAAGATAAAATTATTCTCTTTGTTGGTGGATTAGATAAAGCTCATTATTTTAAAGGATTAGATATACTTCTTAAGGCAATCTCAAATCTTAGATCTCATATTTTAAATGTTAAATTGTTAATTATTGGAGAGGGAAATTTAAGACCAAAATATGAAAAATTGGCCGAGAAATTGGCTATTACTAAAGAGGTAAAATTTTTAGGAAAAATTCCTCAACAAGAATTACCAACTCATTATAATTTAGCTGATGTTTTTGTTCTCCCATCAATTAATCGTAATGAATCTTTTGGATTGGTTTTATTAGAAGCAATGGCCTGTGGCAAACCTTGCGTTGCTTCAAATTTAGCTGGTGTTCGGACAGTTGTTGATAATTATAAAACCGGCTTTCTAGTTAAAGTTGGTAATTCAGATGATTTAGCTGAGAAAATAGAAATTCTTTTAGTCAATAAAAATTTAGCTAAAAAAATGGGTGAGGCAGGAAGGAAAAAAGTTTTAGAAAAATATTATTGGAAGAAGATTGTTAAAAAATTGGAAGAATTATATAAAAATATAAAATTAAGTTTTAAAAAATAATATCTTAAGATGACTGTATTTCAAAAAATTAGCGAAGATAAAAAATTCATCTTTACAACTCTGGCGGTCTTATTCTTATTTATTTTATTTCTTAATTTAATTTTTTGGCAAAATGCTATTTTAGGTTTTTTCTTTTCTCTTTTCTACTTTCTATTTTTATCTTTTTGGTTGAGTAAAATTTTCTCTTATTTTTTTGTTGGCAATAAAGAATTTAGGTTTATTTTTGGTTTATTTCTTGTTTTTTATCTTCCCGCCTTTGGTTTAGCTATACCAATTGTTTTTTTAAAAATTACATCTTTTTATTTTTATATTTTTCTCTTAATTTTTACTTTAATTATTTCTTTTTTTAATCATCGAATAAGATCATCAACGAATAAAATAAATGTTGAAAAGGAAAACAACTTTAAGATTTCAAAATTTTTCTATCTTTTATTTTTTATTTTTTATCTCATTGGTTGGTTCTTTATTTTAAAAGCTCGGACAGGTGATTATCTTCTTTCTCCATGGGATGTGATTCCAAAATATTATCATCTAATTTGGTTTTTTTTAGCATTCCTTTTGATTTTTTTTATTTTTTCTCAACCGAGGATTAAAGAAATTTTATTTTTAATTATTCTTGTTTCCCTACTTTTTCATGCTTATCTACCTTTTGTTAGCGAAAACTCTTTTGGTGTTGATCGCTGGCGTCATGTTGGTGCTGAGAGGCGATTGATGCGGGGCGAGATAGAATTTCCGGCTTTAATTGGCAAAGTTGATTATCTCAAAATTGGACCAATTTCTTTGCCACGAGTTTTTTTAATGCCAAATAAATTTTCTTACAGTAATCAATGGGGGATGACAATCGCTTTATCCTGGTTGACACAAATTGATATTTTAAAAATTGATCAATATCTTATCTGGTTTTTGTGGTCAATATTTTTTACTATCTTTGTCTATAAATTAAGTCAGATTATTTTTGAAGAAGAAAGACTTTCTCTTTTGATAACCTTTATCGCTTTATTTTGCTTTTTCTCTCTCCAAGTTGGTGGGGCTATTACTATTCCCCATGCTATTGGTCTTTTGCCATTTTTGTTTTTCCTTATAGTTTTCTTTTCTTTTTTAAAAAATCAATTTCCTGATCAAAATAAAAAATTTTTATTCCTTATTATTTTTTCTTTCTTTCTTTTAATTTTCAATTATCTTCTCTATTTAATTTTAGCTTTAGAAATTTTTATTTTTGGTTTAGTTTTAAAAAAAGGAGAAAAGGTAAAAAAAATAATTTTGCCAATTTTAATAATTATTTTTATTTTTTCTTTACCTTTATTTGATCGCCTTTCTAATACCTCATTTTTTGCCTACCAGTTGGTTGAAGCAATTAAAATTTTGCCTAAAAAAATTTTTGAATTCATTAAAATTTTACCAAATTATCTCTATTATAAAGGAAATGAAAAATTAGTTTTATCTGTGAAAAATTTTCTTTGGATTTTGATTTTTACTCTAATTGTTTTTTTAATAATGATTTTTGGACTTTTTCAATGTTTTAGAACTACTTCATCTTATTCTTTAAAGATTTTGATGATTTTTATTTTAATTTTCTTAGCCAATCAGTTTATCAGTTTCTCTTTTATGAAAAATTATCGACTTCTTTCAACAAGAGTTATCAATGTTTTTATTTTAATGATGAGTATTTTTTTTGCTGTTGGTCTTTATGAAATAATTAAAAAATTTAAATTTAAAAAGATATTTATTTTAATTTGTTCTATCTTTCTTTCTTTTCTTTCTTTGACAACTTATATTTCTGGCCCGAACTATGGCAATGTGACTAAAGATGAGTTAGAGGTAGCAAGATATATCGATCAAGAGATAAAACTTTTAAAGATCCATCTTTCTGATGTTTGTATTTTTGATACAGGATGGCGATTATTAGCCGTTGAAGCAATAAATGGAATAATTGGTGGGAATTTCCCAACTCATCCAATTGATTTTGTTCAGAAAGAAAAAGATGAATTATATCGTCAGATGTTAAAGAATCCATCAAGAGATATTTTAGATAAAACACTTAAGATCACCGGTGCTAAAAAATGTTTTTTTGTTGTTAATCAATCTTGGTTAAAACCAGAAATTTTCAAAAAAATAAAAGAACTTTTAGGTACTCCGAGAATAAAAAATAATACTTATATTTGGCAATATACACTCTGATAGATTTTCTCTAATTTTTTCCAGTGTTTTTGAAAAGTGAAATCTTGAGCAAATTTTTGAGCATTTTGGCCTATTTTTTCCATCAGAAGAGGGTTGTGGATAACTTTTTCTAAAATTTTTTGGAGTTGATCAATGTTGCCTGGCTCAAATAAAAAGCCATTTTCATTATCTTTAATATATTCAGCCAAGGCACCAATTTTAGAAGCAATAACTAGTTTACCATTAGCCATGGCTTCAAACATTACCAAAGAAAAAGTCTCTGGTGCTAAAGAAGGGATAACTATTACATCGGTTTCCTGATATTTTTTTTGAATTTCTGTTGGCCTAAGTCTGCCAATAAAAATTATATTTTTATTTTCACCAGTCAATTTTTCTAATTTTTTTCTTTCTTTCCCTGTTCCAATGATTGTTAAAGTTAAATTTGGGACCTTTAATTTTAAATTTTTTACCGCTTTAATTAAAACATCTATTCCCTTTGCCTTTGTTAACTGCCCAACATATAAAATTTTAAAAATTTCATCTTTTTGTTTGCTATGACTATGATTTTTAGCAAGATTAATGTTTGGGGCCAGTGGAAGAATGATTTTTTGAGAGTTAATGAAAAATCCATTTTTTAAATAAACTCTCATCACAAATTTTGAAGGCATAAGGACAATATTAACTTTATTCTTTAAAATTAATTTTGTTATTTGGCGATACAATTTACAAAAAAGTGGCGGAGATTTTTTAAATCGCCAACCACTAAAAGGACAAACTAAATTAGCATAAGGACAAAGTGGATAATAATCATGACAAGTATGAATCAATTTTATTTTTTCTGACTTAATAGCGCTAAAAACAGAAAAAGATAAAAAAGCCAGATTATGAGTATGAACTAGATCAGGTTTTTCTTTTTTTAAAATTTTTTTAATAGTAAAATAAACAAATGGGTTCCAAAGATCAATTAAATGCCAAAATAGTTTGAAAATAAAGTTGTAATTTCTTTTGGTAGTCAGAGAATATAAATTAAAAGGCCAGAGCCGGTATATTTTGATATTTTCCTTTTTTTCAACTAAAATTTTAAAAGAGAAATTTTGGTTGGTGGTAATCACAATAATTTGCTGCTTTTTATCTTCCGCTATCTTTTTTACTAATTTTTCCACATAAAGTTCAGCCCCACCCATGACATTTGGTGGATAAAGATTAGTAATAAAACAGATTTTCATAACTTTATTATTTTAACAAGATTATTGTTTTTTTAAAAGATTATGGTAAAATATTATATATGGAAAAAATTATCTATACACTTATTGGCCTAATAATTCTGGGTTTTGTTTTGCTTTTTCTTTTTATTAATAAGAAACTTAATGAGTTTAAAAAAGAGCAAAAAGACGATCAATCATTACTGATAATTAATCAGAATATTCAAGGTTTACATGAAAGATTAGATAAGGCAGCGCAAGTAATTTCGATGGTTAATAAAGAATTGGGAAGTATGCGTGAAATTGGTCATCAGATGCAATCGCTTCAAGATTTTTTAAAATCGCCAAAATTAAGAGGTAACATTGGTGAACATGTTTTACAAGACCTTTTAGAACAATATTTCTCCCGTCAACACTTTGAACTGCAATATAAATTTCGTGACGGTCAAATTGTCGATGCTATCCTAAAAACTAAAGAAGGGATAATCCCTATTGATTCGAAATTTCCTTTAGAGAATTTTAGAAAATTATTGGCAGCTAAAAATGAGGAAGAAAAAAATAGATTGATGTCAATTTTTTATCGCGATGTAAAAAGACATATTGACAATATCAGTAAAAAATATATTTTACCTCAAGAAGGAACAGTTGATTTTGCTATAATGTATATTCCATCTGAATCGGTTTATTATGAAGTTATCCGCTCCGAAGAAAATATTGATGAGTATGCTCGCCAGAAAAATGTCTACTTTGTTTCACCAAATTCTTTTTATTACTTTCTAAGAATTATAATGATGGGTATGCGTGGTCAACAACTTCAGGAGGAAGTAAAAAAAATTTTTCAACTTCTTGCTGCCGTGCAGAAAGACACAGAAAGACTCGGTGAAATTATTAGTGTTGCTACCACTCATGTGACTAATGCTAAAAACGCAATTGATAGAGTGAATAATGAATTTGCTAAACTTTCTAGTAAGATAGATCAAACAAAATTATTGAAATAAATAATAAAATTAAAAACAAACCTATGAAAAAAATTTTAGTTACCGGTGCCTTTGGCCAAATTGGTAGTGAATTAGTACCAGTTCTACAAAAAAAATATGGCAAAGAGAATGTGATTGCTCTTGTTCATCGAAAAAAGAGTAAAGAATTCGATGGATTAATAGAAAAAGGAGATGTCAATGATTTTAAGCGATTAAGAAAAATTATCAAAAAACATAAAATCGATACAGTTTTTCACTTGGCTGCCATTCTTTCTGCTGCTGGCGAGAAGAATCCTGATTTAACATGGCAAGTTAATATTGGTGGATTAAAGAATGTTTTAGATTTAGCCGTCGAGTTTAAATTAAAAGTTTTCTGGCCAAGTTCAATAGCAGTTTTTGGACCAACTACACCAAAAGATAACACACCTCAACGGACAATTTTAGAACCAACGACAATGTATGGGGTGACAAAATTGGCTGGCGAATTGCTTTGTCAATATTATTTCCTTAAATATGGTGTTGATGTAAGAAGCGTTCGTTATCCTGGCGTTATTAGTTGGAAAACAGAACCAGGTGGCGGAACAACTGATTATGCAGTAGCAATTTTTTATGGAGCAATCAAAAATGGGAAATATCAATGTTTTGTCAGGGAAGATACAGTTTTACCAATGATATATATGGATGATGCTATTCGAGCTGCTCTCGAATTAATGGAGGCACCATCAGAAAAAATTACTATTCGGACAAGTTATAATTTAGCTGCTATTAGTTTTTCTGCTAAAGAGTTAGAAAGAGAGATTCAAAAATATCTTCCTTTAACCGTTACTTATCTGCCAGATGAAAGACAAAAGATTGCTGATTCTTGGCCTAGATCAATTGATGATTCAGAGGCGAGAAAAGATTGGGGCTGGAAACATGAATATGATTTAGAAAAGATGACAAAAGTAATGATAGAAAAATTAAAAGTTAAGTTAGGTAAATAATTTATAATAAATATATGGGTAAAGAAAATTTTTTTACACTTCTTTTAAATGAGTTAAAAAGAATTGATGAAATAAAAACTTCAAAGAGGAAAGAAAAAGTTATTGATGGTTTTACTGATGATCCGGCTCCACGGGCTATTATCAATGGCAAGCCATATCGAATTTTCAATTCTAATGACTATTTAGGTCTAAGATTTAGTAAAGAACTAAAAGAAGGAGAAAAAACTGCTTCCGAAAAATTTGGAGCCGGACCAGGAGCAGTTCGTTTTATTGCCGGGACATTACGGATTCATAAGGAATTAGAAGAGGCGATTGCCAAATTTCATCATCGAGAGGCGGCAATCATTTTTTCCTCTGCTTTTGCTGCTAACATCGGTGTTATCCATTCTTTGATTAAAGGGCAGAGTAAAGATTCAATCGTCACCGAAGATGTTTTAGTTATTTCTGATGAACTCAATCATCGGAGTATTATTGAAGGGATTAGAGTTGCTAACCTGCCTAAAGAACAAAGACAAATTTTTAAACATTTAGATTATGATGATTTAGAAAGAATTCTTGTTGAAAATAAAGGAAAATATAAAAGAGCGATAATCCTTACTGATGGTGTTTTCAGTATGTTAGGTGAATATGCGGATCTAAAAAAAATCCATGAAAAGATAGAAAAATATGATCCTGATTATGAACAAGGGATTATTTTACTTGTCGATGATAGTCATGGTGTAGCTGCTTTAGGTGAAAATGGTCGTGGTTGTGAAGAAATTTGTGGTCAATATTCTGATCTTCTTGTCGCTACTTTTGGTAAAGGCTTTGGTGCTGATGGTGGTTATGTAGTTGGTAAAAAAGAAATTATCGATTATTTAAGAGAATCAGCCTCTACCTACATCTATTCAAATCCCATTTCACCAGCTGTGGCTGGAGCAGCTTTAGCTTCAGTAAAATTGTTAGAGAGTAAAAAGGGGAAAGAATTAATAAAAAAACTAAATGAAAACATTGCTTTCTTTAAAGAAAAAATGAAGAAAGCGGGATTTGTTTTTGCTGTTGATTCGATTCATCCTATTCAACCAATTTTGATTGGTGATCCAATTAAGACAAAAGAGTTAACTGACGAATTGTTTGAGCGCGGTATTTTAGTCACAAATATTAGTTATCCAGTTGTTCCCAAAGGGAAAGATGAAATTCGTGTTCAAATCAGTGCTGTTCATACTAAAGAAGATTTAGAATTTTTTATTAAAAATTTTATTGAGGCGAGTAAGAAACTTCAGCTAATTTAATAATCATGTTCATTTGGCAAATAGCTCCAAAAATAGATCAAGAATTTCGAAATAGATTTCCAGAAATTCATCAATTGATTCTTCAACTTCTCTGGAATAGGGGATTAAGAACTCAAGAAGAAATTGATGAGTTTCTCTTGCCTGATTATTCAAATGATTTACATAATCCTTTTTTATTTAAAGATATGGAAAAGGTGGTGGAAAGGATTAAGAAGGCTGTTGTCGAAGGTGAGAAGATTACAATTTATGGAGACTATGATACTGATGGTGTCTGTGCTACAGCTATTCTTTATTTAACTCTTGAAAAAATAGGAGCCAATGTTTCCTATTATCTACCTGATCGAGAGAAAGAAGGTTATGGTTTAAATAAAGAAGCAATAAAAAAAATTATTCAAACTGGGACAAAATTAATTATCACCGTCGATTGTGGCATTACTAATTTTGAAGAAATAGATTTTATTAACAAACTAGGAGCAAAAATTATTGTTACTGATCATCATCTTCCTTTAGACAATCTTCCTCAAGCCCTTTTTATTATTAATCCTTGGGTTAAAGATGAAAAATATCCGTTTAAATATTTATCTGGAACTGGAGTAGCTTTTAAACTAATCCAAGCTTTATTAAAAAGAATTGAATTTCCAAATTCAGAGGCCTTTGAAAAATGGCTTCTTGATTTAGTAGCAATTGGTTCAGTGGCTGATAATGTTCCTTTAATTGGCGAAAATAGAACACTAGTTAAATATGGCCTAATTGTTTTAAATAAAACTCCTCGTCCCGGACTTCGTCATCTGATCAAAATTGCTGGAATTAATTTAGGCGAACTTGATACCCGAGCTATAGGTTTTCAGATTGCTTCTCGGCTTAATGCAGCTGGTCGCGTTGATCATGCCAGTCTAGCTTTAGAGATGATTTTAACTAAAGAAATAAAAAAGGCTGAAGGATTAGCAGAAAGATTACATAGATTTAATGAGAGCCGGCAGAAGAAAATGGAAATGACTTTTAATGATATCAAAAAAAAGGTTGGTCAATCACCACTAGATAAAATAATTATCGCTTACAAGGAAAATTTACCAATTGGTCTTTTGGGATTAATTTCTCACCGCTTAACAGAAACTTATAACCGTCCCTCAATTTTGATAACAATCGGTGATGATGAAATTAAAGGTGTTGGTCGAAGTATTAATGAATTTAATTTAATTGAAGCTTTTAAGAAAATAGATAGATTTTTCCTCCGTTATGGCGGTCATGCCAAAGCAGCTGGTTTTACTCTCAAAGAAAAAAATATCAATTTACTCAAAGAATTTATTGAAGAGATTAAAAAAATTGCCGATGTCCAACTTAAGGATTTAGATATTAGACCAAAAATTTTAATTGATAGCGAAGTCAATTTAGAAGAAATTACTTGGCCTCTCTATGAAGAAATTAAAAAGTTTGAACCATTTGGTGAAAAAAATCCAGTCCCTATTTTTTTGGCCAGAAATTTGATTATTGAAGCAATAGAAAATGTTGGTCGAAATAATCAACATTTAAAAATAATAATCAATGGCGGAAGAAAGATGATCTATTTTGGGATTGGCAACAAATTTAATTATTTAAAAAGAGGAGAAAAAATCGATGTAGTTTTTCAATTAGGAGAAACTCAATGGGATGGATTAAAGGAATTAGAATTTAGAATTTTAGATTTAAAGAAAAGTGAATGAAAAAAAATAAAAAATTTATCATTTATACTGATGGCGGAGCAAGAGGTAATCCTGGTCCAGCAGCTATTGGGATAATCATTTATGATGAAAATAGAAATCTAATCAAAAAATATTCTAAATTTATTGGTGAGACAACCAATAATCAAGCTGAATATGAGGCGGTCATTCAAGCCTTAAAAGAAGCTAAACAACTTATGGCTGAAGAAATTGATTGCTATCTTGATAGCAAACTTTTAGTTGGTCAGCTCAACCGCAAATTCAAAATTAAAGATCAGGAATTATCTAAGGCCTTCATTAAAATTTGGAATCTTAGTCAAAGTTTTAAGAAAATTAATTTTTTTTATATTCCACGAGAAAAAAATAAAGAAGCCGATGCCCTAGTCAATCTGGCTATTGATAAGATGGTAACTCTTAAATAAAAGCCTCAGTAGATCGATAAGCCGAATTCTGTCGAGGATGGTCATTTATCTAGGTCCAAAATTACTTTTGGACTCGAACGGGATTTTTTCCCTTTCACCCAGTAAGGATTTAGCCGTTTCACCCCTAATGTTACCATTAGGGCTCACCCTGCCATTTGACAGGGTGGTCTTCGGTTTTCACCTCAGACCGTCTCTGTTCGCACCTCTGTCCTTTCGGACGGCGGGTGTTACCCGCTACTTCTACGGGTGTTCGGACTTTCCTCTCCTTTCAATTGAAAGGAGCGACCATCTGATCTACTGAGGCATTACCATTATACCAAAATCTATATCTTTGTCAATTCTTAAAGTTAAATTAAAAGAGTATTGATAATTTCCGGATGACCATTAAGAAACTCTTGAACTGTCATTTTTCTTTTTCCTTCGAGTTGAACTTCTTTTAAAATCAAAGCATTTTTGCCACAAGCCACAGCTAATTCATTTTTTTTAGTTAAGAAAACCATTCCTGGCTTTCTTCTTTCTTCTGTTTTTAAGATATCTGCTTTAATAATTTTCAACATTTTCGATTTTATATAAGTGTAAGTTCCTGGCCAAGGATCATATGCTCTAATCATTTTTTCTATTTCTTCAGCTGATTTTTGCCAATTAATTTTTCCATCTTCTTTTTTGATCATTTTTGTATAAGTTGCTTTTGAGTGATTTTGAGGATTTAATTTAATTTTACCTTCTATCCATTTCGGTAAAATTTCTATCAATAAATCTCCACCTAATTTTGCTAATTCTTCTGAAAGTTGAGAAGATGTTAATTTTCTATCTTTTATATTTAATTTTTTACTTTGAATAATTGGTCCATGATCAATTTTTTCATCCATTAAAATAATTGTTACCCCTGTCTCTTCGTCACCATTTAAAATAGTAGCTTGAATTGGTGAAGGGCCTCGATATTTCGGTAAAAGCGAAGGGTGGATATTAAGACAACCAAAGCGAGGAATATTTAATATTTCAGCTGGTAATATTTGACCATAGGCGGCAAGGATGATTAAATCTGGTTTCAAATTTTCAATTTCTAATTTCCAATTTTCAATTTTTTCTGGTTGGAAAACAGGAATTTTATATTTTTCTGCTATAATTTTTGTTGCTGGAGGAACAAGGATTTGTTTTCTACCAACTGGTTTATCCGGCACAGTGACGACTGCTATTGGTGGATAACCGCCTTCAATCATTTTTTTTAAAATAATAGCCGCAAATTCTGGGGTACCAAAGAATATAATTCGTAAATTTTGATTTATATAGTTTGACATTTGAGTTTTGAATCTATATTATAATTATATCAT
>JBKBVX010000020.1:0-9680 GCA_046289355.1 Patescibacteria group bacterium
TTAATAGAGGAAGCAAAAAGAAGGAAATATAAAAAATTGGTTGGTGTTGTCAGAGTTAACAATCATTTATCTGAGGTTTTGCAAAAAAGAATGGGTTGGAAATTTGTTAAAAGATATGAAAATTGGTATGAAACTGGTGAACCATTTGATTATTTGGAAAAGGAGTTATAATTAGAAAATTATTTCTGGAAACCCATTCTTATCTCATCCAATTTTCTTTTTATTAAATGTGGATTTAAAATGTGAGAGAAAACAATCTCTTCTTTTGGTGTTCCAGCTGTGTTGATAACCAGTTCACCAGAGCCAAAAAATATCTTTTCCAAAAAATTTTCTCGCACACTAATATCAGTAATTTTTTGATAATCAACACTTATCAACTGAGTAGAAAGAAACCGCCAATAAAAAATTGCTCTTTTGTCAGTTAAAAAATAAAAATAAGCAGAGCGAAGATAAAAACCATAACCAATTAAACCTAGAGCTAAAAATATGGTTAACCAAAAATCAGAAATAAAAAATAAAGAAACAAAAATTGAAACAATCAAAATCAGAAATCCTAAAAAAATCCAAAAGCCAGAATAGGTTTTTGCTACCCCAAATTCAACCAAAACTTTTTCATCAGGTAAAATAATTTTCTCTTTAATTTCTCTCATAATTTTTATTTAAATGATTTTTTAATTATAACTTTGGTTCCTATATCAGCCCAATTATAAATTTTTTGGGCTGGACCAATACCAAGCCGAATACAACCATGAGAAGCTCTCTGACCTAAATGATTTTCACCTTCTTTTTTGCCATTCTCCCATTCTGGTAATTCATGAATACCAAACCAACCTTTTTTGATTGACAAAAAGTAAGGCATCCAAAGTCGCCATTTTTTTGAATAAGCTTTTTTGATTTTCCCATCAATTAAAAAATTACCTAAAGGAGTTGGATATTTATAGGAACCAGTTGAAACCTTATATTCACCCAAAACAATATCACCAATTTTATATCGAAGTAATTGTTCTTTGATTCCAACCTCAATAATTTTTCCGGACATTCTCGCTCCTTTTTTAGGATTTTTTGGATCATAGCCAGAAAAAACTTCTTCGCCATCTTTGTAACCGTCACCATCAGTATCGGGATTACCTAAATCTGTCCCAAGTAATATCTCTAATTTGTCATTCAAACCATCGTGGTCATAATCAGTTTCACTCATTTTCAATTTCGGCTGATGAGGTGAATAGCCATTTTTTATCTCAGTATAGTCATCATAACCATCGCCATCAGTATCAGAAAGATATGGATTGGTATAATAAATTTTAATTTCATCTTCATCACTAATTCCATCGTTATCAGAATCGAAAGCTAAACAGATCTTAGGGAAGATAATCAATAAGAGAAAAAAAATAATAAAATTCTTAATTATTTTTCCTATCATTTGTATTTTAAAATTTCTTTAGTAATTGAATGAGGAAATATTTTTTCTAAAATCTCAGCATTAGGAATCAGACAATGACCGGTTATTTTCCCTCCAGTTTTAGAAGGTGGATAAAGGGTTGGCCTAATAACATTTGGTTTGCCTAATTTCTTATAACCTTCGTTATAAGAAAGATTAAAATCTCGAAATGTTTTAAATGGCACTTTAAACTTCTTAAAAATTTTTTCAACATAATCAGTAAAAACAATACAGTGAGCATAATAAGTTGTATCAATTAGTTTGTTTAATTCGGTAGCTACAGCTGGTTTAATAATCTTAACTTTTTTAATACCAATCTCTTGAAAATGTTTCTTAGCTATTTTGCCGATTTTTAAATTTTCACAGCCAATAAATTTAACAAAAGTTTTAATACCCTGATAGAGTTTTGGATGAATACCTCTAATTGGTGAATGGACAACTCTTGCTCTGGTCATTTTAATAATTTTTTTTGTTGTTCCTGGTAAAACTGTAGAATGAATAATCGTCAGGCTCGGTTTATTTTTCATAATAACCTCTGTCACGATTTTGACAAAATTTTTAACCTGAGGAATACAAACATTTAAAATATCAAGTTTTTGGTTGCCAAACTGATCAAATTTCAAATCTTTGAGGAGAAGTGTATATTTCTTTTTATTTTGGTAAAATTTAGCCAGAGATTGACCAATTTCCCCGTAACCCAAGATTCCGATTTTCATAAAATTTGTTCTGAGATATTATAATTGAAAGAAAAAATTTATCATCAATTGATATTGTTTCCTCTAATCAACATTGAGGCTTCCGATTGAAGAATACTTAATTTTCTTGAATCAAGACCAGTTTTTGCCTGAAACTCTCTTGGTTTTATTTCAAGAAGATCACGACAAGTGATAATATTTTCAGCTAAAAGTCTATTTTCAAATTTTTTCTCTATTCGACGTAAGACAGTAATCGGATAAAGTTTTTTTTCCTCAATGATTCTTTCCAGTGACCGAAGAGGATAACCCCAACCTAAAAGATTCATTTTTCGACAAAGAGCATATTCTTTCACTTGATCAGAAAATTTGGTGTTAGAAATTAACCAAACAGAAGAAATTGGAATTCCACCTTCTCTTAGATCAATAAATCTTGCCCAAGTATAAAGAGCATCTTTTATCTCGGTATAGATGCCGTAAAGATGATGAAATTTACATTCAGCAAAGGAAATTTCACCTTCTTTTTCTAAAAGAAGATCAATCTCATGACTGACACATTTACCAGAGAGAATCTGATTGGTTTTAACTGAATAACCATCGCTGATAAAAATCTTGGCTATAAATTTTTCGAAAATAAAGCCTCCTGGTCCTAAACGAAAAAGGGCCTCTCTTAAAGAATAACGAGAAGCTGAAGGTGGATGAAGTTTTGACAAATAACGAAAAATTAATTTTCTAATTTCCTTAGTCGTCATTCCATTCCTAACTTGACGGGAAATTCTTTTAGTAATCTCTTGGGCAAGGCTTTCTGAAGCACCAGCTTTTAAACAACTTCTTTTTACTTTTTGGGGGGAAAATTCTTGTTTTTGACCATTAGCTTTAATAATATAGATCATAAAAAATCAAAATTTTTTCCTTTTCTTTTAAGTTTTTTCTCAGCTAAAGCCTGGGCAATAATTGGTAAAGCAATCGTTGCATCGCAGTAACACTGAACATTCTTCCCTTCTTTTGCCTCTTTACCCCAACTGATTGCTTCCTCAAAAGTGCATCCAGATAATCCACCCCACTGAGGTGAGTCAGTTGTTATTTGAATAGCATATTTATGTGGATATTCCAACTTTTCTCCTTTAAGAATCCCAACAATAGCAGTTAGAAGTTGGGTAAAATCTTTAGGCACGCCACCGCCAATATAGATTACTCCTGTTTTTTTACTTTTTTCTCCAATTTTCGCTAGTTCATCGAAATCTTTCATCTGGTCAACAATAATATCTTTTCCATCAATTCTTTTAGCCAAAACTGCTGCAATTCCGTATTCACTATCAACAATAGCTGGACTAAAAACTGGAATTTTATGTTGATAGGCTGTGGCCAACAAACAATCAATTTTCTTTTCTAATAAGAATTTACCAAAAAGAGCACAGAATTCTCTTGATGAGTAGGGATAATTATTTTTTAAAGTGTTTAAGAATTTCCTAATTAATTCTGTCATTTGTCTATATTTAATCCCATCAGTAAAAACATCATAGTATCTAAAAATGTTGTGTCTGAATAATTCCTCATCATCTACTAACCAATGACCCTGATAATATCCATACAAAGAATCTTGAATGTCTTCAGAAATATTGGCGCCAGTCGAAACCAAAACATCGATAAAGTGATTTTCCATCAGCCACTTGATAATCTTCCATTGTCCAGTTGTACTCATTGAACCAGCAAAGCCAAGAAAAATTGTTAATTCTTTTTCTTTAATCATTTTTTCCCATACTTGAACTGCTTCACCCAATTTTTTTCCTTGAAATCCTGTCTGTGACATCTCTTCTAAAAGTTGAGAAATTGATTTTGGTGTTTTAATTTCAATAGCTTTGAGTTTTCGTTTAAGATAATCTTTTTTTCTCATAGGTTTATAAATTATATTTTACCAAATAACCAATAAATTTATAGATTAATTTTGCCGCCAAAAAATCTGGTGCAATTAGGCCTTTAATCGGACAAAATTCAATAAAATCAGCAGTAATAATTTTTCTTTTCTGACAGATCATTTTTAATAAGTTTAATATTTCATTCCAATCAAGTCCACCTGGTTCTGGTGTACCAACCGAAGGCATAATTGAGGAATCTAAAACATCAAAATCAAAGGTCAAGAAAACATTTTTTTGACAGAATTTTAAAATCTTATTCTTTTGCCATTTCTTTTTATCCTTAGCGAAGAAAGTTTTAATTCTATTTTTATTTTTTTCTAAAAACAGCTTTTCTTCTTCAGAAACATTCCTGATCCCAATCTGAACTAAATTAATATTTTTATCAAACTCTAAACATCTTCTCATCACTGCTGCATGGGATAATCTTGAACCAAGCCAAGAATCTCTTAAATCTAAATGAGCATCAAATTGTAATAAGGTAAATTTTTGGAATTTTTTAAGAATTGCTTTTAAAGAACCAATAGTAATTGAATGTTCACCGCCTAAAATTATTGGAAATTTCTTGAGATTTAATATCTTCTCAATTTTTTTTTCAAGTTGATTTAATGCTTTTTTATGGATTTTTGAGGGCTTCATTCTTAAAGTTGAAATCCCTACTTTATAGGGGGCAAACCACAATTCTTCATCAAAAAGTTCAACTTGCCAAGATGCTTCAATAATTTTTTCTGGCCCAAATCTTGTTCCTTTAAAATAACTTGAAGTTTTTTCAAAAGGAAAACTAACAACAACTATTTTTGACTTTTTAAAATCAGAAAATTTTTCTTCCAAATCTAAAAAATTTTTTTTCATTTTTTAATTATAAAAAAACAAGAAAAGAAATCAAGGAAAAATAACCTGTGGATAAGTTTCATAGATGAACGATGTTTTTTGAAAACCTATATAATAAATAATTTGGGATATTGTTTATATAGTTTCTTGGCTAAAAATATTTCCTCTATTTTTGGTAATTTTATTTTTGAGAATTTTTTAATTTTCAAGTTAAAATTGATCTAGAAAATCGATTTTTCGAAAATTAAATCTCATGGTTACTTAATTTTCCTCACTAAAAGTCTAATCAAAATAATAAACAAAATTAAAGCAGTTAAAGAAAGATATTTTATCTTTATTGATTGATTGGTTTTAGAAAAAGTTTTTATTTCTGATAAAGCACCGCTAGCTTGAAATTTATTATCTTCGCTTGGTTTTTTTATCAATTCTATATCGCTTTGATAGCGAGGTAAAATTCGATATTCTTCATTATATTGACTAACAATACCAATAACTTTTAACCAATCACCTTCCTTAAATTTTGGTTTTTTTATACCAGTTGTCTTTTTAAGATATACCTTAACTTCTCCACTTCCATCATCTAAATAAAAATAATTAGAGCGAGCCTCAATTAATTCTCCTTGAACCAAAACTAAACTTCCTTCTAAATCTTCATCAATTTCTCCAGTTTTAACTTCTTTTGGTTGAGGTGGATTTCCATTTTTCAAAATTTTAATATCTTCTTTTGAAGAAACCTTTATTCTCATTTCACCTTTATATTCAGCCAATTCCCCAATTACTTCAATTTGATCGCCTATTTTTAAATGAGGAAAATCTTTTTTGTAAAAATAAACTTGAATACCGGAACCACTAAGATAAAAAACCTGTGAACCCAAAATTCCTGGCTCAACTGAAACAACCCCTAAAACTTTAATTAGATCGCCAATATCTTGATTTCGAACATCTTTTAAATCAATTTCAATGGCATTCTCTTTTTTACCAGCAGCTTTTGTTTTTGATTTTATTTCTTCTTTTTCTTCACTAAAGATATTTTTCTTACCTGGAGTCAAAATACTTGTCCAATGCCATTTGTTATTTTCATCTAAAGCATAAGAAAAACCTTCTTTTGCTTTTTCATAAGAAACCTCAAAAAATAAATTTCCTTCCGGATCTAAAATTCGAACTGAATCAAAATTATTATTTAAAGCAATTTTTGTCTCCTTGCGATAAAAAACCAGATATTCGCCAGGTAAAATTTTTGTTCCTTCCTTTATTTTATATGGTTTACTGCCACCTTCCATATCATCTAAAAACCAACCCGATAAATCTATCTCTTCGCTTCCGGCGTTATAAATTTCAATCCACTCTCCTTCATCACTTCCTTCTGGATTTGGTAAAAATTCAGTAATTAGAATTTCTGCTTCAATTGGGCTAAAAGAAACTACTTTTTCACCGGCTAAAATTTCAACCTTTAAACTAACTGAGTCGCTTAAACCAGAATCGTCTTTAACTTCCAGCCTTACATTATATTGACCAGGCCTTTTATAAATATGCCTAACTAAAATTTCTCTACTTTTTGTTCCGTCACCAAAATCCCAATAATAAGTTAAAGAATCACCATCTGGATCGTAAGAGTCAGAAGCATCAAAAACTATTTCTTCATCAACTAAAGCTTTATTTGGAGCAGAAATTATTGCTTTTGGTTTTTGATTAACTTTTTTGATAATATTTTCTTCGCCTGGCGTTGGTTGAGTCGTCCAAAACCAATTATTTTTTTCATCTCTCACATAAGAAATATCTTCGGCTACATTACCAGAATAACTAACTAAATCAATTAAATTATCATTTGGCTGATAAAGTTTTATCGTTTCGCTCCCAGAATTATTTAAAGCTATTTTTGAATCCTTACGCCAAATAACAAAAAATCCCTTAGCGGGAATCTTTGTTGAAGAAAAATTTTTTGAAGAGATAACAAATTTTGTCCCAGCCTTATCTTCTAATTTCCAACCATCTAAATCAATTTCTTTATCAGTTAAATTTTTCAACTCAATAAATTCATTTTCAGAATCATCACCTTTTGGATTGGGCAATAACTCGTTAAGCACTACGCCAAAGGGATAAGTTCTTTCCTCAGAAAATTTATTTGGTTTGCCTTTAGTTGGTATAGTTGAAATTTTAAAATCTAAATAATCTTGATTAGTGTCATAACCATCAATAACTCTGGCTACTGAATTTGGATCAGCAGCTATTGGCGCGTTATCATTTTTATCACCATCATCCCAATTACCATAAACAACTTGATCGATAATTTGGCCATTTGGATCAATTAACTTGATAATATCACCTGAATTATTCAAATAACCTTTAATTTTTTCAACAACAAAAAAACCTTTTGGACTAATTATTCCAGAAAGATTGGTCTGGGCGCCAGAACCTTCTTCAATTTTCCAATTAGTTAAATCAATTTCTTGGTTGGTATTATTATAAAGTTCAATCCATTCATCTTCGCCATCAACTGGATCAGAAACAAATTCATTAATGACTACATCAGAAGGATTATATTGGCGGTAACAATCTTTTTGGCAATTTTGATAACTCTCATTTGATTCACAAATATTGTTGCCGCATTGTGGTCCTTGAGGCAATGGTTGTTCTTGGGGTGGCAGTTGATTAACACTATTTTCTGCCCCGGGCGTACCACCCTCAATTAAACTTTCTAAAAAGGTTTCACTTAAGTTTTTTCTCTCTAATGTTTTACCATTTCCATTTGCTCCCTGAGATTTATTATAAGTAACTTGACTCCACATCGGTCCACTTGTTCCTATTCTTAGGCCGATAGTTGCACCAGTATTATTTAAACTCATGGCCGAAACTTGAATAATGGATATATTATCCGGAAAATCAGGATAATTTTCTTTAAATTTTAATGGATTTTGAACTAAAAGAGCGTAAGAGTTTGGATTAATTGTCATTGATCCCTGATAAGGAGTAGTGGCGAGCAATCTATTACTTGAGCCATCATAAAATCTCCAACTATTACTACCAGATCCTCCGATAATCATTACCGGCTCACTACCATTATTGTATAACTCTATCCATTCCCGACCCTCATCAACTCCCGGAAGATCATACATAATTTCGGTAATAATTATATCTTCATTGGCCGCTCTCGCCGGCTTTCCAAAAACAAAAAATAATTCTGAAAAAACCAAAATTGCTAATAAAATCAAATTAAAAATTATTTTCATAAAAAAGGAAAGTTTTATTTTTCAATTTATTTAAAAATATATTGCCACCATTTTTTAAAATTTGGCATTTTTTTCTCCACAGGCTTTTCACTTGTTTCTTCGGTCGGTAAAATAACAATTGTTTTTTCACCTGGCTTTTGTAGACCAAATTTTTCTCTTGCTTCTTTCTCTTTATAAAAATCACTCTTCAAATATTCAAGAATTTTAGAAAGATCCGATCTTTCGCCTTCTAATTTTTTAATTTCTTCTTCTAAAGCAATCACTTCTTTTCTAATATTTTTTTCTCGAAAAAAAGTTTTTAAAAAAGAAGTAGTAATTAAAATTAAAATGATTATTAAAATAATAGAAAAAAATGAAGAGTAAAAAACTATTTTTAAAAAAGAAATTTTTTCTCTTTTTTTCATTTTTAATAGTTAACTCTCAATGTGAGGGGGTTGACTTTTTAATTTTAAATATTTTTTTAATCTTAAATATTCTTTAATAAAGATATAAATAACAGCGCTGACTGGCACAGCAATAATAGCCCCTAAAACACCACCAAATTTTCCGCCGATAAGAAGGACCAAAATAACAATAATTGGATTAAGACCAATAACACCTCTCATTACTTGAGGAACAACTATATTATTTTCAATCTGTTGAACAAGAATATAAAGAATGATAACCATTAATGCTTTAACCGGCGATTGAAAAAAAGCTAAAAATACAGCGGGAACTGCGCCAATAAAAGGTCCAATATAAGGAATAACTTCCATTAATCCAGCAAAAACAGCCAATGATAAGGCAAAGCGGACACGGAGAATAGAAAGCCCAATATAAGTCATCGAGCCAATCAAAGAGATTAAAATCAACATTGCCCATCCCCAACGACTCAAACTTTTACGAGAAAGAAAAATTAGACGAGAAAAAAACTGATGATATTTTTCTGGAACAAAAGAGAAAAAGAAATTAGCGATCGAATCTTTACTAACGATAATATAAAAAGAAATAACAATAATTAAAAAAATAGAAAAAATACCATAAGCGACATTACTAAGTAAGAAAAAAATATTTCGGCCCAAAGTAGCCAAACCTTGTTCTAAACCAGGAATTTGAGTTAAATCTTGAGGTAAAAATTTCTGGCTTGAACCAATAAATGTTCGCACTGTTTGATAATAGGAAGAAATTTTTTGACCAACAATACCTATTTCTTCAGAAAGATTCGGGATGATTAGAATAAAGATGCCAATAACAGTCAGAAAGAAAAGAAGATAAATAAAAAGAGTAGCTAATAGACGAGAAACCTTTTTCTTAACCAACCAATCAACCGGAGGTAATAAAATTGTAGCGATAATAAAAGAAATAATCAAAATCAAAATTAAGTCACGAATGAAGTAAAGGAAGAGGAGTAAAAGAATGAAAAGAATAATTTTTATTCCAGCCAGAAAATAGGTTTTTGAATTATCGGTCATAAATTCTTTTTAAAAATATATCATCTAATCCATAGAAGTCAAGAAAATTATTTATTCAATCTATAAATCTTTTTTTCGCCATTTGGCATTTTGTATTGAAGTTCATTGTCTGAAAGCCATTCTGCTTC
>JBKBVX010000021.1:0-9449 GCA_046289355.1 Patescibacteria group bacterium
AAGATTGAAAGCATTTGCCGAAAGGAAAATTGACCTTTGCCAAGAAGCAATCCAGGTTTTTTTAAAGATAAAAAGAGGCGAAATTCCCTTGATAAGAAAAGGCAAAAGAATGATAAAAATAACAAAAAGAATAATTAAAGAAGAAACAATGACTTTCTTAAAAGGATAATTCTTAAAAAGAAAAAAGAGAAATAAAGGAAAGAAAACAACTCCCTGAAGTTTAGTTAAAAAAGAAAGGGAAAGAAAAATTGAAGCAAAAGTGATTTTTTTATAATAAAGAAGAACAAAAGCTAAGATAAGAAAAAAAACATAAATTGAATCTAATTGCCCCCAAATAGATGAGAGATAGAAAATAAAAGGATTTAAAAGAAAAAAAATACTAGCCAAAAAAGCTCTTTCTTCTAAAACATTTTCTTTTCTTAAGAAAATAAAAATCAATAATCCAATAGCTAGATCAGCTAATAAAGCAGGTATTTTTAAAATCTCAGAATAGATAAAAAGCTTTTTCCCAGTAATAAGAAAATGAATTTTCGAAAAAAACCAAAGGATGTAGACCCAAAATGGCGGTAAGTTACAATTGGTTCGATGATAAATTTCAGTAATTGGATTTTTAAGTAAAAAATTTCCCCAATAGGAATGGAGGCCTAAATCATATGTATCACCAAAGATTGGCAGAAAAAGAAATTTAATCAAAACAATCACTATAAAAAGGAAAAAATGCAGTTTTTTAATTTTAATTTCTTTTACCTTTTTGTTATTTTCCATAACCAAAGTCTTAAAATATGAAAAAGAAATTTAAAGACCACTTTCCAATTTAATTTACTTTTTCCACCCTTTCTTTCCTCAAAGATATAAGATACTTCTTTAAAATTTTTATATCTTCCTTTGACAAAGATTTCTAAACCAATCTTATAACCAATTGGCGAAAGTTTTAAACCTTCGATAATTTTCCTTTTAAAAAAGAAAAAACCAGAAAGTGGATCAGAAATTTCTGGCTTTAAAATTTTAGCTAAAAAAGTGGCAAAGCCAGAGGTAATTTTTCTTTTTAATGGCCAATTTCTAATTTCACTTCCAGGGATTTTTCGACTGGCAATAACTAAATCATATTCTTTTAGCTCTTTTAAAATTTGAGGAATGATTTCTGGTGGATGAGAAAAGTCTGCATCCATTACTCCCAAAATTTCTCCTTTAGCCACTTTAAAACCATCAAGAACTGAAAGGGAAAGATCTCTCTTACCTTTTCTTTTAATTAATTTTATTTTCAAAGGCAAAACTGCCATCATTTTTTCTACTTCTTCAGCAGTTTTATCAGGTGAATTATCATCAACGACAATTACTTCAAAATCTTGAAGATTGAGTTGAGAAATTGAAAAAAGTAATTTCCCAATATTTTCTTTCTCTTTATAGGTTGGAATAATTAAAGAAATCATATTATTCTAAAGCCATAATTCGATAGGCAATTAAGCCATTAGGAAAATAAATAATTTTTTTTATTTTGAGATTATTAAGATGGGATATCTTTCCTTTTGAAAAATAATATTCAACATAGAGAGTTTTAGGCAAAAATTTTTCTATTTTTTTGAAATCATATTCAAAAATAAATTTATCAAATGAATTAACCACAATAGTATCTAGGCTAAATTGTTCTGTTTCTATTTGAGAATGATGAAATTTTTCTGGTAAATAAGGGAGATAGAAAAGAAGATATAAATAAGGATGATGGTTTTTACCAGAGATAATAATTTTATCATAATAGTTATAATTTTCCCTAATATAATTTACCACCTCTTTTTGACCGTAGAAAAAGGCAGGAGCTGAATATTTTGGATAAAGAAAAAAATAATTGATAATGAACCAAAAAAAGCAAATTCCTATAATTAGAATTAAAAAAGAATAAAAGATAACCTTTACCAATTCTTTTTTAAAAAAAGAAAACAAAAAATATAATCCTAAAGCAGAAAGAATGTGAAGTAATGGAAGACCAACAATTGTTCGAGTGGCATGAGGAATATTTTCAATAGTTAATGAAGAAGCAAAAGGGAAAATTAAAAACCAATAGATAAGAAAATTAAGATGAGGTAAAATTGTTTTTTTCTTGATTAAATAAATAATTAAATAGATAAAGGCAATAGCCTCAAAGAGATAAAGTTGACCCATTCCAAAAACATGATGTCTTAAGTTAATATCACCTCTAAAAAAAAGAAATTTAGGACTAAGATGGGAGAAATAATTATTAATAAAAGATAAAAATGGTTTTTTGGTATTAAAGATAGAAATATTATCGAATCTTACTTGCCAAAAGGAATAATTTTTTAAAGTTAAAAAAATGAAAGGTAAAAATAAAATAGAAGCAGTTAAAATTCCACCAAAAATAATTTTTTTCTTCAATTCTTTCCTGTAAAAAATTAATAAACCTAAAAGCAAAAGAGGGGTAAAAACTTGAGCTATTGAATAGCTCCAGATTGTTAAAGAAATAAAAAAGACAGCAAAATAGATCGGCCATTCTTTTTTATGATTTAAACCATAAAAAAATAACCAAAGTCCTAAAGTGATTAAAAATGGTATCATAATGGCTGGAAAATTAAGACGAGAATAATGAAGATGCCAAGGAGAAATAGCCATTAATAAACTTGATAAAAAAGCGATATTTTTATTTTTAAATAATTCTTTAACTAAAAGGAAAGTTAGCCAAACAGTCAAAATTCCTAAAAGAGCAGCTGGAAGTCTTATTACCCATTCATTTAAACCAAAAATTAAAACAAAGGGAACATTAAAATAGAAATATAAAGGAGGGGGCCAATCGCCAAAACCCTTAAATCTTAAAGGTAAAAAATTTCCCCATTGATCTTTACCAGTAGTCAAAATTGAATAAGCCTCATAACTATTTAAAATTTCATCGCGATAAAAACCAAGAGGGATCTGCGGAAGGGCAATAATTCTTAAAAAAATAGCTAAAAAAATAATAAGGATCAAAATAAATTTTTCATTTTTCAATAACTTCATAAACTTCAAGATTGTTATCTTTGAAATTTTCTTTTAAAACTAATTCTGGAAATTTAATAATTTCTCTTTTTATTCTCTCTTTTTCTTCTTTTTTCATCAAATTATAATGGATAATGATATATTTAACACCTAATGCTTTTATTAGGCGGATTGATTTTTCATGAGGAAAATCGATAAATGTTTTTACAAATTGAGGATAAAGAGGAGGATAATAACTACTTGAACCATTGACCAATTTTTTCCAGTGATAAGTAGAAAAATACATATAAATTGCTGAAATCTCTGGTTTTCCATTTATTAAAATAGGAAGTTCAAGAAGAGGGAAATCATCCTTTTCTTTGGCTAATGTTTGATAGATATAAGGAATATCTTTTTTTATTGGTAATTCAATTAGATAAACAAATTTTATAGAAATAAGCAAACTTTCAATGATAAATAAAATCATTAATAAAAAAAGAAAAGACAATTTTGTTAGTGATTTTTTCTTTAAAAAAATACTGATTGCTAAGCCAATTATTAAACTAATACCAAAAATGAATAAAATTATAAATCGGCCAACCGCCCTGATACTTTTAAAACCTGGCAGAAAAGAAAATGGAAGATAAGGGCCAAAATTAAAAAAATAGTGTTCTTTTATTTTCAATAATGGACCAAATGATAGTAAAAGACCAATTAAAGCAATTAAAGAAAAAGTGATAAGAATTCTTTTTTGTTTTTCCTCTAATTTATTTTTTGAAAAAATAAAAAAACTTACAGCTAAAAAGATCAAAGTTATTATTCCTGGAAAAACATTTTTTTCTATATCTTTATAATCTTTTTTTATATACCAAGGGATAAAAAAATCTTTTAAAGAAGGGGTATAGAAGGCCATTTCATAAATTATATTTTTCTGATTACTTTTATATAATTTTTCCAATTGAAAATATGGCCAAAGAATTGGTAAAATAATAGCCAAAATAATTAAGCTAGCCAAATATAGACCTTTTAAAAATTTTTTTTCAAAAAATAATTTTTTTTGGAAGAATATCTCAATTATTATTAAGATAATCAGACCAATAAGTAAAAAGAGAAAATAATGAAAAGAAGTAAGAGTTTGGAGAATTGAAAAAAAAGAAAATAAAATTATATTTTTTATTTTTTTATCTTCAAAGAATTTATAAAGATATAAAAAAGCAAAAGGTAACCATTGGCCAGAAAGAATATTAATATGATAAAGCATCCTAAAAATTTTGAAAGGAGCAAAAGTATAAATTAGACCAGATAAAAGAGAGGCTAAGAAATTTTTTGTCAAATAAAAGGTTAGAAGAAACATCCCATAACCAGAAAGAATAAAAGACAAAAAAAGAGCCAGATTATGAGCAAGGATTGGGTTATTAAAAATTTTAATGATTGGTAAAACTAAAATAGTAATGCCTATTAAATTTTCAGAATAGGCTAATGAATTTCGAGAAGGATAGAAGATATTGGCTTGAAATAAATTTAAAGGATCTTTAAAAAGCTGATGGGCATTCCAGGCCATTCGCCAAGAAAGAATTAATGGCTCAAAGATATCAAAAACTGCCCGATCAAGATGCCAGATCAAAGGATAAGTAAAAATAACTGTCAAAAAAGTGAAAAATAGAAGAACAAAAAGATGAATCTTTAAGTTTTTCATTTTTCTTTTAATTTATAAAGATAGCCATCATCATCTTCATAAATTTTTTCAAAATCTTTATCTTCTTCAAAATTTTTATTCATCATTTTATGATCACTTCTGACAAAGATATATCTAGCCTTAAAATTTTCTTTAATAGTTTTGGCTAAATTTTTCTTTTGTTTTCCAGTGATAATATTAAACCAAAGCCAATAAAGAGGCTTACTTTTTTCATAAAAAAATGTTGGATCAAGGCCAGCGATATAATAATTTTTATCATTATGATAAAAAAGCATCGGAAATTCATCCCAAGAAGAATGGAAAATTATCTCACCTTCTTGAGTGTTTTCTTTTAAAAAAAGAGAAAGCTTTTTAAATTTATCAAAACTAAGACCACCGGAAAATTCTTTGATTTTCCCTAACCAAACTCTTTCGTAAAGAAAGAGACCAGAAAAGATAAAAAATGTTGAAAAAAGACAAATGAGAATAAGAGAGATAAGATTAAAAGGAAATTCTTTCATTTTTTTAAACTCATTAAGATAAGTATGCCAAGAGAAGTTAGAGAAAAGGTGATTAAAAGAAAAGGAAGTAAATAAAATAGCTAAAGGAACAAAATATTCAATATTTCTTCTTGATTTAATTGTGTAGATAAAAAAAAGAGAAGAAATGATAAAAAGAGTTAATGTTTTTGTTCTTTGACCAGAAAAAGGCAAAGATGATTTTTTGAAGCTGACAAAAAACCAGCCAATACTTATTAACCAAGGAATAAAAATAAAAAGATTGCCAAAAATTAGATCTAAAGGATCATAAGGATGCCATTCTGCCCCAACAGAAAGGATATTTTGATAATTTTTTAGGCCAATTTTGATAATATGAACCCAGTCAAAATAAAGATTTTTTGGAAAATAAGGATTAATTATTAAACCAAGAACAATTCCAAAAAAAGATGAAAAGAAAATTTTTAAATTTTCTTTTTCAAAAAGATATTTCAAAAAATTTTTAATTTTTAACTTCCAATCTTTAAAAGAATTCCAATGATTAATTATTTTTTTAAAAGCATAAGAAAGACAATATAAAATTACTGTAACATAAAGAATAGGCCAAGTGTTATAAAGCCAAACATAAATAAAAGAAATTAAACCAAGAAGAAAATGTTTTCTTTTAAATAAGGCATAAAGTCCAAAAATCAAAACTATCAAAGCAGTTGCCGGAACTTTGGCTAAATTCAATCTTGTTAAAAAAGTTGAACTAGTAAAAAGAAGTAAAGTCCAAACCAAAGGAATCTTAATTTTAAATTTTTTTAAAAACCAATAAAAAATAATTATAGCCAAGGTAGCAAAAAATAAAGTAGCCATTTTTATACCAAATAATGGACTAAAAATAAGAGAGAAAGGAATAACCAAAATATGATAGAGAAAATGATGGTCAATATAATTTTCTCCTAAAATAGTATAGGGTAGCCAAACAAAATTTTTAATAATTTTCCCTTGAGATAGGAAAGAAACCATCTTGGCATGATAAAATGAGTCAGGACAATTTAAAGTTTTACCAGCTGTTTGAATAGCTAAGAAAAAAAGAAAAGTGATAAAAAAGAGAAAAAAATAACCCAAAAAACTTTTTATTGAAATAGGTTTATTCAATTTCATATCTATTATTTTTTGAGCTCTTTTTTAATTAGATCAATAGTTTCAACAGGGGTTGGATTAACTTGATTAAGAATAGCTAAATAAAAACTGACCCAATCACCTAAACAGACTCCTGTTAATGTTTCTATCAATTTATTTTTTCCAATCGAAGGAATCGTCTCAAAATTTATTTTTTCTTTTTTAAGGAGGTCTTTAAAGATAGTCAAAGCCTTTTTAATTTCAGGCTGATAAAAATCACTTTCTAAAAAGAGGAAAAAGATTTCATCTCTTAATCGCCAAGGAAATTCGAGACCAACCACTGTATTATGAAAAAATTCAGGCGCTTCTTCAGCAAAAGAGAAAGTTTTAGCATTTTCGTTAAATTCTTTTTTCCAACGTTGGGCAACTGGCCAAAGATGTTCAGCTCCAACAATTAAAGGTAAACGATCGAAAATTTGATAGGCAAGATATTTTGCTACATTTTCTTCTGTCTTTTTTTCTAATTCTAAAATTTGATTAAATTCTTTAACAACTTTGATTAAAGAAATAAAATTTTGATCATCTATTTCTGCTAAACCTATTTTTCTTAAAAGAATAAGGAGGGCAAAAAGAAGATAACCGATATTAGCCCTTGATGGTCCTTGACCTTTAAATTCATAAAAAGGAATTTTTTCTCTTTTGACAATTTGACTTAATTCTCCTCCTCCAGAGATAGCGAAAATTTTAATCTTATCTTTTCGATCAAGAATTTTTCCTAAAAAAGTAAGGATTTCAGGTGTCTGACCAGAATAACTAAGAATTACAACTAAAGTCTCTTTACTAAGATAATGAGGGGCTTGATAATCACCCCTTACTTCAATAGGTAATGATGATTTTTCTTCTAACATTTTTTTGACCAATTCGCCAGTTACTCGGTCACAACCTAAACCACAGATTAAAACATTTTTTACTTTTTTATAAATGGGAGGGACAATGATTTTTTCTCTTTCCTGCCAGACTTTTTCTAATTGTTCTGGTATTTTACTCATTAAATTAGCCAGATTTTCTTGGTCGATTTTTTTAATTTTTTCTAAATCATCAAGAAGAGTCATATCAAATTATTTTAGCAAAATATTTTAAAATGTCCATTTGAAAAAAGAAAGAAATTTTACTATAATAAAAATATGTCTGGTCATTCCCGTTGGGCAAAATTAAAACATTTCAAAGGTATCCTTGATGCAAAAAAAAGTGCTCTTTTTAGCAAACTAAGTCAGCTTATTGCTGTTGCTGCCAGAGAAGGAACAGATGAAAAAACAAATTTCAAATTAAGATTAGCTATTGAAAAAGCTAAAGCAGCTAATATGCCGAAAGAAAATATTGAGAGGGCTATTTTAAGAGGAAGTGGAAAAATAGAAGGGGCAAAAATTGAGGAAGTAATCTATGAAGTTTTTGGACCAGAGGGTGTAGCCATTGTGATTGAGGCCTTAACTGACAATAAAAACAGAACTTTATCTAATCTTCGCCGAATTCTTAATCAATTTGGGGGGAGATTAGGAGAAAGAAATTCTGTTTTAAGATTATTTGAACGTCGTGGGATTATCAGAATTGTAAATTGGCAAAAATCTATTTCCAATCTTTCAGAGCTTGAATTGAAAGCAATTGATTATGGAGCAGAAGATATTAAAGAAGAAGATGATGAGTTAGTTATTTATACCAAGCCAGAAAATCTCCAAAAAACAAAAGAGGGTTTAGAAAAAGAAGGAATAAAGATTGATTATGCAGAAGTCGAATGGTTTCCTTTAAATCCTATTAAAGTCAATGAAGAGACAGAGAAAAAAATTAATGCCCTTCTTGCTAAATTAGATGAGGATCCTGATATTAATGATTATTATACTAATATCCAATAAAATTTATGATTGTCCTTGGCTTAGATCCTGGTTTAGCCTCTACTGGATTTGGTTTGATTGAATTTAAAAAGAAAATTTTAAAAGTTATTAATTATGGTTGTATTTTGACTCAGCAAAGAGAAAGTCCAACTCAGCGTTTAAAAAAAATTTATCAAGGAATAAAAAAAATTATTAAAAAATATCAACCAGATTTGATTGTTTTAGAAGAATTATTTTTTGCTAAAAATACTAAAACAGCTATTAAAGTTGGTCAGGCAAGAGGAGTAGCGATTTTAGCTTGCAGTGAGGCAAAGTGTCCGATCAAAGAAATTACCCCCCTTCAAGTTAAAACCTCTCTTACTGGTTATGGCCGGGCGACAAAAAAACAGATCCAAAGAATTGTCAAATTACGTCTTAAACTTAAAGAGATACCAAAACCTGATGATGCAGCTGATGCCTTAGCCTTGGCTATTAGCGGTTTTAAATTATTTAAAAAATATGAAATATAACCCTCAAAAAATAGAAAAAAAATGGCAAAAATTTTGGGAAAAGAAAAAATTATTTATAGCCAAAGATTTTGATAAAAAACCGAAGCAATATTTTTTAATTGAATTTCCTTATCCATCTGGTGAAGGTCTTCATGTTGGCCATGTCAGAAGTTATACTGGTTTAGATATTTTAGCTCGGAAAAGAAGAATGGAAGGATTCAATGTTTTATATCCAATCGGCTGGGATGCTTTCGGTTTACCAACGGAAAATTATGCGATTAAAACTGGAATTCACCCTCGTCAGGTAACAGAAAAAAATATCAAAAAATTTAGAAAACAATTGAAATCACTTGGTTTTTCTTTCGATTGGTCAAGGGAGATTAATACGACTGATCCAGAATATTATAAATGGACACAATGGATCTTTTTAAAATTTTTTCATGAAGGTTTAGCTTATCAAGCAGAAGTGCCAATCAATTGGTGTCCTTCCTGTAAAATTGGTTTGGCTAATGAAGAAGTAATCGATGGAAAACATGAAAGATGCGGAACTGAAGTCATCCAAAAAAAACTTAAGCAATGGTTACTTAAAATTACAAAATATGCTGATCGTTTAATTGAAGATTTAAAAGAAGTCGATTATTTAGAGGAGATAAAAACTCAACAGATAAACTGGATCGGTCGGTCATCTGGCACAATAGTAAAATTTTCTTGTCAATCTTTCAAAATTGAAGTTTTTACTACTCGAGTTGATACTATCTTTGGAGTAACAGCTCTAGTGATAGCCCCAGAACATCAAATAATTTCAAAACTCAAATCTCAAATCTTGAATTGGGAA
>JBKBVX010000022.1:0-8296 GCA_046289355.1 Patescibacteria group bacterium
ACGAGAAAGAATTTGCATTACTCTTCTTATCTCTTCATCTCGACCAATAATCGGATCGAGTTTTTTCTGCCGTGCTAGTTCAGTTAAATTGGTTGTGTATTTCTCTAAGGCCTGATATTTACTTTCTGGTTCTGGTTCAGTTACTCTTTCAGTGCCACGGACTTCAGCCAAAGTTTTTAAAATTAAATCATAGTTAGCACCAAATTCAGCCAATAAGTCTTTGATAATTGAAGGAACAGCGACTAAAGCTAAAAGTAAATGTTCGGTGCTCACATACTCATCTTTGAGTTGATGTGCCTCTCGGCTCGCTTGAAAAATAACCTTTTTCAAAATTGGAGAAATATAAATTTCTGTCACATTGCCAAAACCAACAACTCGTGGCAAAAGGGTTATGGCGCTTTCGGTTCTGGCTCGAATTTTTTCCACTGGCAACCCCATTTTTCTTAAAACTGCTACAACTACACCTTCCTCTTGATTAAGCAATGCCAAAAATAAGTGAGGTGTATCAACCTGATTTTGCTCATGTTCCATAGCAATGGTATGAGCTTGCTGAATTGCTTCTTGAGCTTTAAGAGTAAAATTATCCATAACGAATTATTATAATAAGGTGATTAGCAGTCGTCAAGTGAGAGTGCTAAAAATTATCCACAACCTAATTTAGAATTAGATCAAGATTTTCATTACATTTTCTACATTTTCCATTTTTATCAAATCTTTCAATATCATAACCAATTCTTTTAATATTTAATTCACCACATTTTGGACAATAGGTATTTTCTCTTGAATCACCCGGCAAATTACCAGCATAGACATATTTCAAACCAATTTTTTTACCAATCTCATAAGCCCGATAAATTATTTCTGTTGGAGTGGGGGAAACATCTATCATTTTATAGGCTGGATAAAAACGAGAAATATGCCATGGAGTTTCTGATCCTAATTCATTTTTAATAAAATTAGCAATATCTTCAAATTGACTGCCAATCTCAGTATAGCCAGGAATTACCAAAGTTGTTACTTCAACCCAAATTTTATTTTTTTTCATCCATTTTAACGAATCTAAAACTGGCTGAAGTTTTGCTCCACAAACTTTTTGATATAAATCATTTTGAAAAAATTTTAAATCGACATTGGCTGCATCTAAATAAGGACCAATTAATTCTAATGTCTTTTTACTCATATAACCATTAGTCACCCAATTGTTTTTCAACCCTTCTTTTTTTGCTAATTTCATTGTCTCAAAAGCAAATTCTAAAAAAATTGTTGGTTCAGTGTAAGTATAAGAAATGCTTAATAAATTATTTTTTTTAGCTAAATTAACAATTTCTTTCGGCGAAATTTCTTCACCTAAAATCTGACCATTGGTATCACGCGGCATTTGTGAAATTTCATAATTTTGACAGTGAAGACATCTAAAATTACAACCTACAGTAGCAATTGATAAAGAAAAACTACCAGGTAACCAATGGAAAAATGGTTTTTTTTCAATTGGATCAATATGAGCTGCAATTATCTTACCATAAACTAAAGAATAAAGCTTGCCATTTTGGTTTTCTCTTACCCCACAAAAACCTCGTTTTCCTAAAGCAATAAGGCAATTATGAGCACATACTTCACATCTTATTGTTTTATCTTTCAGTTTCTTATAAAGATATGCCTCTTTCATACTTTGATTATATCAAATTTTATGGTATAATTCAATACAAAGGTCGAAATGAATAAATTTAACATTAAAAACCTATGAAGACGAAAAAAATTCTGCTTTTCCTTATTATCGGTATAATTTTATTTAGTTTTTTAGTCACCACTGTTAATGCCGTAATCAGAAAAGAAAATCGAAAGATTGTTGTTTTTAAACCGGGAATTTTAAATGAAGCAGCTGAAGATGAATTAATCGCCCAGACAGGTGGGATTAAATTAAAAAACTTAGATTTAATTGGTGCTAAGGTAGTTTTATTGCCTTCAAAAGCAGCAGAAAATGCCCTTCTTTCTCATCCTGCTGTTTTAAGAATTGATGATGATGTTGAAGTTTTTGCTTTAGAACAGGTTTTGCCATGGGGAATTGCTAGAATTAAAGCTAATCAAGCTTGGAATTATACAACTGGCAATGGAATTAAAGTTGGTATTATTGACACTGGCATTCAGTTAAACCATCCTGATTTAGCTAACAATATTAAAGGTGGTTATAATGCTATTAACCCAAAAAAGTCAGCTAATGATGATAATGGTCATGGAACTCATGTTGCTGGAATAGTTGCTGCTATTTATAATAACATTGGTGTTGTTGGTGCTTCTCATCAAGCCTGGCTTTATGCAATTAAAGTTTTAAATGCGAGTGGTTCAGGTTATCTCTCTGATGTTATTGAAGGAATCGAATGGGCGATTAACCATAATCTTCAAGTAATTAATTTGAGTTTAGGTACTTCAAGTAATGTTCAATCATTTCATGATGCGATAATTTCTGCTAAAAATGCTGGTCTAGTAGTAGTTGCTGCCGCTGGTAACAATGGTGGATCAGTTCTCTATCCAGCAGCCTATCCTGAAACAATTGCTGTTTCAGCTATCGATGAAAACAATGTTATTGCTTCTTGGTCAAACCGTGGCCCAGAAATTGATTTATCTGCCCCAGGGGTAAATATTTATTCAACCTATAAGAAATCTCGTTATGCAACAATGTCTGGAACTTCAATGGCTGCTCCCCATGTAACCGGTGCTGTTGCTTTACTTTTAACTAGAATAGAAAAATGCGATACTAACAATGATGGTAAATGTTCTCCTGATGAGGTACAAACTAGACTTCAAAACACAGCTCTTGATTTAGGAGAAGAAGGGTTTGATCCACTTTATGGTTGGGGTTTAGTTGATGCATTAGCTGCTATTGAATAAATAATGTTTAATTTTTTAAAAAGAAAGGCTGTTTAAATTGCAGTCAAAGGTATTTTTATTTTTAAATATAAATATGAAAATAACTACTTTAACTAATCCGCGACAAACAATTTTATTAACCTGCCGTTATAAAGATAAAGACAATGTTATGACTTTAGACTGGCATACTCCTTTATCTTTTGAACCGATGCTTTATGCAGTTTCAATTGGTAAAACCCGTTTTTCTTTAGAATTAGTTAGAAAATCAAAAGTTTTTGTTATTAATTTTGTCTCAAAAGATTTAGAAAGAGAAGTTTTGTTTTGTGGTCGACATTCAGGAAAAAATTTAGATAAGTTTAAAGAAACTGGCTTAGAAAAAGAAGAGGCAGAAACTATTAATTGTCCACGAATTAAACAAGCAATTGGCTATTTAGAGTGTCAGGTTATTAAAGAGATTGAAGTTGGTGATCATATTTTATTTATCGCTAAGGTGACTAAGGCTGAATTAAAGAAAAAAGACAAACGTCTCTTTCATCTTTTTGAAGACAAATTTACTACCACTTTAGAATAAATTATGAAAAGAATAAAAATTAATCGTGCTGTTTCAGTTCTCATTTATCGGGATGGTAAATTTTTAGTTTTAAAAGATAAAAATTCTGATTGGTGGATGCCACCAGGAGGTCAAGTTGAAAAAAATGAATTTTTAATTGATGCCCTACAACGAGAAATAGTTGAAGAAACTGGTCTAAAGAAAATTAAAATTTTAATCCCGTTTATTTATTGGCAAGGTCTTATCAACAATAATAAACGTGAAGGTATATGTTTTCTGGCTATTTATCAGGGTGGGAAAATAAAACTTTCATTAGAACATTCACAATATGCCTGGCTAAAAGTAAACCAAATCAAAAAATTAAAAATTACTCATAACCCTAAACATTTTCTTTTGGCAGAAAAAATAATTAAATTGATAAATAAATTAAAATTAAAGAGTTTATGAAAATCCGTTCTTTTATTGCTATCAATTTACCAAATGAGATAAAAAAAGAAATTGGCCTTTTAATTGAAAAATTAAAAAAGAAAAATAAAAATAAACCTATCAAATGGGTCTCTGACGAAGGGCTTCATATTACCCTTCATTTTTTAGGCTCACAAGAAGAAATTGTTTTAGAAAAAGTTGATAAGATAATTGAAAGAAAAATAAAAGAATTACATTTAGGCCAAAATATTTTAAAACTGTCTCTAACCGTAATTGATGCTTTTCCAAATTTATTAAGACCACGAGTTATCTTCATTGGCTGTCAAGAGGAAGGAAATAGAAATCTAGTTAAAAAACTTCAAAAAGAAATTGGGAAAGAATTAGAAAAATTAGGGATTGAGATTGAAAAAAGAGATTGGATACCCCATATAACATTAGCCAGAGTTAAAATACCAACTAAAATTGATATTTTAAATGAACAACTTTCAAATTTATCTTTCGAAGTAAAAAGTATAGACCTAATGAAAAGTGAATTGACACCTCAAGGAGCCAAATATTCAATTCTCAAATCTCTTAAATTATAATTATTTATGATTTCTATTATTATCACCACTAAAGAAGAAGAGAAAACTTTACCTCGAGCAATAAAAGCAATTTTAGATGAAAAAATTCCAAATTCCGAATTAATTGTTGTTGATCCGAGTCAAGAAACAAAGAAGATTATTTCTCAATTTCCTTTTAAGATAAGATTTATTCAAGACAAAGGTATTGGTAAACCAGCTGCTTTAAATTTGGTTTTTCAAAAGGTGGAAGGAGAAATTTTAGTTTTAACTGATGGTGATGTTTTTGTTGAAAAAGGGGCAATCAAAAAATTATTAAAACACTTTATTGATAAAAAAATCGGGGCAGTAAGTGGTCATCCAGTGCCAATAAATCCTCGAGATAATCTTTTCGGTTATTGGTCGCATTTTTTAACAGATGCCGCTGATTATCTTAGAAGAAAAAAAACAAAAAAGGGAGAATATCTCGTTTGTTCTGGTTATCTTTATGCCATCCGAAATGTGATTAAAGAAATTCCAGAAGATACTTTAGTTGAAGATTCAATAATTTCAGAAATGATTTGGCAAAGAGGATATAAAATAATTTATGAACCAGAAGCAAAAGTTTATGTTAAATATCCAGATAATTTTTCTGACTGGTTAAAACAAAAAATTAGAGCTACTGGAGGTTATCTCCAATCAATTTCTAAACAAAAAATGAGAGGATTTTTAGAAGAAATAAAAGATGGATTTAAATTATTTTTTACTTATCCAAAAAACTTAAAAGAATTTTTTTGGACAATTTTACTTTATCTTGCTCGTTTATATCTTTGGTTTTTAATTTTCTGGCAAATCAAAATTTTGAAAAAATTTCATTGGCCAAGAATTGAAAGTACAAAATAAAACCCCCGAGTAAATAATAAGGGGTAGTTTTACCAATTTTTTATTTTTGATAAAATTTATTTATCTTATGATAAGAGTTCGCTTTGCTCCAAGTCCTACTGGTTATCTTCATATTGGCAGTCTTCGTACCGCCTTATATAATTTTTTATTTGCTAAAAAAAATAAAGGAAAATTTATCTTAAGAATTGAAGATACAGATATTAAAAGAAAAGTAAAAGGGGCGACAGAAAGTTTAATGAAAACATTAAAAGAATTTGGCTTAAATTGGGACGAAGGGCCATTTCTTCGTAAAGTTAAAAATAATTTTATTATTGAACAGAAGGGGAAATATAAACCTTATATCCAATCTCAAAGACTACAAATTTATCGAAAGTTAGCCCACGAACTTATCAAAAGAGATTATGCCTATTATTGTTTTTGCACTCCTAAAGATTTAGAGAAAATGAGACAGGAACAGATAGCTAAAAAACTTCCGCCAATGTATGACGAAAGATGCCGGAAATTAAGCAAAAATGAAGTCAAAGAAAAATTAAAAAATAAAATACCTTATGTTATCCGTCTTAAAGTTCCAGAAGAAGGAAAAATTAAATTTTATGATCTGATTCGCGGAGAAATAGAATTTGATTTTAAAAATATTGATGATCAAATCTTACTTAAATCAGATGGTTATCCAACTTATCATTTAGCAGTTGTTATTGATGACCACTTAATGAAAGTCACTCATATTATAAGGGGAGAGGAGTGGCTACCTTCAGTACCAAAACATTTATTAATCTATCAGGCATTTGGTTGGCAACCACCAGAATTTGCCCATTTACCTTTAATTTTAAATCCAGATCGTTCAAAACTTTCTAAAAGAAAATCTGATGTTTCAGTAGAAAGTTATTTAAATCAAGGTTATTTACCAGAAGCAATTTTAAATTTTATCGCTTTATTAGGTTGGAATCCCGGAACAGATCAAGAAATTTTCTCTTTAAAAGAATTGATTAATGTTTTTTCTTTAGAAAAAATCCAAAAAGCCGGGGCAATTTTTAATCGAGAAAAATTAGATTGGATGAATGGATATTATATCCGAAAAATGAAAGTTAATGAACTGGCAAAAAAATGTATATCATACCTGATAAAAGAAGGCTTAATAGAAAAAATTTCAAATCTTAAATTTAGAATTTTAAAGACAAAAGAGGTGGTTAATTTAAGTTGGTTAAAAAAAATTATTAGTTTAGAACAGGAAAGGATGAAAAAATTATCTGATCTTCCAGAATTAGCTAATTTCTTTTTTGAAAAAAAATTGAAATTTGATCCAAAAATTCTCATTTGGAAAAAAATGAATTTAGTTCAAGTTAAAGATAATTTAAAATTAATTAAAGAAAATCTATTAAAAATTCCTGAGAATAAATTTAAAATAAAGGAGATTCAAAAAATTTTAGAAAAACTGGCTAAAGAAAAGGGGACAGGTGAAATCTTTTGGCCTTTTCGCGTTGCTATTTCTGGCAAAACAGCCTCACCACCACCGGCAGAGATAGCTGAAATTTTAGGTAAAGAAAAAACATTAATAAGAATAGATGAAGCAGTCAAATTATGCCAATGATAAATAAAAAAAATTTTTTTAAAATTTTTTTTCTATTTTCTCTCTTTTCTCTTTTATTTTTTACTTTTACTAAGATAGTAATAGCTCAGGTTGATGATCTCAAAGAAAAAATTAAAATTTATCAAGAGCAAATTAAAGAATTGGAAAAACAGCAAAAAATTTATGAAGAAAATATCAGAATAAAAAGAAAAGAAGCTGCCACCTTAAAAAATCAAATCAATATCTTAACTAATCAAATTGCTAAAACAAAAACAGAAATCAAAAAAAGGGAGATACAAATTAATAAAACAAACTTAGAGATAAAAGAAATTCAAAAAGAAATTGAAAATAAAAATTTAGAAATTGATGATCTTAAAGAAAAAATTGCCGAATTTCTAAGAAAAATTTATCAATATGATAATAAGAATTATTTTCAAATTATTCTTTTAAATGAAAGTATTTCTGATTATTTCAATCTTTTAAAAACAGGCCAGGACCTTCAAAATTCTTTACAACAAACCTTGATCAATGTTCAATCAGTTAAAGAAGATTTAGAAAATCAGGAAAAGAACTTACAAAAGAAAAAATCAGAATTAGAACAGTTAAAAAAAGAACTAAATGCTAAAAAAAGAGAATTAGAGGAAAACGAAAGATCAAAAAGAGTTCTTCTTGAAGAAACACAAGGAGCAGAATGGAAATTTCAGACACTATTAGCCCAGGCAAAATTAGAGATGCAACAAGCTGAACGAGAAATTGCTAGATTAGAAAAAGAAATTAGAAAAAAATTAGAAGCAGAAAAAGAAAAAAGATGGCAAGAACTCGAAGAACTTGGGGTAGTGGTTTTCTCTTGGCCTGTACCAAATGAGGGAATTGTTGCTACTTTTCATGATCCAGATTATCCTTTTAAAAAATGGCTTGGGGAGCATTCAGGTATTGATATTAGAGCTGGACAAGGTACTCCAGTTAAAGCTTCAGCTTCCGGTTATATCGCTCGAGCCAAACATGGCGGACTTGGTTATTCTTATGTAATGATTATTCATCAACAAGGTTATTCAACAGTCTATGGTCATCTTTCAAAAATTAATGTCGAAGAAGGAGTTTTTGTTAAAAGAGGAGAAATTATTGGTCTGAGTGGGGGATTACCTGGTACTCCTGGTGCTGGTCGATTTTCTACTGGCCCCCATCTTCATTTTGAAATTCGAAAAGATGGTATCCCTATTGATCCTTTAAAATATCTACCATAAAATACGCTTTTTGTTATTGTATTAATGTGTTAACACAATTAGAAGTAAGTGATAAAGTATTTATAATTTTCGACCGCTATGAAATTTACGATGAATTTCACGGAGCCGAGGGTTAGTAACATGAGTATAAAGTTGAGTAGTGGTGATACTTTTATGACCAAGAAATTCTTGAACTGTCCGTAAATCAACACCTTGGATCAAT
>JBKBVX010000023.1:0-8125 GCA_046289355.1 Patescibacteria group bacterium
TAATCCTTATTGGTTTAGTTGGTGGTGGTATCCCATTTTTATTATTTTTCAAAGGTCTTTCTTTATCGACAGCAGCAACTGGTTCTTTTATTCATAAGACAATGTTTCTTTATGTGACAATTCTTGCCTTTTTCTTTTTGAAGGAAAAGATAGATAAAAAATTAATTTTTGCAATTTTCCTCTTACTTTTTGGTAATGCCTTTCTTCTTAAACTTTTACCAATCAAGAAATTGAACGTCGGTGATTTATTAGTTTTTCTAGCTGTTCTTTTTTGGTCAGTCGAGCAGATTTTAGCCAAAAAGGCTGTCATTCATATTTCACCTCGATTGGTCGCCTGGGGCCGAATGTTTTTTGGATTGCTAATTATTATTGGATTCTGGTTAATTACCAATCAATTTTCTTTAATTTTTACTCTTAATCTCAAACAAATTCTCTGGGTTGTTTTAACCAGTTTTTTGCTTTTTGGCTATGTCTTAACCTGGTATAGTGGTATTAAATATTTACCTATTTCCACTGCTACCTGTTTATTGGCTTTAGGTAGTCCAATCACTACTTTACTTGATTTAACAAAAGGAAAGATAATCAATTGGCAAGAAATTGTTGGTTCAATTTTAATTGCCTTGGCCATTTTTATTATTCTTCTGGCTGAAAAAATTCAGTTTAAAATAGTAAAATTAGGAAAGATAAAGTTATGAATGGATTGAGATTAGCGGTTATCTATTCCTTAAAACCACATCAATTAGGTTTTTGTGGACCAAAAAGAGTTGGTGAAAAACTCCTTAATTTTATTTTAGGAAAATTTAAAGATTCCCAAGAAATTAAAAAAATTTTAGAAAAATTTAGAGGATTCTATCCTTATTTAAAACTTATTGCTCAAGCCAATAAAATTTCTAATCCTTTTGATGAACGAGTTGTTGAAGCATATTGGCTGGGAAATAAATTTTTAGAAAAAGTTAAAATCAAAGATCTAAAAAATTTAATAAAAAAAGAATTTAAAAGAAAAATAAAAATTCCAAAAAATATTTTTCCTCATCATAGTTTTCATGTTTTCTATCTCGGTTCTATTTCTGGTAAAATAAAACTTACTGAAAAACTAAAAGATCTCTGTCGGATTAGTTGGGGTAAAGTATTGAAAATTGAAAATTGTAAATTGAAAATTAATAAAATATTGGTTGAATATCAACCGATCGTGATTAGAGAAAAAGCAATTTACTTAGGAGAGCCAAAACAAAAATGGATAGATTGGGATAAAAGAATTGTTCCGAAAATAAAAATTGGAGATAATGTTTCTTTCCATTGGAACTTTCTTTGCCAGGTTTTAACAAAAAGACAAACTGAAAATTTAAATTATTATACAAGAAAAAATATCTATCCTCTTAATCCGAAAATTTCACCTGTTGTCCATGTTTTTTTAAAAAATAGAGACAAAATTTTAATTTTAAAAAGAAGTAATTTACTTTTTACTTATCCAAAACTTTGGAATGTCATTGGTGGCTATATTGAAAAAGGAGATGATTTATTAGAAAGAGCAATCAAAGAAGTAGAGGAGGAAACGAAAATTAAAAGGAGAGATTTAAAATTTATTAAAAGAGCAAAACCTTATAAAGTAGAAGATAAATCAATAAATAAAATATGGGTGACTTATCCATTTTTGTTTGAAACAAAAACTGATAAAATAAAAATAGATTGGGAGCATACAAAATATCGCTGGATTAAGCCAAATGAAATCAAAAATTATAGGACTGTACCAAAATTAGAAAAGGGATTAAAATTATTAATATAAAATGTGCTACACTATTCCTTTATAAAAAATTTTTTAATGAAAGGTTTTTTAAATAAAATTTATCCTAAAAGAAAATCTTGGACCCATAAAGGTGAACATGGTTATGTTTTAATTATTGCTGGTTCAAAAAGATATTCTGGTTCACCAGTTTTTAATGCCATAAGTGCCTTGCGAGCTGGTGCAGATTTAATTACTATCATTGGCCCAAAAAGAGCTATGGATATTGCTGCCACTTTTTTACCAGATCTAATTTGTTATCCCTTAGATGGTGATTGGTTAGAAGATAAACATCTTCCTGAGATTTTAAAAATTTCTCAAAATTTTAATTCTTTAGTTATCGGTGGTGGTTTAGGAAGAAATAAAAAAACTTTAAAAGCTATTAGGCAAATTATTAGAAAAATAAACCTGCCAATGGTTATTGATGCTGATGCTATTTATGCCATATCTCAAAAACCAGAAATTTTAAAAAATAAAAAAGCCGTTATCACTCCACATCTTCGCGAATTTGAAGTTTTGACTGGCGAGAAAGTTTTACCAAATATTTCAGATCGTCAAAAAAAAGTAAAAAAATGGGCAAAAAAATTGTCAACTGTCATTTTACTTAAAGGTTATGTTGATGTTATTTCTGATGGTCAAAAAATATTTTTAAATAGAACTGGTTCTCCTTTTATGACTAAAGGCGGCTTTGGTGATACGTTAGCTGGTATTTGTGGTGCGATTTTGGCACGAAATATTAATCCTTTTGAAGCTGCTTCTTTTGCCGCTTATATTAATGGTAGAGCAGGTGAGGAGGCAGCAAAAAAATATGGTGAAGGAGTTTTGGCTTCAGATATTTTTGAATTTATTCCCAAAATAATTAAAAATTCCTAACCCCAGTCTTCTAAATTCTGCGATCGCATTAAAAAAAAGACCAAAGGTTATTTAATTATAGGAGATGAAGATAAAAAAAATAGTGGTTGGCTCTCTTAAAACAAATTGTTATTTCCTTATTTCTGGTGATGAGATGGCAATTGTTGATCCAGGAGATGAACCAGAAAAAATTTTAGCTGAAATTAGAAAAACCAAAGTCAAAGTAAAATACATAATTTTAACTCACTATCATTTTGATCATATTTTAGCTGCCGAGAGATTAAAAAAAGAAACCAGGGCCAAGATTTTAATCCACGAAGCTGATAAAAATTTCCTTAAATTTACTGCCGATCAATATTTAAAAGAAAATGATAAAATAAAAATAGGAAACGAATCATTAAAAGTTATTCACAATCCAGGTCATAGTAAAGGAAGTATTTCTCTTTTAGGTGATAATAAGATTTTTGTTGGTGACTTTCTTTTTAAAGAAGGTTATGGTCGGACAGATTTAGAAGGCGGATCAGATAAAGAGATGAAAGAATCTTTAAAAAAGATTTCTCGAATCTTAAAATCAGGAATAACAGTTTACCCTGGTCATGGTCAAGTCTTTAAATTCAAAAATTAAATTATATATTAGAAATAAAAATTTTCAGCCATGCCAGAACTACCAGAAGTAGAAACGATTAAAAATCAGTTAGAAAAAAAGATTATTGGGAAAAAAATAAAAGCTGTTGAAATTAAATTACCTCGGCTGATTCAAGGGATAAAACCGAAAGAATTTGAAAAAATAGTTGTGGGAAGTAAAGTCGAAAAGATAAAACGCCGGGCAAAACTTTTAATTATTGATCTTTCAAATGGCTGGTCTTTAGTTATTCATTTAAAACTTACTGGTCGGTTGATTTTTAGAAAGAAATTAGAAAAGGAAGATGAAAAATCACATCTTATTTACCAGTTCACTGACGGAACTTTCCTCTTACATCATGATTGGCGACAGTTTGGTTGGGTAAAATTAATGAAAACAGATGATTTAAAAGAATATTTTCAAAAAGAAGGTTTTGGACCGGAACCATTAGAGAAAAATTTCACTTTGGAAAAATTTAAAGAACTTCTAAGTAAAAAACCAAGACAGAAAATAAAGCCACTTTTAATGGATCAAACCTTTTTAGCTGGAGTTGGTAATGTTTATGCTCAAGAAGCCTGTTGGGGAGCAAAAATTTTGCCGACTCGAATTGTTAAAACTTTAAAAGAAAAAGAAATTTCTGACCTTTATTATTATTTAATAAAAATCTTAAAAGAATCTATTCGCTATCGTGGAGCCTCAGTCGATTCCTATGTTGATACCGAAGGGAAAGCCGGTGATTATGTTCCACATCTTAAAGTTTATGATCGTTTAGGAGAAAAGTGTTATCGTTGCGGAGGAATAATTAAAAAAATAAATTTGGCTGGCCGAGGTACATATTTTTGTCCTCAATGTCAAAAATAGCCAATGAGTGAAATCAAAAAAATTAGTTTCCTTCTTTTCCTTCTTTCCTTTTTATTTTTTTCTTTTGCTTACAGTAAAACTATTGAATTATATTTCTTTTGGGGTTCTGGTTGTCCACACAGTGCTCAGATGGCTCAATTTTTAAGAGAAATTTCTCCTCAATATCCAGAATTAAAAATTAATGCTTTAGAAGTTTGGTATAATCCAGCAAATCAAAAATTACTTTTGGCTATGGCTGAAGGTTATAAAATGAAATTTGAGGCGGTGCCAGTTGTTTTTGTTGGAAATTTATCTATTGAAGGGGCTGGTCCAAGCCAATTTTTTCAGATTAAAGAAGAAATTAGACGATGTTCAATTTCTGGTTGTCCATCACCAATTGAAAGAATAAAAACAGTTCCAGCTAAAAATCTTAATTTTAAAAATATTGCTTTATTTTTTGGTGGATTAATTATTTTTTTAATTATAGTCTTTAGTTTTTTTAAAAAGGAGAAAAAATAAAAAAATCGGGCTGGTGGGAATTGAACCCACTACCTCTTGGTCCCGAACCAAGCGTGGTACCGGTCCACCACAACCCGCTTTTTTATTTTAGCCAATTATATCTTTTTCTGCAATATCAATGTGTTAACACAATAAAAAAAAATTTTTTTGGCGGCTCTTCGAGAGCCGCCTAAATCTTTATGACTTGTTCCCCCTAATACGGTTCCTCACAGCTTCACCCCACGTAATCACCGCTGCTACTACTATGAAGATGAGAAGTACAACAATCGCGGCAATTCCGGAAAATGCAAAAATAATTTTGATCAGTAGCGGAAGGGATAAAAAAAATGATGAATTGAGAATCTTCTTTAGCCAAAAGATAAAGAAAATTAAAAATAATGCAATTAATATTGGACTCATAAAAAATAAAAATTCTTTAATAAGTTTTTTCAATTTCATCTTTTCCTCCTTTTTAGACAAAAATATTATAGCAAAAAATAAAAATTTGTCAAGAGGAAATCAAAATGGTAAAATAAGAAAATTATGGCTCCAACTTTATTTAAAGAAAAGAATAATTATATTCCCTTAGCTGAAAGAATGAGGCCAAATGATTTTGATGAATTTGTTGGTCAAGAAGAAATTGTTGGTCAAGGCAAATTTTTGCGTCAAGCCATTGAAAATGACCAACTTTTTTCTATTATTTTTTGGGGACCACCTGGCAGTGGCAAAACTACTTTAGCCAGAATTATTGCCAAAAAGACAAATTCTAATTTTATCTATTTTTCCGCTGTTGATGTTTCAACCAAAGAGATAAGAAAAATTATTCAAGAGGCGAGAACTAAACTTAAAGCCTATGGCCAAAGAACAATTTTGTTTTTAGATGAGATCCATCGCTTTAACAAAGCCCAGCAAGCAATTTTTCTTCCTTATCTCGAAGATGGCTCAATTATTTTAATTGCTTCAACTACCGAAAATCCTTCTTTTGAAGTGATTTCACCTTTACTTTCTAGATGTAAAGTTTTTGTTTTAAAAAGTTTAAATAAAGATGAAATTAAAAAAATTTTAAAAAGAGCATTAACTGATAAAGAAAAGGGATTAGGCAAAGAAAAAATAGAAATCAAAGATAAAATTTTAGATTTTTTAGCTGAAAATTCAAATGGTGATGCAAGAATTGCTTTAAATACATTAGAATTAGCAGTAAAAATTACTCCAAAAAATAAAAAAGGTTCAAAGATTATTACTCAAAAAATCATTGAAGAAGCTATTCAGAAAAAGACCTTAATTTACGATAAAAAAGGGGAGGAGCATTATAATGTCATTTCAGCTTTTATCAAATCTTTGCGTGGTTCTGATGTTCGAGCTTCCTTATACTGGTTAGCGAGAATGTTAGAAGCTGGTGAAGATCCAGAATTTATTGCTCGGCGAATGATTATTTTTGCTTCAGAAGATATTGGCAATGCCAATCCAACAGCTTTGGTGATTGCCACTTCTGCTTTTCAAGCCCTTCAATTTGTTGGTCTACCAGAAGCTGAACTGAATTTAGCTCAAGCTGTTATTTATTTAGCCAAATCACCGAAATCAAATGCTGTTCTTAAATCTCTTTCTCAAGCCAAAGAAGAAGTAAAAAAATATGGCTATTTACCAGTGCCATTACATCTCCGCAACCCAAAAACAAAATTAATGAAAAATTTAGGTTACGGTAAAAATAATGCTAAAGTTAAACAGGAATATCTTCCCAAGGAATTAAAAAAGAAAACATTTTAAATTTTATATTTTATTCTATCTCTATTTTTTCTAATGGGACAAATGGATTTCTAAGATTTTCGAAATTAATCTCTTCTTCCTTTTTTTTCTTTTCAAAATTTTCTTTAATTTTTTTGAAAAGTTCGGTTCTTAATCTAACAACACTAATTTCCCCTTTTAAAAGAATAGCTTCTTTGGAACGAGTAAAAATTTCCCAAACATTTTTATAGAGGAAATAAATGGTTGAAATGATGATAATAATAGTCAAAATGAAAATAAATCTTGGCAGAAAATTTCTAAAAAATTGATATAAATTTAATCTCATATAATTATTTCTTCCAATAAGTTTTAGCGGTTAAAGAGACATTAATTTCATCTTTTTCAGGCGAGATAGTAGTAATATTTAAAGAATCAATATTGAAATAAAAATCTAATTTTTCTATTTCCCTAAGATAATTAATAAAATTGATAAAACTGCCTTTTAAAGAAAGATTGACCGGCATTACTTTGTAGCTGTTCTTAAAATTCTGTTTTGTTCCAAGATTAATTTCTTGACTGATATTATTTTTTTGAGCAATTTCCTCCAATGAAGTAATAAAATTCAATTCTTCTCCTTCTATTAAAAAAAATCTTTCAAGAATGGGGATTTCTCCCTCGATCTCTTTAAACTCTTTTTTTGTTTTAGCCAAAGTTTGACCTTTAAGACGCAATTCCTCAAGAGTTTTTTGTTCATACTCTATTCTTTGAGACAAATTTTTTACTGCTAAAAAATTTGGTCTGACAAGGAAAAAGAAAGAAAGAAAAATCAAGCCAACAATAATTATTAAATAGATTATCATTTTTTTCTCTTGCATATTTTTTTATTTTAACTTTCCTTTAAATTCAAACTCGATATTTTCCTGACGAAGAAGATTAGAAAGTGGCGCCTCAATTTCTTTAAAGAATAAAGATCTTTCTAAATAACCCTGTAGTTCTAAAAGGTCTCTTCTTGTTTTCACTTTCCCTTTGATTTGAAATTCTTTTTTTTCTCGATCAAGACTAATTGACTTTAAATAAGAAGCTGAAGGAGTAATTTCAGCTAAATGGATCAAAATTGGACTCACTTGCCAATAGTTAGACTGAACTTCTTCAATAATAGCAAATTTAAAATTTAGTTCTTTTATTTTCTCAATAAATCCTTGTTCTTGACTTAAAGAGGTTGTATAAATTGAAAGACTCTCTTTTAAAACATTTTTGGCTAAAAAAAGTTCAAGACTAATAACAACTATCCCTATTAAAAGAATAAAAAAAGAAATAAAGATAAATTGATATATCCTTTCCTTTCTTAAATTTTTCTTTTCTTTTTCTGGTAAAAGGTTAAGATTGATCATATTTTTTCTTTTAATCCTCTTAAAGCCAAACCAATAGCAGTGGTATAAACAAGAGAAATATCTTCGGGTAAAGGAGGTTTTTCATCTTTTTTTATGATATTAAGCCAAGGATTACCTTTTTTTACTTTTATTTTCAATTTTTTTTCTAAGAAAGGAACAAGGTTAAAAAGATTAGCTCCACCACCACAAAGAATAATTTCTTCAATTTTTTTTCTTACCCCTTCTTCATAAAAACTAAGATGTGTCTTAAGAGTTTGGCTAAGATTATCAAAAAAAGAGAGGATAATTTTTTCTAATGGAGTATTTTTATCTTTTTCTCCATAACCTTTTTTCATCTTTTCTGCTTCAGCCCAACTTATTTTTAGTTCCGAAGAAATATTGTTGGTTAGCTCTTCACCAGCAAAAGGGAGGCTAAGTGTC
>JBKBVX010000024.1:0-7918 GCA_046289355.1 Patescibacteria group bacterium
TTAATTGATGGTCGTGATGCTTATCAAAAAATGTTAGAAAAAGAAAGAGAACTTATTAAAACATGGGAAGAAGAATTTGGCGAAAAGGAAGAAATAGATTATGGATTAGAGGAAAAACCAGAAGAAGAATAAAAATTTCAAAAATTTGCTTCTAAAAGAACATTTATGCCGGTGACAAAATCAGCAATCAAAGAACTAAGAAAAGCAAAAAAAAGAACTTTGAGAAACAAAAAAGTTAAAGCAAATCTTAAATATTTAGAAAGAAAATTTTTAAAATTTATTAAAGAAAAAAATAAAGAAAAAGCTAAAGAGTTTTATCAGAAATTACAAAAAGCTTTAGATAAAGCAGCTAAAAGAAATATCATCAAAAAAAATAAAGCCAGTCGCAAAAAATCTCGCTTGGCTAAAAAATTAAATCTTATTTTAAAATAAATTTACTTATTCCCTTATTGGTCTTCTATTTTCTGCGATCGCTTAAAATAAAAGTTTTTTATAATTTAGCTATCAATAAATCAAATAAAAGTTCTGGTTTAAGACCGCTAGTTTTCAACTGAAGATCTATCTTGAGTAATTCTTGATAGATTTTTTTTAATTCTTCCAAATTATATCTTTTCATTTGCTCAAAGGCTTTTTTTACAGGATAGGGATGGACACCGAGTTCCTTAGCAATTTGATAATAATTAAATATTCTTTTCTGTTCTTTAAGCGAAAGAATAATTCTAAACTGATTGGCTAAAAGCGAGAGAATGTAAGAAAAAGAAGTTCCTTTAGCTAATTCGTTCTCTAAAAGTTTTATTGCCTTCTTCTTATTTTTGTTGATTAAAGCATCAATTAAAGCAAAAATTTCTTCTTCCTCTTTTTTTTCAGAAATTATTTCCAAAGTCTTTTTTTCGATTTTCCCTTGACCATAAGCCAGTGCTTTATCAATTTCATTTTTTATTTCCCAAAGATTTGAACCAAAATAGAGAACAAGATAATCAATCGCTGGTGGAGAAATCTGGCCCCCAATTTTTTTTACTTCTTTTATAATCCAATTTCTCAAAGCCAATCCTTCTAAAAAATTAAATTCATAAACATATTTCTGTTTTCTTAATAAATTAAATAATGAATGATATGGCTCTTCTTTTTTAATCTCTTCAGTTTCATAAAAAATAACCACATTTTCTTTTTCTAATTTCTTTTTTAAAAAAATAACAATTTCTTTTATCAAATTTTTATCTTTATTTTGTGATAACAGATTTTCAATGATGATTAATCTCTTAGTTGAAAAAAGTCCTGTTGGCAAAACAGTTTTTCTAAATTCATCAAGTGTTAAATTTTTTCCCTCTAACTTAATAACACTTAATCCAAGTTGATCTCTTTTTTTCTTAAAACTATCAATTAATTCTTTAAGTCTTTCTTTTGATCGATAAGTATCTGGACCATAGAGAAAAATGACCATAAAAATTTAATTTCTAAAATTGACTTTAAAGATATTTCACTACTTTATAATGAAGACGAAAAGTATTTTTGGTGATCTTTTTTACTGTTAATAATTTTAATTTTACTTCTTTTTCGGTTTCAGAAAAAAGTTTTATCCCTCGACCAAAGATTAATGGTTCAACATCGAGATAAATTTCATCAATTAAATTACCCTGTAAAAAACTGCTATTTAACGTCGCTCCGCCACCAACGATTACTTCTTTAAATCCTTTGGCTTTTAAAATTTCTAAAGCTTTGGTAGGAGTGGAGACAAAAACTGTTTTTTCATTAACCTGATGCGGTGGTACTAAACTAGAGACAACGACTGTAAATGGATAATTTAATTTTTTGAATTCATCTATCACTTTCATTATTTCATAAGTTCTTTTGCCTAAAATGATATTACCTTTTTCTTTGATTAAATCATAATAAGCTTCCCAAACTTCTTTTGACCAAGGTGTTTCGTCATTCTCTTTGGCGATATAGCCATTAATAGTTGTTGTTGCGTATAAAATAACTTTCATAGAATTAATTTATGATTAAATTAAAATAATTTTTGAGAACTCAATTTTCCTAAAGATAGAAATCGAGGGATAAGAGATTTAAACTCTAATGTTTGGAAAAATTTTATTACCTTTTCTTTATCTGGCTCTTTTCGTTTTAGATCTTCTAAATTAAAATCAATTTTTAAATTACTTTTAATAGTTACCAAATTTTTACTTAAAAAAGCATTTTCTTTTTGTTCCTTTAATAAATTTTTAATTTTTTCATTTTCAATTTTTTCTAAATTTTGGTAAAGATTTTCTAAAGATCCAAATTTTTTAATTAATTTTAAAGCAGTTTTTTCGCCAATCCCTTTAACCCCAGGGATATTATCTGATGGGTCACCACATAAAGCTTTAAAATCAATTAATTGATGAGGCAGGAGGCCAAATTTTTCCTCAATCGTTTTTTTATCATAAATGACTGTTTTTGTTATGCCCCTTTTTAAAGTATAAACTTTTGTTTGTTCATCAACAAGTTGTAAATTATCCAAATCACCACTGACAATAATTTTTGAAATCGGATAATGAAAGTTAGAAATTAATCGACAAAGTGTCCCAATAATATCATCTGCTTCATAGCCTGGTATTTCCAGATATTTAACTTTAAAACCTTCTAAAAGTTGTTTAACTCTTGAAATTTGGGCATAAAATTCTTCAGGTTGTTTGATTCTTTTTGCTTTATATTCTTTAAACTCTTGATGACGGAAAGTTGGTTTTTTAGAATCGAAAGCAACAACTAAATAATCAGGTTTTAATTCTTTCAAAATTTTTAAAAAAATCAAAGCAAAGCCATAAACAGCATTAACTACTTCACCTGTTTTAGTTGTCAATTTTGGTAAAGCATGCCAAGTGCGGTGAAGTAAAGAATTGCCATCAATGATGATAAATTTTTCCATAGTTATATTATACTATAAATTAAAAAAATTAGAAAATCACTGGTGTTTTGCCAGTGATTTTTAAATCTAGTGGACCTGAGCGGAATCGAACCGCTACTCTTCTGCTTGCAAAGCAGACGTTTTACCATTAAACTACAGGCCCACCAAAATTATCAAAATTTTATTCACCGGTCTTAAATTTCCCTAATCCACCAAATAAAGTTTTAATAATCCAATCGAGAATGCGAAAATGGATCCCACCAATGGTAAGAAAGCCAGCAATAACAATAATGATCCCGATTAATTTATAAAAAAATCTTGATCCGCCTTCAAAAGGAAAATATTTTTCAGCAAATTCAGTTCGACCAAATTCTCTTAAAATCCATTCGGCATTTAAAGTAATTAAAGCACCAACAATACAAAAAACTATTCCAAGGATGACATGACCCATAAATGAGGTGCGCGCGGTCCGATTCGAACGGACGACCCTGTCTTTATAAGAGACATGCTCTACCGCTGAGCTACGCGCGCTATATTGAAAAACTGTAAACTATTATAACAAAAATTTCCCCCTTGTCAAATTTTATCAACTTTGTTAAAATAATAGATCATAAATTTATTGAAAAATTAATATGACCCAAGAACAGATTTATCAATTAGCTATTAAAATGGGTATAGAAGCAGATTTGCGGGACAATTCAGAAATTGCCAAATTACTTAATCGGATTAAAGAAAAGTATGAGAAAATGTCTGAAGAAGAAAAAGAAGAATTTGATAAGGAAAAGTTGACCAATCCCTATAGTGATACCAGAATTTTAGTTCCGACTAAAAGAAAAATCAAAAAAATTTTGGTTGGTATTGATATTGGTGTAGGAGAATTACTTTTAGCTAAAGAATTTGGTGATATTGACTTGGTCATTTCTCACCATCCAGCTGGTAAAGCTCTGGCTGGTCTTGATGATGTAATGCATCTTCAGGCTGATCTTTTAGCTCAATATGGTGTGCCGATTAACATTGCTGAAAGTTTACTGAAAGTTAGGATAGATGAAGTAGCAAGAAAAATTTCACCGGCCAATCACAATCGCGAAGTTGATGCTGCTAAACTTCTTGGTTTAGGTTTTATGTGTCTTCATACTGTTTGTGATAATTTGGTGACAAAATTTTTAAAAGAAAAAATTGAGAAGGAAAAACCAGAATATGTTTCCGATATTTTAAAAATATTAAAAAATATCCCTGAATATAAAGAGGCGATCAAAATTGGTGCTGGACCAAAACTTTTTGCTGGCTCTTTGGATAATCGAGTCGGAAAAGTTGTTCTTTTAGAAACAACTGGCGGGACAGAAGGTTCACCAAAAATCTATCATTATCTTTCTCAAGCTGGGATCGGAACAGTTATCGGAATGCATATGAGTGAGCCGCACAAAAAAGAAGCAGAAAAAGCACATATCAATGCTGTCATTGCTGGACATATCTCTTCTGATTCTTTAGGAATGAATTTGTTCTTAGATGAGTTAGAAAAGAGAGGTATAAAAATTGTTCCTTGTTCTGGATTGATTCGAGTTCGAAGAATAAAAAAATAATATATATGGCAAAAATAAAATTACCTAAAGTTTTGACTCCTCAGAAAATAAAAGAAGATCAGATTTTAGATTTAAATCTTCGGCCAAAGAGACTTTCTGAATTTATTGGTCAAGAAAGACTAAAAAAGAATTTAGAAATCTTTATTGGTGCAGCCAAAAAAAGAAATGAGGTTATTGAACATGTTCTTTTTAGTGGTGGACCAGGTTTAGGTAAAACAACATTAGCATTTATTATTGCTGAAGAATTAAAAACCAAAATTCAAGTTACTTCTGGACCAGCCATTGAAAGAGCTGGTGATTTAGCTGCTATTCTTACCAATCTTAGTGATGGTGAAATTCTTTTCATTGATGAAATTCATCGTCTCAATCCTTTAATCGAAGAGGTTCTATATCCGGCGATGGAATCTTACACCTTACATTTAGTTGTTGGTCGGGGACCAATGGCCGAAACCGTGAAAATAGATCTCCCTCGTTTTTGTTTAATAGGCGCCACTACCCGACCGAGTCTTTTAACTTCACCTTTGAGGGATAGATTTGGCGTTATTTATCACTTAGATTTTTATGAAGAAAATGAGATTGAAAAAATCATCGAACGTTCTGCTCGAATTTTACAAATTAAAATTGATCAAGAAGCAATCAAAGAAATTGCTAAGCGAGCAAGAAAAACACCAAGAGTGGCCAATCGTCTTTTAAAAAGGGTAAGAGATTTCGCCCAGGTCAAAGACAAAGAAATTATTGATAAAAAAGTGGCTAAAGAAGCTCTTGATCTTTTAGAAATTGATGAATTTGGTTTGACTCCTGCTGATCGAAAACTTCTTAAGATACTTTTAGAAAAATTTGATGGCGGTCCGACAGGACTTAAAACATTAGCTGCTGCTTTAGGTGAAGAAGAAGAAACGATTGAAGAAATTTATGAGCCATACCTAATGCAAATTGGTTTTTTAGATCGGACGCCGCGTGGAAGAATTATTACCCCAGCAGCTAAGGAATATATGGGTTTTAAAAAATCAACATTGTTTTAAAATATGGAAATTCCTCTTTACATTTTTTTAATTGTTTATTTAGCTCTTATTTTTGTTTGTTTTATCTATCTTCTATTTAATTTCTACCATCTTTTTAAATTTGGTTCGCTTGATTGGGAAACAGTTTTTGCCTCTTTTCTTTTTTTAGCTGTCTTAATTATCATTATTTTTTCTTCTTATCAAGCGATTATTAAAATAAATTGGCGCCGACCATTCTTTTCTTTCGAAATTCCATCATTTCTTAAGGAAATAAAAATAGAATTACCAACCATTAATGTAGAATTGCCATCAATAAATTTAGGGCAATAAAGAATTTTAAAGTATCTTATTATGAAATTGCGTCGTTCACTTCTTCAACTTGATTATGGTGAAAAAATAATCTTTTTTCTCCATCGTCACTTTTTTATTTTTTTCAAAAAAATTATCAGCCTCCTTATTTTAGGTTCTCTACCATTTTTAGTTTATTTTGTTTTAAAAATTTATTTTCCTTCTCTTCTAGAAAATGAAATTATTTATCCTCTTTTGGTTCTTTTAGGTAGTTTATGGTTAATCTTTATTTGGATTTCTTTATTCCACAGTTGGATTGATTACTATTTTGACTTATGGGTAGTGACCAATAAACAAATTATTAGTATTGAACAAGCCGGACTTTTTAATCGGACTATTGCTAAACAGCCACTTTCTCGGGTTCAAGATATTACTGTTGAGATAAAAGGATTTTTTCCTACTATTTTTAAATTTGGGAATGTCTATATTCAGACAGCTGGAACGAAAGAAAGATTTATTTTTTACGATGTTAAAGATCCTTACGAGGTGGCGCAGAAAATAAATAAATTAGTTAGAGAATCATTAGGCCAAAGAGAAACATGAAAACTAAAGAATTCGATTATTTTCTGCCTAAAAAATTAATTGCCCAAAAACCGATTCGACCGCGCGATCATTCAAGATTGATGGTTTTAGAGAGAAAGAAAAAAAAGATTATTCATGATTTTTTCTTTAATCTTGGTTCCTATTTAAGAAAAGGCGATGGTTTAATTTTTAATAACACTTCTGTTATTCCAGCCAAGTTAATTGGTCAAAAACCAACTGGTGGTCGAATAGAAATTTTGTTGGTCAAAAAAGTTAAAAGAAGAATTTGGGAATGTCTTATCAGAGGGAAAATCAAAAATAAGAAGTTAAAAATAAATATCAAGAAAAATAAAAAAAATTTATTAATTGCTGAATTAAAAGAAAAATTACCAACAGGGAGTTGGCTGGTAAGATTCGATAAGGAAGGTAAAAAATTTAAAAAGATAATTGAGAAAATTGGTTTAGCCCCGACTCCACCTTATATTAAAAGAATTTCTAATCTCAAAGAATACCAAACCATTTATGCTCGAAAGAAAGGTTCAATTGCTGCTCCAACTGCTGGCTTTCATTTTACTCAGAAATTGATAAAATATTTAAAAGAAAAGGGGATAAAATTAAAATTTATTACACTCCACCTTGGTTTAGGTACTTTTCAGCCAATTAAAACAGAAGAAATTGAAAAACATAAAATGAGTCCTGAGTATGTGATTATTAATAAAAGAACAGCTGAAGAGATTAATAAAATAAAAGAAAAAGGAGGAAGGATTATTGCCATTGGGACAAGTACAGCTCGAGCTTTAGAAAGTGTGGCAGAAAAGGGGAAAATTTATCCTTTCAAAGGTTGGGTTAATCTTTTTATCAAACCAGGTTATCGGTTTAAATTTATTGATGGCTTAATAACTAATTTTCATTTACCAAAAAGCACTAATTTGGTTTTAGTTTCATCTTTTGCTGGAAAAGATTTTATTTTCAAAGCTTATCAAAAGGCGATTAAAAAGGGGTATAGATTCTATTCATTTGGTGATGCCATGTTAATAATTTGAGTTTACTTTTAAATACAATTTATTAAAATATTTTTAAAGGTCATTTAAAAAGAAAAATTATGAGAGAAAGGTTTCCTTATCTTGATCTTCTTTCAAAAATTGCTAAAGTTTTTGCTTGGCTTTGGTTAGCTACTGGTTTGATAATCTTTTTTGTTATTCTTACTTTTGGAACAGATGTGAAAGTTTTAGGGATGAAGATTGAAGCAAAAAATTGGGGACTTTTTTCCAGCCTTTATTACCTGGCCTATGGTATTTTTGGATTTATTGTTTTCAGCGGTGCCTCTGAGTTTTTACAACTTCTCATTTCTATTGAAGAAAACATAAGGAGAAAATCCCAATAATTTAGAAAGAAAAACTGCTTCAAAAATTAGAGAAGCAAAATTTTTGATATTAGAAAATGACTGATATAAGGAAATGGCGTCGTAGCCAAGTAGTAAGGCAGCTGTCTGCAAAACAGCTATACGCGGGTGCAATTCCCGCCGACGCCTTTTAGATGGGCGGCTAGCTCAGTGGTAGAGCGTTCGCCTTACACGCGAGAGGTCG
>JBKBVX010000025.1:0-7631 GCA_046289355.1 Patescibacteria group bacterium
AAATATTTTTTATTAGGAAACTAGCTAAGGCAATTTTTTACTTTCTATTTTTTATTTCTTTTAAAATTTTTTCAATAAATTTCTTTTTTGTTAGACGTTTTATTTTATTACCTCTCATTCTCACGTTTAATGTTTTACCTTTTGCTTCTTTATTACCAATAACTAAAATATAGGGAATTTTTTGATTTTCTGCCTTGCGGACTTTATAAGGTATAGTTTCACGAGATTTATCAACCCAAACTCTTAAACCTAAATTTTCAAATTCTTTACCTAATTTTTCTGCTATTTGCCAATGGGCTTTGCCAACCGGAGCTAAATAAATCTGAATAGGTGAAAGCCAGACCGGTAAAGCACCATTATAATGTTCGATTAAACAGCCAAAAAATCTTTCCATTGAACCAAGAACTGTCCGATGAATCATAACGGGTTGAACTTTTTTGCCTTTTTTATCGATATAGAAAAGATTAAATCTTTCTGGAAAATTGAAATCAACTTGAATAGTTGGTCCTTGCCAGGCTCGATTTAAAGCATCAACAGTTTTAATATCAATTTTTGGTCCATAAAAGACACCCTCTCCTGGATCTATTTGATATTTAACCCTTGTTTTTTCTAAAGCATTTTTTAAAGCTTTGGTTGCTTTTTCCCACATTTCATCTGAACCAATTGATTTTTCTGGTCGGGTAGAGAGAAAAATCTGATAATCTTTAAAGCCAAAGGTTTTCATCATAAAGATAGAAAGTTTTAAAACGTCTATAATTTCTTTTTCTAATTGTTCTTGAGTGCAGAAAATATGAGCATCATCTTGGGTGAAGCCACGCACACGAGTTAAGCCATGAATAACTCCTGAACGTTCATAACGATAAACTGTTCCCAGCTCTGCATAACGAATTGGCAGATCACGATAACTTCTAATTTGACTTTGATAAATAAAAATATGAAAAGGACAATTCATTGGTTTTAAAAGATATTCATCTTCATCAATTTTCATTGGTGAGTAAAGATTTTCTCGATAAAATTCCCAATGGCCAGATTTTTTCCATAAATCTAATTTGCCAATATGAGGAGTATAGACCAATTGATAGCCTCTTTTTTTATGTTCTTCTTTCCAAAAATCTTCAATAATTTTTCTGACTATTGCTCCTTTTGGGTGCCAAAGAATTAAACCCGCTCCTAATTCTTCTGAAACGCTATAAAAATCTAAATTTTTCCCAATTTCTCGATGATCTCTTTTTTCTACTTCTTCTAATTTTTTTAAATAATCATCCAATTCTTTTTGGCTAAAAAATGCAGTTCCATAAATTCTTTGAAGCATTTTATTTTTTTCATCACCTCGCCAATAAGCTCCAGCAATTTTTAAAAGTTTAAAAGCTTTAATTTCTTTTGTTGATTTAAGATGTGGTCCTTTACAGAGATCAATAAAATTCCCAAGTTGATAGATTGTTACTTTTTCAGGAATTTCCATTTTTTGGCATTTTTTTATTTCTTCTTTTTCTGTTGTCCCATATTTTTTTAAATCTTCTAGAAGTTCAATTTTGTATGGTTGATTGAGTTTTTTGAATAATTCTATTGCTTCATCAATAGATAATTCTTTCTTTTCAAATTTCAATCCATTTTTTATTAATTCTTTCATTTTTTCTTCAATTTTTGGTAAGTCTTCTGGTTTAATGGTTTGTGACAAATCAAAATCATAATAAAAACCATTTTCAATAACTGGTCCGATACCAAATTTAACGTCTTTGAACAATTCTAAAACAGCTAAAGCCATTAGATGACTTGTTGAATGACGAAGAATTTCAAGTTGATTTTGAGATCTATTTTTCATAAATTTTTATTTTAATAAACTTACTCTCTAATGGTGCTTTATTTTTCCAGAAAGGAGAAAAATTAATTTTTACTGAATCTATCTCTTTGTATTGTTCTAAATAATTTTTAATTTCTTTTTTTTCTCGACCTTTAATTTTTTCAAAATCAAAGAGAGGAGAATTTTCTTTAATAATAGTTCTTCCTTTTATTTTTATTTCCATCTCTGCTTTTCTCTCTTTTGAATTTAAAGTTATAAGATTATATTTTAGATTTTTTTTATCAAAATCCAATAACTTCTTATCTGGCGGGATATTTTTTTCTAATAAATTTTTAGCCAATCTAAATAATTCACTTTCTTTAATTGCGACTAGAGATATCTTTAATTCACCTTTTGTTTTGAATTCACTAATTTCTTCATTTGGTTTTGCTTCAGAAATTATTTTTAAAGTTTTATCTCCTAAAATAATTTTCCAACCAATAATTTCTCCTAATTTTTCTTTAAGCATATTTTGTGCTTTTTCTTCAGCTTCTCGATTAAGACTTTTTTCAAGATTCGATTTTATTTCATTAATCTCTTCTTCTGTGATAATACCTATTTTTTTTAAACCACCTACCATTTTTTCTTTACTTTCAGCATAAATTAATTTCTGTAAAGTAGGGGAGAGACCTGGAATAGTAAAACGAGTTGGTTCAATTTCACTCTCTTTACCTGGTTTATCAGCATAAACACTTGCTTTAATCCTTCCTTTGGCCGGAACAACAACTTGCTGATCTAACCGAAAAAGAATACCATCTGGGGAAAGAAGACGGGTTGTTTTGACTAATATTTGATTTTGATTGGAATTATTGATAATTTCTACCTCACCCCTTGCTCTTTCTTCTTTTTCTATACTATTTTTAGGAGAAGATAATATCTCTTTTTCTAAATTGATTTCTAAAAATTCTCCTTGGAGATCAGTGGGTAATTTTATTTTTTCTTCTAAATATATCTCTTCTGGATTAGGCATTACTTCAATAAAAGCTTCTGTTGGTCGAGTGAAAAAGAAGATTAAAGTTAAAAGGAAAATGGCCAATGAAGAAGTGATAAAGAAAAAAGAAATTTTTTTATGAGGGGTATAATAGGGCATAAATTATTCCTTTATTTCTTTTGCTCTTAAAGCTATAATTTTCGGTTCACCTTCTTTTTCTGAAATTCTTCCTTCCACCAGAATAATTTTATTTTCTTGCCAAAGAAAAGGAAATTCTTTTAGAATGGCTGGAAAAACCAAAATTTCTGTTTGACCAGAGAGATCTTCGATTTTTACAAAAAGCATTGGTTCTTGAGAATTGGTGATTACTTTTTTTATTTTTGTAATAACACCAGCAATTTTAACCATTTGATTTTCTTTAAACTCCCTCAGTTTAACACAAGGTATAGCCTTCTCATTTTCTATTTTCGCTTTGAAATTTTCTAAAGGATGACCAGAAAGATAAAGACCTAAAAACTCCTTTTCTAAAGAAAGTAATTCCTGATAAGAGAGATTTTTACTATTTTTTAAAAATGGAGAATGAAATTGATTAAAATTGAGTCTACCAAAAAGAGTTTTCTGTGGCATTTTCTTTTCTTTTTGGGTTTGTTTAGCAAATTCTAAAATTTCTGATAAGTTTTCAAGGAGATTCCCTCTTTCGCCGAACCTATCTAATGCTCCAGCTTTGATTAAACTTTCTAAAGATTTTTTGTTTAGATATTCCAATGGAACTCTGCTTAAGAAATCACCCAAACTCTGATAAGCACCATTTTCTTTTCTTTCTTGAATGATAGCTCTAGCTACATTTTCACCTATATTTTTTATTGCCAAAAGGCCGAACCTGATCGATCTTTCTTTAGAAGTTTTTCCTAAGAGAGATGGAGAAGATTCTTTTTCAACTATAGTAAAATTTTCTTCACTTTCATTAATATCCGGTGGTAAAACTTTGATACCTAATCTTTTTGCTTCTTCAACTTCGATAGCAACTCGATCTAAATCATTGGCATCAGAAGTAAGAAGGGCAGTCATAAATTCAATAGGATAATTCGCTTTGAGGTAGGCGGTTTGATAGGCAATAGTTGCATAACAGACAGCATGAGCTCGATTAAAAGCATAACCAGCAAATGGTTCGATAAAATTAAAAATTTTTTCAGCAGTTTCTCTATCAATTTTATTTTTTATACAGCCATCAATAAATTTTTCCTTTTGTTCTTTTAAAAGGCCAGGTATTTTCTTACCAATAGCTTTTCTTAAAATATCTGCTTCTGCTAAAGAGAAGCCAGCTAATTCTTTAGCAATTTCTAAAATTTGCTCTTGATAAACAGCTACACCATAAGTTTTTTCTAAAATTGGTTTAAGTTTTGGATGGAGATAAGAAATTTTTTTTGTATGTTTGCCAGCAATATATTTAGGAATAAATTCTATTGGCCCTGGTCGATAAAGAGCTAATATGGCCACAATATCTTCAAAGGTAGTTGGCTTAAGTTCTTTAAGATACCTCTGCATTCCACTGCTTTCTAATTGGAAGACACCAATTGTTTCTCCATTTTTTAAAAGTTCAAAAGTTTTTTTATCATCAAAAGGGATTTTTTCTAATTCTATTTTTTTTCCGCTTTTTTCTATTAATTTAATTGTCACCTCAAGAATAGTCAAATTTTTTAATCCTAAAAGATCAATTTTTAAAAGGCCAAGATCTTCAATTGAATACATTGAATATTGAGAAATAAGAACATTTTTTTCTTGAGAAACATCATATTGGGTGGGTAAGAAATTATAAAGGGGTTCTGGAGTAATTACTACACCACAAGCATGGGTTGAGGCATGTCTTGCTACTCCTTCTAATTTTTTAGCAATATCAATTATTTTTTTTGCTTCAGGGTTTTCCAAATAAGTATCTCTTAATTCTTTAACTCTTTTAAGTGCTTCATCTAAAGAAAGAGAAGGAGGAACTATTTTAGCCAATTTATCACAAAAACTATAAGGTAAGCCTAAAACCCTACCTACATCTCTGATAGCTACTCTTGCTGCCATGGTACCGAAAGTAATAATTTGAGCCACATTTTCTTTTCCATATTTATTCTCTAAATAATGGATAACTTCATCCCGCCGAGTGTCAGTAAAATCTAAATCAATATCAGGAGCAGAAATTCTTTCAGGATTCAAAAACCTTTCAAAAATGAGATCGTATTTTAAAGGATCGATGGTAGTGATATCTAAAAGATAAGAGACAATTGAGCCGGCTGCACTGCCCCGACCAGGTCCAACCATAATTTTATTTTCTTTAGCCCATCTGACAAAATCTTGGACAATTAAGAAATAAGTAGCAAAACCAGTTTTTTTAATAATTTCTAATTCATATTCTAATCTTTTAATAGCTTCTTTTTCATGTCGAGGATATTTTTCTTTTAATTTTTCAAAACATAATTTTCTTAAATATTCATTGGCATCTTCTTTTATTGGAAATTTGGGAAATTTAATCTTACCCAATTCTATTTCAAGATTACATTTCTTAACTATTTCTTCAGTTTGAGTTATTACTTCTGGATTCTCTTTAAAGAAATTGAGCATTTCTTTTTCTGATTTAAAATAGGAATCTTTATTGGCAACTAATCTTTCGGTATCACTGATCTTTTTCTTAGTTTGAAGACAAAGAAGAACATCTTGAATTTCTACATCTTCTTTTTCTAAATAGTGAATATCATTGGTGGCTACTACCTTTAAATTATATTTTTTCCCAATTTCAATTAATTTTTTATTAACCTCAATTTGTTCTGGTGAATCATAAGCTTGGACTTCTAAATAAAAATCATCACCAAAAATTTCTTTATATTTCGAAATAATATCTAACAAATCTTTCTCACGACGAGAGAGGATAGCTTGAGGAATTTCACCTTTAAGACAACCAGAAAGAGCGACTAGACCTTTGGCATATAATTTTAAAATTTCAAAGTCAATTCTTGGTTTATAATAAAAACCTTCAATATGGGCAAGAGTTGTTAATTTGATTAAATTTTTATAACCCTCTTCATTTTTTACCAAAAGTGTTAAATGATATGGATTATCATCAATTTTTGGTCTCTTAGAAAATCGGCTATAGGGAGCAATATAAGCCTCCATGCCAATAATTGGTTTAATTTCCATTTCTTTAGCTAATTTATAAAATTCAATTACACCGTACATTACTCCATGATCGGTTAAAGCTAAAGCTTTCATTTTTTCTTCTTTAGCTTTTTTTAACAATTCATCAATTTTCGGTAAACCATCGAGGAGACTATAATGTGAATGGACATGTAAGTGAGTAAATGACATAGACTAAAATTTTAGACTTATAATTTACTGACTGAAAAATAAGTTTTATTGATCTATTTACTCTTTTTCTTTCTTTTCCTTTTCCTTTTTCTTTTCTTTCAAAAAATCAATAACTGTTTTGATTGCTTCTGAAATAAGAGGAATAAGAGTTATTTCTTTAACTTTTTTTCCAACTGTCTCAATAATTTCATTAATTTTTTCGCTAATTTTTTCAAGAAATTTCCCGGTCTTGTAAAATTTCCTAACCAATTTCACAAGATAATAGAGAAGAAGACAGATAAAAAAAGAGACAGCTAAAATTGAGATTCCCAAAATAAGAAACAAAATGTCTTTACTTGACTGGATCATAGTTTACTAATTATGGATAATAAGATATAATATGCCATTAGGCAGATCACTATTTATTATATCTAATTTAGATAAAATAATCAAATTTTATGGAGAGGGAGAAAATTGATTTTACAGAGAAAGGATTAAAAATTGCTTATTTCTTTATTACCAAGAAAGCAATTTTAAAGAAAATTCTTATTATTCTCCTTATTATAATAGACATTCTTATTTTTATTTATTTGATTCATCATTTTACCCAGTATTTTTCCCAAAGTAAAGAGTGGAATAAAATGATGGAAGAAATGACAAAACCATATTTCAATCATTCAGAAATTCATCAAATTATCTCTCCTTTACCACTCCAGATTATTTCAACCAAAGCGATCAATGTTGGTTATTTAAAATATAATTTAATTTGTCAAGTAATAAACCCGAATGAAAATTGGCTAGCTAAATCTCTAAATTATAAATTTACCTCATCTAATTTTACTACCCCTTCATTTTCGACTTTCATTCTACCACAAGAAGAAAGATTGCTTGTTGTTTTTAATCAAACTGTTAGTGGAAGAAGAGATTTTTCTTGTGAAATAACTAATTTATCTTGGCAAAAGATCAAACCATTTCAATATTATCTTTTAGAAATTCCGAAAGGTTTTTTAATCAAAGATCTAAAACATATTCCTGGTAAAAAAGAGGATGAAAGAGATATAACTATTTTTAAATTTATCAATACTACCGTTTATAATTTTTGGGAAGTTGATTTAATAATTGTTGCCTATTATGGCAATGAAATTGTTGGAATTGATAAATTTCCAATTAAAGAAATAATGTCTGGAGAAGAAAGAGAAATAAAAATTGTTTGGTCAAATCCTCTACCTTTTATTTCCGAAATAAAAGTTTATCCAATCATTAATGTTTTTGATCCAACTTTATTTATAACTCCTAAAGTCCAACCGAGAGAATAACTGAAAGAGATTCAAGTTTATTTCCTGAAATAAAATTTGAATCGTTCTTTATGATCATCACACGACTAAAAAGAAAATTAGAATCTTTCGATTTAGTTCTTTTTATTTTGATTTTCCTTGTAATAATTTTAGGATTAGTTATTCAATACAGTCTTTCTTTAGGATTAGAACCAACAACTTTTTATTTTTTCAAAAGACAACTTACCTTTATTTTCTT
>JBKBVX010000026.1:0-7516 GCA_046289355.1 Patescibacteria group bacterium
TTTATCCTTTCTTGCCAAATTGGTTCAGCTCGAAATTCTTTGCCCCGATAGATCAAATAAACTTTTTTGGCATATCGAGAAAGTAAATCAGCAGCCATTAAAGCTGCATTGGCTCCACCAATAACAGCTATAACTTTTTCTTTAAAAAATGGTGCATCACAAGTGGCACAATAAGAAACCCCTTTACCTAAAAATTCTTTCTCGCCAGGGATAGCCAATCTTCTTCTTTCCATCCCAGTGGCGATGATTAAACTTTTAGCAAAAAATTCTTGGCCTGAATTTAATTTAACTTTAAATAAATTTTCTTTTTTGATTTCAACAACCTTTTCATTAATAATTTCTACTTTATATTCTCTTACTTGTTCTAAAATTCTTTGGATCAATTCCAAACCAGTAATTTTTTTTAGACCTGGCCAATTTTCCAATAAATGGGCTTCACAAATTTTAGAAGCAAAAGGATCGCCAATGACTAAATGGTTGATTTTATAACGAGCAGCATAAAGCGAGGCTGTTAAACCAGCTGGCCCTGCTCCAACAATAATTAGATCATATTTATTCTCCATTTTTTTATATTTATTTTGCCCCGTGCAGGATTCGAACCTGCAACCTTGTCCTTAAGAGGGACCTGCTCTTCCAGTTGAGCTAACGGGGCTAAAATTCTAAATTTCTAAAAGGAGATAAAAATGCCCCCGCCCCGATTCGAACGGGGAACAATTGCTCCGAAGGCAATTGTGATATCCGTTTCACCACGGGGGCTGATTTATTCATCTAATCTTTCTGGAGTAATCATATATTTCTCTGCTGTTTCTTTGCTGATCAATTTTTCTTTATAAAGTCTTTTGATATCCTGATCCATCGTGAACATCCCAACATCGGCACCCGTTTGAAGAATACTTCTAATTTGAGCAATTTTATTTTCTCTAATTAGATGAGCGACGGCATGAGTATTGATTAAGACTTCTCTAGCTGCTATTCGACCACCTCCAATTTTTGGCAAAAGTTTTTGGGCAATCACACCATTTAAAGAAAGAGAAAGTTGAACTCTAATTTGGTTTTGCTGATGGGCCGGAAAAACATCAATCAAACGATTAATGGTTTGAACAGCATCTGGTGTATGAAGGGTGGCTAAAACCAAATGTCCTGTCTCAGCTAAAGTGATAGTAGAGGCGATTGTTTCTAAATCTCTCATTTCGCCAACCATGATAACGTTCGGATCTTGACGAACAATATGTTTTAAACCTTCAGCAAAAGAGACCATATCAGTCCCTAATTCTCTTTGGACAATAACACTTTTTATTGAAGGAAAGACATATTCGATTGGATCTTCTAAAGTAATGATTCGACAATTTCTTTCCTGATTAATAAGATTAATCATAGCAGCTAAAGAAGTTGATTTACCGCAACCAGCTGGTCCAGTAATCAAAACTAAACCTCGATCTTTTCGAGCTAATTGATAAGCAGCTTCTGGCATCATTATTTCTTCCATCGTTGGAATATGAGGAAGAATAATCCTGGCTGCCAAAGAAAATTTACCTTTTTCTTGGAAAATTGAAATCCTGAAACGAGCCACTTTTTCTAAGTCATAAGAAAAATCTAAATCTTTATTTTTGAGAAAACGTTTTTTCTGTTCATCAGAAATAATTTCATCAATCATTTTTTCTAAGATTTCTTGGCTAATGGTTGGCCATTTTTCTTTGAATTGAATTTTTCCATCAATTCTAAAAATTGGTGGATGACCCACTACAAAATGAACATCTGAAGCTTTTTCCTCAACTGCTCTTTTAAAAATTTCATTAATATCAATAATCATAAAAATTAAGTTCTTTTTTTTACTCGTTCAATATATTCACCTGTTTTAGTGTTAACAACAATTTCTTCCCCCGCTTCAATGAAAAATGGGACATTTATTTCTAAACCATTTTCTAATTTTGCCAATTTCATTGTTATTCCTTCTGTATCACCTCGAACAGCTAATGGAGCTTCAACAACTTTATAGATGACTTTTTGCGGGAGCTCAATAAAAACAGGTTTTCCTTCAAAATAGAGAATTGAAACTTCTAAACCTTCTTTTAAAAACTTTTTTTTCTCACCAAGAATTTCTTCAGAAAGAGAAATTTCCTCAAAACTTGTTAGATCCATAAAATGAAAATTCTTCTTGTCATGATAAAGATAAGTTGCTTTTGATTTCTCAACATCTGCTTCTTCTATCAGATCTCCAGCATTGAAAGTTTTTTCTATTGTTTTTCCAGAAATTAAGTTTTTTAAAGTGGTTCTGACAAAGGCACGTCGTTGAGCTGTTTTGGCATGTTGCGATTTTAAAACAAGATATGGTTCTCCTCCTAATTTTATAATGATTCCCTGCTTTTTTAAATCATTAAGATCCATAATTTTATTTTTTAACAAAAGGTAAAAGACCCATAATTCTTGCCCTTTTAATGGCTTTTGTTAATTTCCTTTGATGTTTGGCACAAGTTCCTCTTCTTTTCCGAGGGAGAATTTTTCCTGTATATGGAGAAATAAAACGTTGAAGAGTCTCGACATCTTTATAATCAATTTCATCAATATGTTTAATACAAAAATAACATTGTTTTTGCATAGGTTTTTTAAAAGGGTATTTCTTCAATATTTATCTCTTCGGGTGGTTCTTCTAAAGGTATTTCTTCGGTTGGTGTCTCTTCTACAGCCAGACCTCTTGGCTTTGGACCAAGTTGTAAATTTTCAGCAATAATCTCAGTTCTTGTCCTTTTTGTTCCATCAGGTGCTTCCCAAGATCTTGTTTCAATTCTACCTTCAACAAAAACCATTTGTCCTTTGACTAAATAGGTTTGACAGATTTCTGCTAATTTTCCCCAAGTGATAATATTATGGTATTCTGTTTTTTCCTGCCTCGTTCCATCAGCATCTTTCCAAATCCTGGAGGTAGCTACTGTAAAAGAGCAAACTGTTTGACCATTAGGAGTCATTCTTGATTCTGGTGCTCGGGTCAATCGACCGACAATAATAGCTTTATTTACATTCATAGATTTATTTTATATATTATTTTTTCCTTTCTCTATCTCTTTTGTTCCTTTTATTTTTAAAATTTGATAACGGAGAATCTCTGAGAAATTTCTTAATTTCTCTTCCAACTTTTTTATTTTTTGTGGTAAAAGTTGGAAATAGAAAATCAACTGATAACTCTTTTTTTCTTTCTTAATAGGATAGGCTAATTTTTTCTGGCCAAGATTTTTTGTATAGGAAACTTCCCCTTCAAGATTTTTGATTATTTCCTCAATTTTTTCTCCCAATAAAGTAACTTCTTTTTCTTCAATTTTAGATGAAACTAAGCAAAAAAGTTCATACATAGAAATATTATAACAATTTAACAAAAAAGAGAAAGATGCTAAAATATTAAAAACAATTTTTTATTTTAAACGAAAATCTGGTTTTGTCAACCATTATGCAATATTTTTTTATCTTAGGTCGTAATCCAACTTTATCAATTGCTGAAATTTTTTCTCGAAAAGAAATACAAAATCAACAAAATTTTTCCAAAATAACAAATGAGTTTTTAATTTTAAAAACACAAAAGAAAATAGATTGCCAAGAATTGCAAAAAAAATTAGGAGGAACTATTAAAATTGGAGAAATTATTTCAATGTCAATTGAAACCAAGAGAAATTTTAAAGAAAAATTGTTTCCTCAAATTTATAATCAATTGATAGAGATAAGTAAAAAATCAAAAAAATTATTTTTTGGTTTTAGCGTTTATGGTGGAAATTTAAATATAAAGGAATTAGCTTTAGAAATAAAAAGGAAATTAAAAGAAAAAGGAATTCGCTCTCGTTGGGTAGAATCAAAAGAAAGAGCACTTTCTTCAGTCATTGTTCAGAAAAATAAATTGCTTATTTCTGGAGGAGAATTTTGTTTCCTTCTTAGAGAAGATGGAACAAACAAGAAGATTTATTTAGGGAAAACTTTAAGTTGTCAGGAATTTGAAGAATATGAGTTTAAAGATTTTGGTCGACCAGCCAGAAAAATTAGTCAAGGAATGATACCACCTAAGTTAGCAAAAATAATGATTAACTTATCACAGGCACCAGAAGAAAGTTTAATTTTAGATCCTTTTTGTGGTTCAGGGACAATTATTCAAGAAGCCATATTAATGGGATATAAAAATATTATTGCTACTGATGTCAGTCGAGAAGCAGTGGAAAATACTTCCAAAAATATAGAATGGCTTTTAAAAAACTTTAAGTCTCAAATTTCAGACCTTAAATTTCAAATATTTCAATCTGACGTAAGAAATTTATCGGAAAAAATAGATAAAAATTCAATTAGAGCTATCATCACTGAACCATATCTTGGGCCAATAAAAATTGTCAATAGTCAATTGAAAATTGAAAATTTGATTGCTGACTTATCTCATTTATATTTAACTGCCTTTCGAGAATTTAAAAAAATATTAAAAGCAAATGGGAAAATTGTTATAATTTTTCCTCTCTTTAAGATTAAAAATAAACTCTATTTTTTGCCGATTTTAGATGATTTAAAAAAATCTGGCTGGCAAGTTTTAAATCCAATACCAGAAAATTTAAAAAAAGAATCAGTCATAAAATTAACTAATCGTTATTCCATTCTTTATTTTCGTCCAGATCAAAAAATTTTAAGAGAAATTTTTATCTTTAAAAAATATGGCTAAAATCACAGCTATAAAACAACAAAAAAGAAGTTCTCGGGTCAATGTTTTTATTGATGAAAAATTTGCCTTTGGCTTGTCAAAAAAGACCTTAGTTGATTTTGATTTATATAAAGGTAAAGTTTTAACAAAAAAAGAGATTGACGAAATCTTAGAAAAAGATCAGTCTACTAAAGCATTAGAAAAATCTTTTCGCTGGTTAGGAATCCGGCCGAGAAGTAAAAAAGAATTGGAAAACAAACTTAAAGAAAAAGGATTTGCGCCAAAAATTATCAAAAATACTATAAAAAGATTAAAAGAACTTGGTTATCTTGATGATAAAAAATTTGCCCAAAGCTGGTTAGAAGCAAGAAAACTATCGGAGAAAGGTAAATATATTGTCCAACATGAATTAAAACAAAAAGGTATTTCTCATCAAATAATCAAAAAAACTTTAGAAAAATATTCAAAAAAAGATGAAATTGAAATTGCTCGTCAATTGGTTGAGAAAAAAATAAAGACTCTTAAAAAAGATATTTCTTTTAAAAAACAAAAATTGGCTCGTTTTTTAGTTAGTCGAGGATTTAGTTGGGAAGTAATAAATGAAGTTTTAAGAAATTATTAAACAAATCGAAAGTGGATGACATCACCATCTTGGACAATATAATCTTTACCTTCAATTCTCATTAACCCTTTTTCTCTGGCGAGATGCTCTGATCCAGCTTTGATTAAATCTTGCCAATTAATAATTTCTGCTTTAATAAATCCTTTTTCAAAATCAGTGTGGATTTTACCAGCTGCTTGCGGTGCTTTGGTTCCTTTTTTTATTGTCCAAGCTTGTAAGATTTCATTCTGGCAAGTAAAAAAAGTAATTAAATTTAATGCTTTGTAAGCAGCAACAATTAAATCATCAAGTTGAGATTTTTTTAGTCCATAACTTTCTAAATATTCTTTTTCTTCTGTTGGATCAAGTTCTGATAATTCTGCTTCCAATTTGGCACAAATAGGAATCGCCTGACCAATTCCAAAGATTGTCTCACCAATATCTTCTTCAGAGATATTTAAAACATAAATCACTGGTTTAATCGTCAAAAGATTTAAATCTTTGATTTCTTCTTTTTCTTCTTCATTTAGATTTAAATCACGAGCTGAAAAACCTTTTTCTAAGCCATTTTTTATTTTTTCTAAAATTGCTAATTTTTTGATTGCTTTTTTTTCACCTGATTTTGCTTCTTTTTTCAATTTTTCTAATTTTTTTTCTAAAGTAGAAAGATCAGCCATGATCAATTCTAAATTGACAATTTCTAAATCTGCTTTAGGATTGATTTGACCAGAAGGATGAGGGACATTTTTTGCTTCAAAATTTCTGATTAAATGACAAATTAGATCTACCTCGCGAATTTTGGCTAAAAATTGATTGCCTAACCCTTCACCTTTATGGGCTCCTTTAACTAAACCAGCAATATCAATAAATTCAATGTGAGTAGGAATAATTTCTTTTGGCTTTAAAATATCAGCTAATTTATCAAGTCGTTCATCAGGTACTTTAACAACTCCAATATTTTCCTTAATAGTGGTGAAAGGATAATTAGCAATTTCAACTTGTTTTTTTGTGAGAGCCTTAAATAATGTTGATTTACCCACATTAGGTAAACCTACTATTCCTACTGAGAATCCCATAAAATAAAATTAAAAACCAAGGATAAAATTATACCATAATAGTCTTCTCTTTACAATTTAAAACCTTCTGTTATAATAAAAGTATAATAAAAGATCTTAAATTTGAAAAATGAATAAGTTTAATCTCTTTAATTTTATTTATCTGATCTCTGCTTCGATTTGGCTTCTTGTAGGGTTATCTTTTGTTTATGAAAAAGCGTCTTTCGAAAAGTTTAAGAAAATTTCTTCGTCAGGAAAAAGCTCGTATCAGGAGGGAAGTTTTAGATTCTCAAGAACAACAAAAATTAATTAATGAACTTTATGAAAAATTTGGTTTCAAAAAAGAATTTTCAAATCCTCGATCATCCAGCCGATCTCAAGATAAAAGTTTGGGGGAATAATTTGAAAGATTTTTTTCAAAATATCTTAACAGCAATTTTTTCAATTACAAATCCAGAAACAACTGACAAAAAGATAAAAACCAAAATAGAAATAAAAGCTAATGATTTAGAAAATCTCGTTTTTAATTTTTTAACTGAATTAATCTATCAAATGGATATCAATGATACTATTTTTTCAGAAATCAATTTCTCTAAGATAAATGAAAGAGAAATAATATCTGAGATAAGAGGTAAAAAAATAAAAAAACTTGATACAGAAATCAAAGGTATCACCTGGCATGATTTTTCTGTAAAAAAAGAAAAAGATGGTTATACCGCTATTTTACTTTTTGACATTTAAGTTTTAAAAAAATCCAATGATAGAAAAAAAGGATATTAAAAAAATCTCTGATTATCTCTATGAAATTCCCAAAACTTTTTGGGCGGAAATGCGAGTTCCAGCCAGAATTTATGTTGATGAAAAAATGCTCGAAGATGTTTTCCGAGATAGATCTTTAGAACAGTTAGTCAATACGACAACTCTACCGGGTGTAGTGAAATATACAATGGCTATGCCTGATTGTCATGAAGGTTATGGTTTTCCTATTGGTGGAGTAGCAGCTATGGATTTAAAAACTGGTGTCATTTCTCCTGGCGGAGTTGGTTATGATATCAACTGTCTTGGAGGTGAAACTAAAATTTTACATAGATTAGGTTATCGTTTGAAAATAAAAGATTTCGAAAATATCTGGCCAAAAGAGAAAATAAAAAGCATGAATTTTAGCCACGGACCAATTGATACAGAAATAAGAGCTTTTCA
>JBKBVX010000027.1:0-7254 GCA_046289355.1 Patescibacteria group bacterium
AATATATTTATCTTTCCCTAGGAGGAAGTGATATGGATTTAGCTAGAATTAAAGTCAGTGATTGCTCTCCTAATGGGGTTACCCTTTATGATCTTGACAACGTCGGTTTTCCCTTTCCGGATGGCATTGTTTTGAGCCGAGATGGAAGATATCTTTATCTTAGTCAATCAGGCGGCGATAAAATAGGGGTTTGGGAAATAATTAATAACACCATTAATTATCGACGAACCGTTTCTACCGGTGATAATCCTGATCGAGCCATAGCTATCACACCAGATAATCAATATTTATTTATTGGCTGCCCAGGCTCTAGTTCTGATAATGTTAGTAGGTATACTATTAGTGGGGACAATTTAATTCATTCAGGGTCCTGTGGTAATGTAAACGATGCCAGATATGATTTAGCTGTTACTCCTGATAATCAATATCTTATTGTCCTTAGTTCTTCTGATGATAAAATTTATCGCTATAGTCTTTCCTATTGGAATTCTTGTCAGCGAAATGAGATTACTCAAGGTGTAGATAGTCCTCGAGGTGTTTGTATTAAATAAATTTTTAAATAAAATTATGCCAGAGGAAATAAAAACAGAAGAAAAAGAGGAACCAATTAAAATTGCTCTTCCAAAGGAATTTATTAGAAAAAGAAAAAAGTCGAGATTTCTCATTTCTCTGATTATTCTCTTAATTGTCTTAGTGGGAGGAAGTTTTCTTTTAGCTGCATTTGGTTTTTGGAAATTAAAAAAAATTGAAAAACCTTTACCTTCTCCATCTGTTCTTTCACCGACCAGACCAACTACTCCTTTTTTAATTTCAATTTCTGATAGTGATGGTGATGGTTTAACTGATGAAGAAGAAAAAAAATTAGGCACTAATCCTTACTCTGTTGATTCAGATCAAGATGGACTTTTTGATAGAGAAGAGGTAAAGGTTTATCAGACCGATCCTTTAAACCCTGATACCGATAATGATGGCTATTCTGATGGCCAGGAGGTAAAAAGTGGTTATGATCCAAAAAATCCAGATCCAAATGCTAAAATTCTTGATCTAAAAAAAGAAATAGAAAAAATGAAATAATCTATTAAAACCTCAAAGAAAGAAGGTTAATTTTAAAATACTTTTGATATGTTTGAAAACACCCCACAAAAACCAGAAAAAAAAGAAGAAATTCATGTCATGCCAGATTATTTAAAAGAGAAGAAATTAATTCCTCGCTATTTTGGTGAAAAGAAAAAGAAATCTTTCCCTTTATGGATAATTTGGATTTTTATTGGCCTGGTCATAATTACTTTTTCAGCTATTTTTTATTTCCAACCAAATCTTTTTCTTTCTTTCTTTGTTGAAAAAAAGCCACCTCCGCCAATTAATCAACCTCCAGTGGTAAATATTCCAGAAGTAATCAATAAAGAAAAAATTCCATCACCTGAAATTTCTCCCTCACAAACTTTAAAAGCAGAGATAAAAAAAGATGAGAGAGTAATTATTTCTGCTGAACTCTATTTGCCTGAAGGTGCTTTGCCAGTAGGAGAAAAAATAGAATTATCAGCAACAGAATCTTTTATTGAGGAAGAGAAATACAAAATCATTGGTGGGATTTTCAAAATTTACCCATTGATTGAACCATTAAAACCTTTGATTTTTAAAATTTCTTACTCAGAAGATATAGTTGAGCCTCGTTGGGAAGATGATTTAAAAATTGGTTATTTGAAAGAAGGTTTCTGGATTATTTTGCCAACTGAAGTTGATGTAGAAAAAAACACCATTTCAACGACCCTCTTTTCATTACCTAGTTCAACTTTTGCCGCCTTAGTTTTAAAAGAAAAAACAGTAGAAAAAAAAGAAGTTCAAGAAATTGCTCCTGGGATTGTTTTAGCTGAAGATTCTGATAATGATGGTTTAACTGATAAAGAAGAAGAAATTTATCAGACCGATAAAAATAACCCTGATACCGATAATGATGGCTATCCTGATGGCTCAGAATTAATAAATCTTTTCTCCCCAATTCAGGGTTATGGTGCTAAACTAGCTGACTCTAATTTGATAAAAATTTATACTAATGAGACTTTTGGTTATAGTCTTTTTTATCCCTCTTCTTTTATTGTGAAAGTAATGCCAGAAAGTGGAGATAAAGAAGTAATTATTTCTTCTGAAATTGGAGAATTTTTTAGTTTAGTTGTTCAAGAAAATCCAGAAATGCTTCCTGTTGAGGAGTGGTATAAAAAACAAATTAGTGAATTGGGAATTGAAAAATTGACAAAGACAAAAGTTGATAATGAAGAAGCAATTTGGAGTTTGGATGGTTTAACTTTATATATTGGAAAAAAAGATAAAATTTTTGTCTTCAGTTATAATATCGGAGGTCAGACAACAGCCAATTTTAAATCTACTTATTTAATGATGGTTAAAAGTTTTAAATTTTTAGAATAAATGGTCGAAATTAACAATCTGACAAAGAGTAAAATTCCAAAAAATCTTCTTGAAAATTTTATTAAAAAAATTTTCAAAAAATTAAAAATAAAAAAAGACCTTTCTATTGCTTTTGTTGGTCAGAAAAGAATTAAAGAACTTAATAAAAAATATCTTAAAAGAGAGATGGTAACTGATGTTTTATCTTTTCCTGGTCAAAATAATTTTTTAGGTGAAATTGTTATTTCTCTTCCTCAGGCAAAAAAGCAAGCGAAAAAAATAGGTCATTCTTTAAAGGAAGAATTAAAAATCCTCATTATTCATGGCCTACTCCACCTTCTTGGTTTTGATGACAAAACAAAAAAAGAAGAAAAAAAGATGCAAATGAAAGAAAAAGAATTATTGAACTAATATGAAATTTATCGATTTTCGTCTTCTTAAAAAGAGTTTTCTTAATGCGAAAAATGGTCTTATTTATAGTTTTTGTCATGAACAAAATTTTCGTTTAGGTTCAATTATTGGTCTAATTGTTATCTTTTTTACTTTTTATTTTCCTTTATCGATTGGTCAACGAGTAACAATTCTTCTTCTTGTTGCTTTATTTTTAATCCTTGAACTTTTAAACTCTGTTCTTGAGCGAACAATTGATCTTTTTAAACCGAGAATTGATCCAGCTGCCGGAATTATCAAACAAATGATGTCTGGTATCCTTTTAGTAGTTGTTATCTTTTCCATCATTATTGGTCTAATTATTTTCCTTCCTTATTTTATAAAATAAAACATCATTGAATTCCTAAAGAAAGTTGGTATAATTATAAAAATTTCTATGAAAGAAAATTTTATCGTCGGTTTAGATATTGGTTCAAAGGAAATAAAAATTGCCATTGGCAAGATCCAAGAGTCAAATATTCCGGAAATTTTAGTTGCCGTCAGCGAGCCATCATCAGGAATAAATAAAGGAGTGATTACTGATTTAGAGGAATCTGTAACTTCTCTTTCTCGGGCCTTAGAAAAAGCTGAAAGGATGCTTGGTCAATCAATTACCCATGCTTGTGTTGGTATTTCTGGGCTTCATATTATCACTCAAAATTCCAGAGGTGTAGTGGCTGTTTCTAATGTTCATGGAGAAATTAAAGAAGAAGATATCCAAAGAGTTTTAGAAGCAGCGGCGGCAGTGGCTACTCCACCAAATTATGAAATTTTACATGTTATTCCTCTTTCTTTTACAGTTGATTCTCAACCTGGAATTAAAGATCCATTAGGAATGACTGGTGTCCGACTTGAAGTTGAAGCTCAGGTTATTGAGGGATTATCTAATCAAATTAAGAATCTTAATAAAAGTTTAAGACGAGTTGGTCTTCTTGTTGATGATTTAGTTTTTTCTATTCTTGCTTGTGCTGAAGCTGTTTTAGATCGACGGCAAAAAGAATTAGGAGTGGCAGTAGTGAATTTAGGATCAACAACCACAAGTTTAGCGGTTTTTGAAGAAGGCGATCTTCTTTTAGCAAAAGTTTTACCTATTGGTTCCCAACATATTACTTCTGATTTAGCTATTGGTTTAAGAGTTTCAATTGATGTTGCTGAATCTGTTAAACTTCTTTATGGTAGTTGTTTATCAGAAAAAATTTCTAAAGAAGAAAAAATAGATTTATCTGAATTTGATGAAAAAGGAGGGATTTTTTCTAAAAAAGAGATTGTTGAAATCATTGAAGCAAGGTGTGAGGAAATTTTTAAATTAGTTGACAAAGAATTGTCTTCAATTAAAAGAAGTGGTAAATTACCAGCTGGCATTGTTTTAACTGGTGGAGGAGCAAAACTAAATCAACTTACAGATTTAGCGAAAGAAGTTCTAAAATTGCCAGTCAGCCTTGGACTCCCAAAAAATATTATTTTCACTTTTGATCAAGCCAATGATCCTATCTTTACTACTGCTATCGGCTTAATTGTTTGGGCTAAAGAATTAAAAATTTTTACCAAAAGCAAGCCGTTTGGTTTTAAAGAAATTTTTAAAAATATTTTTAAAAAAATTTTACCTTAATGAAAAAACAAAAAAATAAAAAAGAAAATTTGATTGGGATAAAAGTCCTTGGTTTAGGTGGTTCAGGAAGTAATATCGTTAATCGGATGTATCGATCAAGGATTCCAGGGATAGAATTTTTTGCCTTAAATACTGATCTTCAAGCTCTGCGACAGATTAATGGACCAAAAAAAATCCAAATTGGTAAAAATATAACTGGTGGTTTAGGGACAGGGATGGACCCAGAATTAGGTAAAAAGGCAGCCGAAGAATCAGCCAAAGAAATTGAAGAAATAATCAAGGGTTCAGAAATGGTTTTTATTACTTGTGGTCTTGGTGGAGGGACTGGTTCAGGATCTATTCCGGTAGTAGCAGAAATTTCAAAAAATCTTGGTGTTTTAACTGTCGCCGTAGTCACAACACCATTTTCTTTTGAAGGAAAGTTAAGAAGAGAAATTGCTTATCAGACACTTCGAGAAATTCAGACCAAGGTTGATAGTTTAATTACTATTTCTAATGACAAATTATTGGCTATTACCGATAAAGAAACTTCACTTCTTCAAGCCTTTTCTTTATCCGATAATATTTTAAAAGATGCCATCAGTGGAATTTCCGAAATTATTCTTTCACCAGGACTAGTTAACGTTGACTTTGCTGATATTAAAACTATAATAAAGGACTCTGGTCCGGCTTTAATGGGTATAGGTCGAGCTTCTGGCGAAGGAAGAGCAGTTCAAGCTGCTCAACAGGCAATTGAAAATCCATTACTTGATTTCACTCTTAATGGGGCAAAAGGTATTATCTTTTGTTTACGAGGCGGGAAAAATTTAACACTTCATGAAGTTAATGAGGCAGCAAAAATTATTACTCAAAATGCTTCTGATGAAGCAAAGATAATTTTTGGAGCAATCATTGATGAGAGTCTTAAAGAAGAAATTAAGATTACTATTATTGCTTCTGGTTTTAGTAAAGAAAAAAAGGAAAAAAGAGAATTTGTTCCTTTAAGCACTTTCAAAGAGATGGAAAAAGAAATTGAGGAAATTAAGACTAAAGAAGAAAAAGAATTAGAGATTCCTACTTTTTTAAGAAAAAAAATGAAGTTTTAAAATTAATTTAAAAATATGGCAATAAATTATGTCAAAAAAAGAGATGGTCAAATAGTACCATTTGATCAAGAAAAAATTGTCCAAGCTATTTTTAAAGCTATTACTGCTACTGGCGAAGGCAATGGAAAAAGAGCAAAAAGATTAGCCAATAAAGTGGTTAAGATTTTAAACCGACGTTTCAAAAAAGATGAGATTCCTCAGGTAGAGCAAATTCAGGATATTGTTGAAGAGGTTTTGATTTTAGAAGGTTTAGTTGAGACAGCTAAAGCTTATATTTTGTATCGAGAACAAAGAAGAAGAATTAGAGAGGGAATAGCTGTAGTTGATGAATCAGTAGAAAGAATTGATAGTTATCTTCAGGAACTTGATTGGCAGGTTCAAGAAAACGCTAATATGACTTTTTCACTTCAGGGTCTTAATCAATATATTGTTTCAAATGTTTCTAAAAAATATTGGTTGAATAAAATTTATCCTAAAGAAATTAGAGAGGCAGCTATTAACGAAGATTTTCACATTCATAATTTAGAAACATTGGGTTGCTATTGTATGGGTTGGGATCTTTATGATTTGTTGGTTCGAGGATTTGGTGGGGTGCCGAGTAAATTAGAATCTCGGCCAGCCAAACATTTCAGAACTGCTTTAGGTCAATTAGTGAATTTTCTTTATACACTCCAGGGAGAAGTAGCTGGTGCCAATGCTGTTTCAAATTTCGATACCCTTTTAGCTCCTTTTATTCGTTATGATCGATTAAGTTATTTAGAAGTTAAGCAGGCGATGCAAGAATTTTTATATAATTGTATGGTCCCGACTCGGGTTGGTTTTCAGACACCATTTATTAATGTTAGCCTTGATATTAAACCACCGGAATTTTTAGCTAAACAGCCTGTTATTATTGGTGGTCAACCTCAAAAAGAAACCTATGGTGAATTCCAGGAAGAAATGGATATGTTTAATAGGGTTTTTTATGAAGTATTAATGGAAGGAGATGCCAAAGGAAGGCCATTTACTTTTCCTATTCCAACTATTTCCATTACCAAAGATTTTGATTGGGATAATCCGGCCTTAGATCCACTTTGGGAGGCAACTGCTAAATATGGCGTCAATTATTTTTCTAACTTTATTAACTCAGATATGAAACCAGAAGACGCCAGAAGTATGTGTTGTCGTTTAAGATTAGATAATCGTGAACTTTACAAAAGAGGTGGAGGTCTTTTCGGTTCTAATCCACTTACCGGAAGTATTGGTGTAGTAACGATTAATTTACCTCGCATTGGTTATCTTTCAAAGACCAAAAAAGAATTTTTTGAAAGATTGGGGCATTTAATGGATTTAGCTAAAGAAAGTTTAGAAATCAAAAGAAAGGCTTTGGAAAATTTTATTGAAAAAGGACTTTATCCTTATTCAAAATATTATCTTGCCCCAGTAAAAAAAATGAGAAATTCTTATTATGGCAACCATTTTTCCACTATTGGTTTAATAGGGATGAACGAAGCACTTTTAAATTTTCTTGGTGAAAACATTGCTTCAAAAAGAGGAAGAAAATTTGCTTTAGAAGTTTTAGATTTTATGAGAGAGCGCCTAGTTAAATATCAATTAGAAACGGGTAATTTGTATAATCTCGAAGCAACACCAGGTGAAGGGACAAGTTATCGCCAAGCTCTAATTGATAAAGAAAAATATCCAGATATTATTACCGCTGGAACAAAAAAGGTTCCTTATTATACCAAT
>JBKBVX010000028.1:0-6943 GCA_046289355.1 Patescibacteria group bacterium
CAAAGGTTAAAGTAAATAAAAATTTAGCTAAAAAGGTAGAAATTGTTGATTGCCAAATTTCTTTTAAATTATGTTTGACTTCTGATTCCTCTGAAATGTGGATACCTAAAGCATCTGAAAAAGCATCGGCTATGGCGATGGTTAAAATTCCGCCTAAAACAACAATTTTTGAATGGGTACCAGCGTGTAAACCGACAATCAAACCAAGGGTTGTTATCACTCCTGAAGTTAGCCCAAAACTAAATCCTATTTTTAGAGAATGATTAATCATAAAAAAATATTATGGTTGAAAAATCTCTTCTGGCAAGAACTGAACTTTTTCGACACCTGGAAATTGTTTGGCAGTTTCTTCAATTTGAAACCATAAAATCCCTACTCGGCAGGCTCCGCCAACAAAAGAAAAATTAATAAAATTAATAAATTTTTCTTCATAAATCTTAACTTGTCCAAAGCAACCAAACACCCAAAAGAATTCCTATCACCAACCAAGTTTGTATTAATAGTGGTTTATTTTTAAATTTTTCCACCAATTTTTGTGTTATTTCTGGAAAACCAATGGCCATCACTCCTTTAATCAACGAAATCCAGCCAAAAATGGTAATAATAACTCTCCAATTACATTCCCAACTATTATACAAAATTAAAGAAACTAAACCAATCAAAAACGCTAAATATCCAGAAACCAAGAGAAAAACTTTATTTTCTAATAATTGGAAAATCTCTTCTAATCTTTTCTTTTTTAAAAGATAAATCAAACAAGTAATTACCAAAAACCAGCCCCAAAAATTGGCTAAAACTTTAACAGTTTCCATAATCTTTATTATTTATTTTTATTTTTCGACTTTAAAAAAATTTTTAGTTTATCAATAGCCCTTTTATGTCTTGATTTTATGGTATTTAAAGGTTCCTCTAAGGTTTCGGCTATTTCTTTAAAAGTAAAATGGTCATTGTAGCGAAGCAATAAGACCATTTTATATTTTGGTGAAAGTTTTTCTAATGCTTCATTTAATAAATTAACCAAATCTTCTCTTTCAAAAATTTCGTTTGGTAAAAGACATCTATCAGGAATGTTTTCAACAAAAGAGTTTTTCTCTTCTTCTATTTCAGAAAAAGTAATTTCTTTTTTCTTTTTTAACCAATCAAGACAACTATTTTTGGCAATTGTAAAAATCCAGGTTTTAAATTTTCTTTTTTTATCAAATCTTTTAAGATTACGCCAAACTTTTACAAAGACCTCTTGGGTAATATCTTCTGCCTCTTGACTGTCTCTGACAAATCGAAAAATAAAGCTAAAAATCGGTTTTAAATATCGCTTAATCAAAATCTCAAGTGCTCTTTCGTCACCTTTTAAATATTGATCAATCAAATTTTCATCACTAAACATCATATTAAATTTTAAACAGTGCTAGACACTGATCCCTCTTGATATTCAGGAATTCTAATATAAAAAAATCTTTTCAGACTGTATAAACGGGTGCTTCATAACCTTGTTTTTGGTCAATACCCACATCAAAGATAATAACTATTTCAGATTAGACGGGAGTTGAGGGAATCGAACCCCCGACTGTGGTTTTGGAGACCACCGGTATACCACTTACCTAAACTCCCTGATTTTAAACATTTTTTTATTTTATCTCTTTATGTAAAGTATGTTTTCGACAATGGCGACAATATTTTTTCAATTCTAAACGCACTTTAATTTTCTTTTTATTTTTTCGCGTATAATAATTTATCCGATGGCATTCGCTACATTCTAATTTAACCAAATTTTCTTTAATTCGAGCCATATTTTTATAAAAGCCGACGGAGGGATTCGAACCCTCGACCAATAGTTTACAAAACTACTGCTCTACCGCTGAGCTACGTCGGCAAAAATGGGCAGGGTAGGATTCGAACCTACGTAGCCTTAAAAGGCGCTAGATTTACAGTCTAGTGCATTTGTCCACTCTGCCACCTGCCCAAAATTTTTAGCCGAGAGCGAGATTCGAACTCGCGACCCCATCCTTACCATGGATGTGCTCTACCAACTGAGCTATCTCGGCTCTTTAATTATTTAAGTTCTTTTATCATTTTTTCCCATTCGTTGATTTTTTGATTTTCTGGATTAACTTCTTTTAATCTTTTAAGATAAAACTCTGCCTCCTTTTTCTTATTTAAAATTATAGAATTCTCTACTAAGAAGTCAAGTAAACGAGGATTGTTTTGGTTAAACTCGAGGGCTTTTTTAAAGTATTCGCCAGCCTGAATATTTTTATCTAATTCTTTATAAATAATTCCTAAATTTATGAGACTCGAGACAAATTCGTTAATTAGTTCTTGAGGTATTTTTTCTCCTCTTCTAAATGTCTTCCACCAATCGATAGCTTGTTTATTAAGTTTTAAAATAATTTTTGAAACCCTTTTTGCTTGAGAAAATTTTTTCTTTTCTAAATAAATTTTCACTAAACTTTTATATGCCTCTAGATTTCTTGGATCAATTAAAATTATTTCTAAAAATTTTTTTTCTGCTTCTTCGAAATTTTTATTTTCTAAAAATTTATTTGCTTCAGAAGAAATTTTTTTTACTCTTTCATCCAATTCTTTCGGTATATTCCTTGCCACATTAATATATTTTTTAAGGTATTCCTTTTCCCAAAGAAGAAATTTATTTTCAATTTTTTTGAATAAATCAATTATACTTTGACTAATCGATTTAATTTTTTCTAATTTTTCTAAAAGTCTTTTTTCTAAAATTTTAAATTTAAGTTTTCTTTCTCTTTCTTTTGATATTTCTTGAATATTTATTTTTACTAATATTGGAAATTTACCAATTAAAATTTTGATTAAGATAAAAAAAGAGATTAAGATAATCAAAATCAAAAAAAGATCGACTATCATATAAAAATTTATTAGGCTTTACCGACACTGCCAAAAATTTCAATCTTTTTTTCCACTATTTTTTTGACTCCTTCAATGCAAGGTAAAAGAATTTTTCTTGGATCGACTTCTTTTTTCTGTTCTTGAAGAGATTTTCTTAAAGCCTGAGAGAAAGCAATATTTATTTCGGTATGAATATTAATAATTCTTATGCCAAGAGAAATTGCTTTTTTAATATCATTTTTTTCAAGCCCTGAAGCACCATGAAGAACAAGAGGAATCTTTACTCGTGAATAAATTTCTTTAAGTCTAAGAAAATCTAATTTTACCCGATGAGTCATTTTCCAAGGACCATGAATATTGCCAATTCCAACCGCCAAAGTATCAACATTTGTTTTTTTAACAAAATCAGAAGCTTCCGATGGATCAGTCATATATTTTTTAGGATTTAATAAAAATTCTTTTATTTCTTCTTCTGTCTTAGGAACTCGACCAATCTCGCCTTGGACTAAGACTTTATAGCGATGAGCATATTCCACTACTTTTTTGGTTAAAAATACATTTTCATCAAAAGGAAGATTTGAAGCATCAATCATAATTGAAGAAAAACCTGCTTGAATGCATTCAGCAGCCGAACTAAATGTCTCGCCATGATCTAAATGAAGAATAACTGGTATTGTGGGAGTAACATTCTTGGCTGCGGTTTTAACTAGATGAGTAAGGGGTTTCAATCCTGCATAACGGATAGATCTAGCACTAATTCCTATAATGACTGGCGAAGCCTTTTTATAGGCGGCACTTAAAATACCAAGGGTTGTTTCTAAATTATGAGTATTAAAACTTCCCAAGGCATAGTTTCCTTTCTCGGCTTTTTTTAAAACTTCTTTAAGGTGAGCGATCATAAAATTAAGATAAAAGTTTTATTATTTCAATAAATTCTTTGGCTTTAAGACTTGCTGCGCCAATAAGAAAACCATCTATTTTTCTATCAATAAATTCTTTAATGTTAGAAGAATCAACACTTCCACCGTAAATAAGCCTGAAATTTTTTTCAACCAAATCTAAACCGAAAAGATCAACTAATCTTTGTTTAATAATAAAGATAGCATGTTCTAATTCTTTTGGTTCAACAGCTTGACCTGAACCAATAGCCCAAACTGGTTCGTAAGCCACAATAAATTTATCATCTTTACCTAATTTAATCCCCTCCAGGCCATAGGAAACTTGCTTAATGAGAATCAAATCTCTTCGTCCATCTTCTCTCTCTTCAAGGGTTTCACCAACACAAAGGATTGGTATAAGATGATGAAAGAGAGCAATTCTTGTTTTTTTATGAACCATTTCATCATCCTCTTTTAAATAAATTCTTCTTTCTGAATGACCAAGAATAACAAAATTTACACCTATTTCTCTTAAAGTCAATGGAGAAACTTCTCCGGTATAAGCACCTTTCTCTTCCCAAAAGACATCTTGGGCTCCTAAATAAATCGGCCATTTATATCTTTTTGTATATTTTTTAATAATTTCACCTACATCTTTTAAGGCTAAGAAAGAAGGACAAAAGACAATCTCAGTATTCTTAAATTCTATTTTTTCCAAACCATCTAAAATTTCAACTGTTAAATTTTTTGTTTCTTTTAGATTTAAATTCATCTTCCAATTAGCAATGGCAATCTTTTTTTTCATATAATTTTATATTATACCAATTAGAGAAAAGAATCCAGTACTAGCCAATGTCACTATTAAGCCAGCGAGAAAGACTCCTAAGAAAATAAGAGCAAGAGATTTTCCATAAGAAATACCGAAGAGAAAAGCAGCTATCGCCCCTGTCCAGGCACCAGTTAAAGGAAGAGGAATAGCAACAAAGATAACTAAAGCAAAATCACCAAATTTTTGATATTTATTATAAAATTTTCTTCTTGTTCGTTCAAAAAGCCAATCAAAAAACTTAGTAAAAAACTTTGACTGTTTAATAAGAAATTCAGAAAATTTCGGTAAAAACCAGAGAAGAAAAAAAACAGGTAACATATTGCCAATCAAAGAAAAAAGAAATGCTTTATAAGGAGACAACCCCCATAAAGAAATAGCTAAAGGAATTGTTCCTCTTAATTCATTGATTGGTGTCATGGCTAAAAGAATTGTTTTGATTTCCGGAATCATTGATTAAAGGATGAATTTTAATTTCTAAATTATGGAATTTCTCATAAGAAGGGAGATCTCTTTGATCTTTAATTCCAAGATATCTCATAAAGTCAAAAGTTAAATTATAAAATGTCTTTCCCTCTTTCTTAATCTCTTCTACTAAACCTTTAACCATCAAATGCCGTAAGATAATAGCACAATTAACACCTCTAATTTCATCAAGTTCTTCTTTCGTAATCGGTCCACGATAGGAAATAATAGCCAATGTCTCTAAAGAAGCGGGTGTTATCTCTTCTTTAATTTCTGAATCTAAAAATTTTTTAACGAATTCCGAATTCTCAGGAGAAGTAGACATCTGAACTTTATCATCTTTTCTTAAAAGAGAAATACCTCTTTCATTTTTTTTATAATCAAGAATCAGCTCCTCAATTGCTTTTTCTATCTCAACTAAAGATTTTTTAGTAATCTTTGCCAATTCTTTCTTGCTTAATGGCCGATCAGAGACAAAAAGTAAACTCTCAATTACTGATTTTAGATTCATAATTTTATTCTTAAGATGGACCCGAGAGGATTTGAACCTCTGACCTTTCGGATGTGAACCGAACGCTCTTCCACTGAGCTACGGGTCCTTTTATAATCTAATAATTTCAATTTCTCCAAAAATCTCTTTTTGTTTAACTTCAATAACTTTTCTCTTCACTAATTCTAAAACAGCCAAGAAATGAATAATCAATTCTAATTTTGATTTAGCTTTCTTAGCAATTTCACTAAAATTTATTTTTTTCTTTTCAAGTAAAAGTTCATTAATCTCTCTAATCTTATCAGCCAGAGAAATTATTCTTTTTTTTATTTTCTGAGCAATTAAAAGGTTTTTTTCTAAATTTTTAATAATCCTCTGAAAAACAATAAAAATTTTATTAAGATCAACATTTTTTGGAGGAATGAAATATTCCCCTGTTAGATAAAATTTTTCCCGACTGAAAGAATATCTTTTTTGCTGTAAAAGATTTTTTATAAGATGAGTTGCTTCTCGAAATTCTTTATAAATTTTAATCTGTTCTTCAAATTTTAAAATTTCCTCTTCTTCAACTTGACTTCGAGTAGGAAGGAGAATAATTGATTTAAGATAAAGAAGTTTAGCAGCAAAATATATAAAATCTGCTAATTCAGAAAGTTTAACATCTTTGACTTGATTTAGATAATTGACAAATTGATCGGCAATTTTAGCTAAGGAAATGCGAGAAATATCTAATTTTTCCTCTTCAATCATTTGAACAAGAAGATCAAGAGGTCCGGCAAATTGATCAAGAGTAACGATGTATGTCATATAATTACTTTTTCTTTCCAAAATCTCCTTTTATTGGTTTTTCTAAATTCAGAAAATCTTTGACTTTAAGTCTTAGCGAATCAGTGTAGCTACCAGCTGAAACCAATATTTCTTTTGCTTTAAGAAGTGCTTTGTCAATCAAAAGAGGAACTTTCTTATGAAGAGTAGCAAATGGCGTAATAGTACCTGGTTTGATCTTAAAGAAACTTTTCATTACTCCTTCTTTAGCGATCTCAATTTTTTTTGCTTTAAGTGCTTTTTTTATCTTTTTAAGATCTGCTAATCTTGAAGCTGGTAGGACCAATAAGGCATAGCCTTTATCTGTTTTGATAACCACACTTTTAGCAATTTTATCTAACTTTTCCTTGAGGGTCTGAGCTAAATCATAGGCAGTATAAACAGTCTTATGGACTACGTGTTCGAACTTAACTTTATTCTTCTTAAGATAATTTAAAAGTTTTTTAGGGATAGCCATAATTTTATTTTTTAATGATCATAGGTAATTTTTGTTTTTGATTTAAAATATCTTTAGCTAACTGTCGACCAAAGTTAGTCAATTTTATTTCTTTGATAAATAATTTATGAGGAGTTTTTTTAGCAATCACAGAAAGAAGTTCT
>JBKBVX010000029.1:0-6643 GCA_046289355.1 Patescibacteria group bacterium
AAGAAGGTTTTAGAAATTGGATGTGGGAGAGCTGAGCTTGTTCGATCATTTAATGAGTTGGGAGTCGAAGCTTATGGCGTTGATGTGTCGGAATATAGCATAAAGTCGGGTTTAGAGAGAGCCCCTTTTTTAAAAGGAAAACTTTTTCTTTGCGATATTGATAAAAAGAGGTTGCCCTTCCGCAATAATTACTTTGATTTTATAATCATGATTAACACCATAGAACACGTTTTCTCTCTTAGAAGATGCATAGAAGAAGTAAAGAGAGTTTTAAAGCCAGGAGGATACGTATTTTTGGTTACACATATTCCTGGAAGCGAACACGATGTTAACGATAGGACACATGTAAATGTGAGGACAAAAGAAGAATGGATCAAGTTATTTGAAAGACATTGTTTATATTTAGATAAAAAACTTGAACAAATAGTAGAAGAGCGTACAGAATTGAATCATAATAACCAAATAGAAAAAATAAAAATGCGTTTAATAGAAAAGCTATATATAAAATTTAAGCCATCCTCTTCCAAAGAAGGAATTGCATTGATCAAGGCTGGGAAGGATAAAGAAAGAGAAACACGTGTATGGAACTCAATATTTAGGGATAGAATAGTATTAGCATTTTATAAATGTTTAAATCGTACTATGTAGTAGAGAAATAAAATAGTAAGAAAAACAAGGAGAATAAAGAAAAAAATTTCTTATGTTTATATTTTGCAATTTTTCAAAGGATGGATCGACAAAAATTTTTAATGGGATTTTAAATTTATTTTTATAAAATTTTAATTAATTAATAAAATTTTACTCGTAAAATCTTGGTTTAAAGCGTACTATGTGGTACTATAAAATCCAAAAAAAATCAAAGATGGCTAAATCTCTAAATTATCAAATTAAAGAGTTAAAAATTCATTCAGATAAAAGGGTCAGTTGGTAGAAATGTTAAAAAGGAATGAGATATTATTTTAATTTTTAAAATGAAAATTTACCATTTACATTTAATAGAAGAGGGTATTAAAAGGGCATTAGAATTTTTCGTAAAGAAGGTCCAAAAATACTTCTTAAAAAATTTTTCTTATTTTTTTCGACCTCTTTTACTATTTCCTGCTCTTTTGAAAATAAAATCAATAAATAGAAAAAATCTGGATTTGAAAGAATTAGTTAATTTCAGCTCCGAAGAAATTTGGGGATTGATTAAACCCGCACAAATTCAAGAAGAGATATTGGAATTGTTGAAAATTTTAGAAAAAATAAAACCAAAAACAATTTTAGAAATTGGAACTGCTAAGGGCGGGACACTTTTTTTATTTTCTCGAATAGCCTCCGAAGATGCGATAATAATCAGCATTGATTTACCAGGCGGCAAATTTGGCGGAGGTTATCCAAAATGGAAAATTCCGATTTTTCAAGCCTTCAAAAAAGAAAACCAAAAATTGTATCTTTTAAGAGAAGATTCCCATAAACAAGAAACCTTGGAAAAGGTAAAAAAAATTTTAAATGGCAATCAATTAGATTTTCTTTTTATCGATGGCGATCATACTTATGAAGGAGTTAAAAAAGATTTTGAAATGTATAGCCCATTAGTTAAAAGAGAGGGAGTAATAGCTTTACACGATATAGTTCATCACCCATTTGTTCCGGACTGTCAAGTAGAAGTTTTCTGGAAAGAGATCAAGCAGAATTACAAAACAAAAGAGATAATTTCATCGCCCAGCCAAACATGGGCAGGAATAGGAGTGGTCTTTACTTAGAGGATATTGGAATAATAGCTCTCCATGATATAATGCCGGGGTCAAAAGAATGTGTGGGGAGAGTTCCCCAATTCTGGAAAGAGATCAAAGACCGATACGACAGTAAAGAGATGGTTAAAAGTTGGGGACAAGAAGACTATGGAATTGGATTGATTTATGATAACAAAAATTTTCCAATTACTGATCCAAAAGAAAAATTTTTATTTAACATTCAATCCCAGAGGCTATCTAAAAAAATAAAATAATGCCTCCGAAAGTTTCAATAATAATTCTTAATCGGAATGGGTTAAAAGATACAATAGAATGTATAGAATCTTTAAAGAGAATTACTTATCAAGATTATGAAGTGATTGTTGTTGACAATGGCTCAAAGGGAAACGACCCAGATGTTTTAGAAGAAAGATATGGAGGTTATATTAGATTAATTAGAAATAAAGGAAATTTAGGTTTTGCTGAAGGAAATAATGTAGCCATAAGAGAAGTGATAAAAGAAGGAAAAAGTGAATATATTTTAACTTTAAATAATGATACAACCGTTGAACCGAATTTTTTAGATGAACTTGTAAAATGTGCTCAAAAATATCCAAAAGCAGGAAGTATTCAGCCGAAAATGATTTTAGCTAAATGGCCCCAATATATTGATTCTGTAGGCTTAGAATTGTCAAAAACAGGTTTTGGCTTTAACAAAGGTGCTTACCAAACCCCAAGTTTATTTAATAAAGAAGAAGAAATCTTAGGCCCATGTGCAGGTGCTGCTTTATACAAAGTTGAAGCCTTAAAAGATGTTATGATTGATGATGAAATTTTTGATAAAGATTTTTTCGCTTACTATGAAGATTTTGATTTGGCCTTAAGATTAAGATGGACTGGTTGGGAAAGTTTTTATTGCCATAATTCAATTGTTTATCATAAAAGAGGAGCTACCGGGGGAATACGGAGCAAATTTACTGCTTACTATGGGACAAGAAATCAAAATTGGAATTTATTTAAAAATTTTCCGATTAAATTTATTTTAAAAAATTTTCATTTAATTATTTTGGCCCAAATAGCTCAAGTCGGAATCAATTTATTAAAAGGTAGATTCTTTCTTTTACCCTCAATAATTAAAGGAAGATTAGATGGATATTTAAGATTGAGAAAAATTTTAGCCAAAAAAAGAAAAATTAAAAAAAGAGTAAATTTTTCAGAAATCGAGAAATTTTTGATTGCAAAATGGAGAATAAAAATACCAAAAGAATTGGATAAAATCTTTAACAATGAAAATAATTTTAATTTTTAATCAATCTTTTGCTTGTACAACCGGACAATATGTTTTGAAGATTTTAGAAAAAGAGAATAAAGTTTATGTTTTAAATCATAATGATAATTTTCAAAAAATTTATGAAATAAAACCAGATTTCATTTTGGCAATTGATGATAGTAGTCATTATATCTTAGATGTTAATTACCATCCTAAAGCAATTTGGATTATTGACTCTCATACTTCTTTTGTTTGTGATAAAGTAATGGCTAAGAGCTTCGATATTATTTTTGTTGCCCAAAAAGAATATGTCGAAAAATTCAAAAAGCATAATAGATATGTTTATTGGCTTCCTTTAGCCTGTGATCCTGAATGGCATGGTAAACAAGATTTAGAAAAGATTTACGATGTTGCTTTTATTGGACAATTAGGAAGAGGATGGAGAAAGAAATTATTATTAAAACTTAAAAAAGATTTTCCTAGTTCTTTTATTAGTTCAGTTGATTGTAAGGATATTGGCAAAATTTATTCTCAAGCTCGAATAGTTGTTAATTATAATGTTAATAATGATATAAATATGAGGGTTTTTGAAGCTTTATGTTCAGGAAACCTGCTGTTAACTAATAGAATAAGAAATAACGGATTTGAAGAACTTTTTGAAGATAAGAAACACCTAGTAGTTTATGACGGAACCTATAAAGATTTAAGAGAGAAAATTAATTACTACCTCAAAAATGAAGAAGAAAGAGAAGAAATCGCTAAGAATGGTAGAAATTTAGTTTTAGCTTTTCATACTTATAAACATAGAGTGGAATTTATGATTAAAAAAATTTTAGAAATTAAGAATGAAAAATTTTATGATTATTCAAGTTTAGAATATTCTTTATTAAAATTTAATTTATCTGTAAGATTTTTATTTTGGAAATTAATTTATTTAAGGATTTGGCAAGCTTTATCAGAATTAAATGCACTTTTAAGGTTTAAATAACCATGGTAAAAGTTTCAATAATAATTACTACTTATAACAGAGAAAAATTTATAAAAAGGACATTAGAAAGTGTTTTAAATCAAACTTTTAAAGATTTAGAAGTTATCGTGGTTGATGATTGTTCTACAGACAAAACTCCATACATAATTGAAGAAATCAAAAAGAATGATAATAGAGTTAAACTTATAAGACTTTCAAAAAATTCTGGTGGTCCTGCTAAACCGAGAAATGAAGGACTAAAAATAGCTAAAGGGCATTATGTATTTCTTTTAGACGATGATGATTTATTATTGCCAACAAGTATTCAAGAGAGAGTTGAAATTTTTCAAAACAAAAACGTTAATATTATTAATGCTAATACTTGGGTTGTGGATTTTAAACATAAAAAGATCATTGATATAATCAATGGAAATACATCTTGTTTAGCTTTTAAATCAGAAATAATAAAAAAAATCGGTTTTTTTGATGAAGAATTGACTGGAATTGATGAAATTGATTTTTTAATTAGATATAAATTGTTTTTCAAAGAAAATGTTTTTGTCTTTGAAAAACCTACAATACTATATTTTCGTCATGGCGCCCAGATTTCTGGTTTGAATTATAATCCAGATGTTATTCAACGTTTTATCAAAAGAGACATTTTGTTTTTAAAAAAATTAGATTTTTTGAGTAAAACTATCGGTGAAGAAAAAATTCCTGAATTTATAGAATCCAATTATATTTCAATCTACTTTTGGTTAAGTTATAGATATGGCCTATTGGGAAATTTTGAAGAAATGAAAAAGTATGCCGAAAAATTAATAATAAATAATAAAAAGGCTATTGGTGTTTGTCTAAAAATTTTAAGTTTTATAAAAATGAGAAAATTGAATATAATCTTGGATATTTTTTTAAAAAAAATAAAAAAAATAGTTTTTAACTACAGAAAAATGAATAAATTTAAGAAGATTTATAGAGAATCATATAACGAAGCAGTCAAATTATTATCAAATTTAAATTCATAAAATAAAATGCCTAAAGTTTCAATTATTACCCCAACTTATAATGGAGAAAAATTTATTGAAAGAGCTATTAAAAGTGTATTATGGCAGACATTTAAAGATTGGGATATGATCATTGTTGATGATGGTTCAAAAGACAGAACCGTTGAAATAGTAAAGAAATATGCCGAAAAAGATCCAAGGATAAAGCTTATAGAATTAAAAGAAAATACAGGAGGGCCAGCAATTCCAAGAACTATAGCTTGTCAAAAATCTCAAGGAGAATATATAGCCTTTTTAGATCAAGATGATATTTTTTACCCGGAAAATTTAGAAAAACGAGTAAACTACTTAGATGAACATTTAGAAATAGACATTTTGTCAACAATGGCCTGGACTTTTAACGAAGAAACGAAAAAAATAATTAATTATGAACATGGTGGCCCAGTTAATTTAATTGTAAGAAGAAAAGTAGTAGAAGAAGCTGGGTATTTTAAGCGAGAACAAAATGGGGTTGATGAAATAGGTATGTTTTATAGATATTTTTTAAAAAACGAGAATAATCTTAAAAGAACAGCTTTAATGAGTAGAGAACCAATTTCTTTATATTCAAGGCATCCTGAGCAAGGTTCTTATGTTGAAAATAAAGATCCATTAAAATTTGTAAAAAGGATAGAAGCATTATTAAATGAATTTACCGAGAACTTAAAAAAAGATATCAAATTAAATAGTCATTTTAAATGGTTTTTGGCGTGGCAATATTCTAGATTAGGTAATTTTTACTGCTTAGCCAATAACTTAAAAAAAGGAAGGGAAATGTTTATAAGATCTTTAAAATTTAGATTTAATATTTTTGCTTTATTATTTTTCCTCTTTTCCTTTTTAGGTTACAAAAATTACCGTAAAATTGAATTTTTTTTAAGAATGGTACATAGAAACCTTTTATGGAAAGCGAAGGTTTTATTTTATAGGAAAAAATTTAAAGAAAGCTATCAAAAAGCTTTAAAAATACTTAAAGAATTATGAAAAAGAAAATTCTTCTTGTTTTAAGCACTGAGAAATTTTCTGGAGGCGAGAAAGTAGCTTTAGATATTGCTAAAAGTTTAAAATTTGATTTTGATTTTGTTTTTTTTCTTCCAAGCAATCCTTCTAAAGAATTTGAAGAAGAATTAAAAGATTTTAAAGTTTATTTTCCATCTAAAAAATCTTTTTTAGGAATAATCAGAAACTTAAAGAAAACAATTTTTGAATCAAAACCTTCGATAGTTCATGCTCATGGAACCAGAGCAGGTATTTTTTTAAAGGTCACTCTATTTTTTACTTTTAGAAAAAACTTTAAGTTTATTTACACTCTTCATGGAATTCATTTTATAAGAAGAAAATTTCCTTTTAACTTTATTTTTTTGTTTTTGGAAGTGATTACTAATAATTTATTTGTTGATTATTTAACCTGTGTTGGTAAAGATGATTATAATTTAGCTAAAAAATTAAGATTAATTAAAAATAGCAAACTTCTTTTAATAGAAAATGGAATAAATTTAGAGAAATATCGAAACATTAAAAGAGGTTATTTAAGAAATAATTTTGAGTTAAAAAATAAAATAATTCTTGCAACAATTTGTAGACTCGGTTACCAAAAAGATCTTAAAACTCTTATCAAGGCTATATATTTGTTAAAAAATGAAAATAT
>JBKBVX010000002.1:0-32274 GCA_046289355.1 Patescibacteria group bacterium
AAATAAAAGAAAAAGATGCTAAAGGAAAAGAAAAAGAGAGGATTCAAATTTTTGAAGGAATAGTTATTAAAAGACGCGGTGGTAATACTCCAGGAGCAACTTTTACTGTTCGAAAAATTGGCGCTGATGGAATTGGTATTGAAAAAATTTATCCTCTTCATTCACCAACAATTATTAAAATAGAACTTTTAAAAAGATATAAAGTCAGAAGGGCAAAGTTGTATTATTTGAGAAGATATAAAAAGAAAATGAAAGAAATGAAAAGTAAGGAGATATAAAATTATTATAAAATTTTCAATGGCCTATGAAAAACTCTTTGTTTATATTAATAATTTTTGTTATTTTCTTTTTTCTCTATTATCTAATTCAAATTCCTCCTCTCTTAAATATTGATGATATAAAACTTTTTCTTACAATCTCAACTTTCATCTTTGCTATTTTTGCTGGATTCTTTATTTCTAAACAGAGCCTCAGATATAGTCAAATTCGAGATACTATCTCAAAATTTGATGGAAATATGTCTTTCATCTATCGATGTTTTCAGCATTTTGATCAAGCCCAAATTGAAGTAGGAAAAATTCTAAAAGCACATTATCAACCTATTTTAAAAGAAAAAAAATGGTATTATCCTTTCACTCGAAAAACAACTACTCTTACTTCAATTCACAATCTTATTGAAAAAATTTCTCAAGAAAAAAGTCTTTCTGATTTACATAAAGCAGTATTAGCAAGAATTATGGCTTCATTACAAGAAGCCCAAAGACTGAGAAAAGAAATGATTGCTCTTTATCAAGAACGATATCCTAAACTACAATGGGTACCTATTTATCTTTTTACTCTTATTATTTTTATTAATCTTTCTTTTGTCCAATCTTATCAATCTTTTTTAACTTCTCTTTTTAAATCTATCTTTATAACAGGAATCTTTTTTGTCATCATTTTACTTTATAAACTTGATCAACTTGAATTTTTTGAAGGAATGGTAGGAGAAAATTCTGCTCGCGATGTTTTAGAAATAATTGAAGGAAAAAAATAAACCTTAAACAGTTTGAAATTTAGATAAGAGGTTTACAGTTTATAAAGGAATAATATAATATTATAAAGAAGCCCAGGTGGTGGAATTGGTATACACACAGGCCTGAGGAGCCTGGCCATATTTTTATGGCGTGCGGGTTCAAGTCCCGCCCTGGGCAATTAGGGCCGGTAGCTCAGTTGGTTAGAGCGCTACGATGGCATCGTAGAGGTCGTGGGTTCAAATCCCATCCGGTCCAATTTATTGGGCTCGTAGCTCAGTTGGTTAGAGCGTTACGTTGACATCGTAAAGGTCGCCCGTTCGAATCGGGCCGAGCCCATTTTTTATTTGTCAAAAAATAAAAATATTATAAAATTTAAAGATGATTGGACGATTAAAAAGAAAATTTTTTACTAGACCAACATTGATTGTAGCAAAAGATTTATTAGGAAAAATCTTGATTAGAAAATATAGAAAGAAAATTATTGCTGGAAAAATTGTTGAAACAGAAGCCTATATTGGACCACAAGATAGAGCCTCTCATGGTTATAAAATGAAAAAAACATTAAGAAATAGAGCTGAATATTTAGTCGGTGGCCACATTTATATCTATTTAGTTTATGGAATGTATTATCAATTAAATATCTCAACTGAAAAAGAAGGATTACCAAGGTGTGTTTTGATCAGAGCCTTAGAGCCAATATCTTTTAAAATTAAAAAAAATAAGTATAATAAATTGAAATTTCAGTTAGCCAATGGACCAGGAAAATTATGTCGCTATCTAAAATTAGATAAATCATTTTACGGGGAAGATTTAGTCAAAAGTAAAAGAATTTGGTTAGAAGATAGGGGGATAAAAATAAAAAAATCAGAAATTGTTGCCAGTAAAAGAATTGGTATTGATTATGCTGGAAAATATTGGGCAAATAAAAAATGGAGATTTTATCTTAAAAATAATCCTTGTGTTTCTAAAAAATAAATATGAGTCGTTACATTTTTGTCATTGGTGGTGTTCTTTCTGGTGTTGGTAAAGGAACAGCCACCGCTTCAATTGGGAGAATTTTAAAATCTTACGGTTATAAAGTCACAGCTATTAAGATTGATCCTTATATCAATGTTGATGCTGGAACAATGAATCCTATTGAACATGGTGAAGTTTTTGTCACAGAAGATGGTGATGAAACAGATCAGGATATTGGCACCTATGAAAGATTCTTAGATGAAAATATTTACTCAGATAATTATATGACAACAGGTCGAGTTTATGAGGCAGTTATTCATCGAGAAAGAAGATTAGAATATGGTGGCAAATGTGTTGAGGTTGTTCCCCATATTCCTGAGGAAGTAATTAGTCGAATCAAAAGGGTTAGTCAAAAAACAAAGGCTGATTTTGTTTTAGTCGAAATCGGCGGAACAGTTGGTGAATATCAAAATGCTTTATTTTTAGAAGCAGCTAGAATGATGCACTTAGAGAATCCAAAAAATGTTCTTTTTATTTTAGTTTCTTATCTACCTATCCCAGAAAAATTGGGTGAGATGAAAACTAAACCTACTCAGCAGGCAACTCGTCTTTTAAATGAAGCTGGTATCCAGCCAGATTTAATTATCGCTCGGGCTGCCCTTCCTCTTGATCAGCCACGGAAAAGGAAAATTTCTATTTTTTGCAATATTTCGGAAGAAGATGTCATTTCTGCACCAGATGTTGACTCAATTTATGAAATTCCTTTAAATTTTGAAAAGGAAGGGTTAGGTAAAAAAATTTTGAAAAAATTTAATCTCCCAATAAAAAAGAGGAACCTAAAAGATTGGGCTGGCTTAGTTAAAACTATTAAGAAAGCAAGGAAAGAAGTAAAAATTGGGATTATTGGTAAATATTTTGCCAGTGGTAAATTTACTTTATCTGATTCTTATCTTTCAGTCATTGAAGCAATCAAACATGCAGTCTGGTTCTTTAAAAGAAATCCAAAAATCTTTTGGCTTGAATCAGAAAGATATGAGAAAAATCCACGTTTATTAAAGGAGTTAAGAAATTTTGATGGTATCATTGTTCCTGGTGGCTTCGGAAAAAGGGGTACAGAGGGAAAAATCAAAGCTATTGGTTATGCCCGGAGAAATAAAATTCCTTTCTTTGGACTTTGTTTCGGTTTACAACTGGCAGTTGTTGAATTTGCTAGAAATGTCGCTGGTCTTAAAAATGCTCACTCAACAGAAATTAATCCAAAAACTAAATATCCAGTTGTTGATTTAATACCTGAACAATTAAAAAATATCCAAAAGGCCCACTATGGAGGAAGTATGAGATTAGGCGCTTATCCTTGTCTATTGAAAGAAAAAACTTTAGCTTATCATGCTTATTTTGGTGAAAAAAAAGTAAAAATACCAATTGTCTTTGAAAGACATCGTCATCGCTATGAAGTCAATAATCAATTTAAAGAAATTTTGGAAAAGAAAGGTTTAGTTTTTTCTGGTATCAATCCAAAATCAAATTTGGTTGAAATTATTGAATTGAGGAATCATCCATTTTTCTTAGCTACTCAGTTTCATCCAGAATTTAAATCTCGACCACTCTCACCTCATCCACTTTTTAAGGAATTTATCAAAGCAGCCATAAAAAAATGAATTCTAAAGGAGAAAAAATAAAGAAATTTTTTATTATCTTTGCTGCTTTTTGTTTGGTATTAATGACCGGTTATCAAATCATTCTCCCATTTTTTGAAAAAATCCCAAAAAAGCAAGAAGTAAAACAAAATCAAATAATTAACAATGAAGAATTAGAAAATAAAAGTGAATTTAAAGAAAATCAGCTATCAGAAATTAAAGAAGATGTTTTTTTAGAAGTTCCTTTTATGCCACAAGCACCTTATGGAATTTGGGATGATCTTCATAACAATGCCTGTGAAGAAGCAGCTCTTATTATGGTTCATTATTTTCTTTTAGGAAAGAATTTAGATAAAGAAACAATGGAAAGAGAAATTCAGAATTTAGTCAATTGGCAGATAAAAAATTGGGGAGAACATAAAGATTTGACTTTAGAGGAAGTAGGTAAATTAGCTAAAGAATATTATGGCTGGCAAAAAATAAGAATATTAGATAGAATCACAATTGAAGAAATTAAAAAAGAACTTTCTAAAGGCAATCCAGTTATTGTTCCGGCAGCTGGCCGGCTCCTTGGCAATCCTTATTATCGAAGACCAGGTCCTTATTATCATATGCTTGTGATTCGAGGTTATAAGAAAAATAAAATCATTACTAATGATCCAGGAACGCGTCGAGGCGAAAAATTTCTTTATTCATCAGAAATACTTTATCAAGCAATCCATGATTGGCCAGGGGAAGGTAAAGATATTTTGGAAGGAGAAAAAAGAGGATTGATTATTGAAAAATAATCAAAATCTAATTAGAATAAAATTATGTTAACAACAGGACAAATTATTTTAAGACTAATTTTATCAGTAATTTTTAGTAGCCTTATCTACTGGTTTAGAAAAGATAAAGAAAAATTTTTGGAAATGAAATCTTATCTTTTATCTTCTTTAGCTGGTACCTCCCTTTCTTTGTTATCTTTAAAAATTTTTCTCACTTATTACTCAAAAACTGATTTGGTTATTTTACCAGCAGTCCTTATTTTAGGAGTCTTTGTCATTAGTATAAATTTTATTCAAAAAGGGGAAGCAAAAGAAGCAATAAGCTCTCTTTTTTCTCTTTTGTTTGTTTCCTTAATTGGTCTAATAATCGGTTTTGGGTTTTATCCTTTAGCTATTTTTCTTACTTTGTTATTGTTAATTATTATTTTTTTAACTGGTCTTTCTTTTAATTATCTTTTAAAAAAGATATGGAAAAAGCAAAAATAAAGTCATCTTTTTGGAGTAAAATTACTAAATTATCAGAAGAAGATTTAAAGAAAACAGGTAAAGAAATTGAAGCTGTTAAAAAAGAAGAAAAGGAAGAAAAAAAAGAATTGTGGCTACCAGAAACTTCAGAAGGAAAACTTTCTTTAGATATCTATCAAAAAGGGGAAGAAATTATTGTTAAATCTGCCTTAGCTGGTGTTAAACCAGAAGATTTAGAAATAACAATTGATAAAGATATTTTAACTATCAAAGGTAAAAGAGAGAGGGAAGATTCAGAAAAGTTAGAAGAAATTAAATATTTCCACCAGGAATGTTTTTGGGGACATTTTTCCCGGACAGTTATTTTACCAGCTGAAGTAAAAATCGAAGAAGTTAAAGCCACTCTTAAAAATGGTATCTTAACTATTAATTTACCAATTAAGAAAAAAGAGGAGGGGGTAAAAAAAGTAAAAATAAAAAAATAAAATGAGTTGGAAAAAAACATTTTTTTCTATCTTTTTTATTTTTCTTTTAATCGGAATGCTTTTTTATTTCTTCGTTTTTTATCAAAAAAAATATGCCAATCAAGTAATAACCAATCTTTATCTGGGAAAATATAACCTAAAAGGGCTATCAAAAGAAGAGGTTGAAAATTTTTTAGAAGAGAAAGTTCTTCAAATAGAAAGAGAAGGAATAAAACTTTCTGCCTTAGGAAAAGAAATGACTCTTTATCCAATGGTTATTGCTTTGTCTGATCCAGATTTGACCAGAAGGATTATCCATTTCAAAATTGATGAAGTAATTGAAGAAATTTTTCTTTTACCACAAAGAAAAAATCCTTTTTCTTATTTCAAAGAAAAAAGAATCTATTTACCAGTTGATTTTTCTTCCGAAGAAATTTTAAAAATTCTTAAAGAAAAATTTTCCTCTTTAGAAGAAGCACCAAAAGATGCTTCTCTAAAATATGAAGCCGGTGAATGGAAAATCATCCCAGAAAAAGAAGGTTTTAGTTTCAATTACCAAAAGGCTATAGAAGATTTAAAAAATCGTTTAGCTAATTTAAATTTAGAACCTATTCAACTTGAAACTATCATTTTAAAACCAAAAATTTATAGACAAGAAATTGAAGTTTCTTTATCTGAAATAGAAAAAATCATTGACACAGCACCAATTTATCTAATTTATGGTAAAAAGAAGTGGACAATTTCTAAGGAACTTCTTAAAAAATGGATAGATTTTAAGAAAGAGAATGGAAAAATTGAATTTGACCTAAATCAAGATAAAATTGTTGATTTTTTAAAAAATATTGCCAAAGAAATCGATCAACCAGTTAAAGAAGCAAAATTTAAAATAGAAAATGAAAAAGTTGTTGAATTCCAAATTTCCCAAGAAGGAAAAAAATTGAAAATTGAAGAAAATGTTAAAAAAATAAAAGAATATATTTTTTTGAAATTTAAAGAGATCGAACTCGAAGTGGAAACTATTAAGCCAACAATTCTTATTAGTGATATCAATGAATTAGGAATTAAAGAATTAGTTGGTCGAGGTGAATCAGATTTTAAAGGTTCACCAAAAAATAGAATTAATAACATTAAAATTGGGGCAAAAAATTTAAATGGAATTTTAATTAAACCAGGTGAAGAATTTTCTTTGCTCAAAGCTTTAGGGGAAATAAATGAAAGTAAAGGTTATTTACCAGAATTAGTGATAAAAGGGGATAGAACTATTCCTGAATTAGGGGGTGGTCTTTGCCAGATTGGAACAACCGCTTTCCGTGTTGCTTTATCTGCCGGCTTACCTATTACCCAAAGAACGCCCCATGCCTTCCGAGTCATCTATTATGAACCAGCTGGTGTTGATGCCACAATTTATAATCCCTGGCCTGATTTTCGTTTCATCAATGATTATCAAAGTTGGCTTTTACTCCAAACAAAAATTGAAGGAACAAAATTGATTTTTGAATTATATGGCACCTCTGATGGTCGAAAAGTTGAGATTACACCGCCAAAAATTTTCAATATCGTTCCGCCCGGACCACCAAGGTATATTGAAACTGAAGAGTTAAAACCAGGCGAAAAGAAAAAAGTTGAAAAGGCAGTAGCAGGGGCTGATACAGAATTCACCCGTATCATCACTTATCCTAATGGTGAAAGAAAAGAGGAGGTTTGGAAATCTCATTATCGACCTTGGCCAGAAGTTTGGTTGATCGGTAAAGAATCTATTTCTCATTGACAAAATTAAAAATTTTGCCTATTATTAAACCAATCTTTTTTTATTTATCAACTAATATGAACATTTCTGAATTGGCCAGAAAATTAAAAGTCACTACCAAGGAGCTTAAAGAAAAATTACCTGAGCTCGGATTTGACATTGGTATGAAAGCAATTCAGATTCCTGATGAACAGGCAAAGAAAGTAATAGAAGCTTGGCAAGCAAAAAAGAAAGAAGAAGAGAAAAAAAGATATTTGGCTGAACTCAAAGAAAAATTAACTAAAAAAGAAGTTTTAAAAGAAAGAAAAATCACTATTCCTGAAGTTATTACTGTCCATCAGTTGGCAGAAAAATTAAATTTACCTGTAACTAAAGTTATTCAACAATTAATTAAAAATGGTGTCTTAGCCACCATTAATGATAATTTAGATTTTGAAATTGCTGTCATTATCGCTGAACAACTTGGCTTTAAAGTTGAAAAAGAAACAGAAGAAAAAATTGAAATAGAAAAAGCATCTAAATTAAAAGAAAAATTAGAAAAATTATTAAAAGAGGAAAATAAAAAATTGTTAGAACCAAGACCTCCGATAATTGTAGTGATGGGCCATGTTGATCATGGTAAAACTTCCCTTCTTGATTTTATTCGCCAGACTCAAATTGCCTCTCAAGAACCAGGGGCAATTACTCAACATATTGGTGCCTATCAGGTCTCTAAAAATAATCGTCTTATTACTTTTATTGATACACCAGGCCATGAAGCTTTCAAAACATTAAGAATGCGAGGTGGTCAAGTAGCAGATTTAGCTATTTTAGTCATAGCGGCTGATGATGGTGTCCAAGAACAAACAATTGAATCTCTAAAAATTATCCAGAAGGAAAATTTACCTTTTATTGTAGCCATTAATAAAATCGACAAACCAGAAGCAGATCCAGAAAAAATAAAAAAACAATTGGCTGAATTGAATCTTACTCCTGAAGAATGGGGTGGAAAGACAATTTGTCAAGAAGTCTCAGCTAAAACAGGGCAAGGAATTGATAAACTTTTAGATTTAATTCTGTTAGTCGCTGATTTAGAAAAAGAAAAATTGATGGCTAATTTAAATCGACCAGCCATTGGAACAATCATTGAGGCCCATTTAGATAAAGGGGAGGGGCCAGTTGCTACAGCAATTATTCAAACCGGTAAATTAAAAATTAAAGATTTTATTATAGCTGGCGAAAGTTATGGCCGAGTTAGGGCTCTTCGCAATTGGCAAGGAAAAGATGTCAAAGAAGCTGTGCCAGGAATGCCTGTGAAAATAATTGGGTTTAAAACTTTACCAATAGTCGGAGAAATCTTAGAAGTAAAAAGTGAAAATGAATTTAAAAAAATAAAAAAAGAAATAAAAATAAGAAAAGAAATTTTAAAAAAGGGGTCTATTCTCCAACAAACTGAAAAAGAAGAGACAATTAAATCATTAAATTTAATTTTAAAAGCTGATGTTTTAGGTTCATTAGAATCTTTAATTGAAGGAATCAAAAAATTAGAAATACCAACGGTAAAGATAAATATTGTTAAAAGTAGACTTGGTCCAATTAATGAAATTGAGGTCATTGAAGGAAAAAATCTATCAGCTATTATTGTTGGCTTTAATGTTGGGATTTTAAAAGAAGCAAAAAAGATTGCTGAAAAAGAAGGGGTGAAAATCTATCTTTCGAATGTTATCTATGATCTCCTGGAAAAAATAAAGAAGGAGATAGAAAAAATAAGTGGACCAAAAATTAAAGAAATTCTTTTAGGAAAATTAAAAATTTTAGCTACCTTCAGAAAAGGAGATAATTTTTCTATTGTTGGTGGTAAGGTCTTAGAAGGAAAGATAAAACCAAATTCAAAAATAAGAATTTGGCGGAATAAAGAAATTATTGGTGAAGGGATATTGGCTGAATTACAGATCAATAAAATAAAAGCAAAAGAAGCATCTGAAGGAGAAGAGTGTGGAATAAAATATCAAGGAAGTGAAGAAATAAAAATAGGAGATATCTTCGAAGTTTATATAGAAGAAGTAAAGTAGTTTTATTTTCGGTAAAACTGAGCTGCTTTTTCCGGTGGCAAAGAATTGACAATAATCCCTGAACCAAGTTCAACACCAGCCCAAATTGATTCACGTGGCTGGATTTTTAAATAAAAGTGTTGATCTGGATCATGAACAATTTGATGGAAGAAAAAATTGTATTCCAAATTTAAAATAAAAATTTTAACTAAAATTTTTTTTAAAACTTTAGCAAAAGAAATAGTTTCTTTTTTTGTTAATTCAGTAATATTATCAACATGTCTTCTTGGTAAAATCCAGGCTTCATAATGATATTCAGAAGCATAAGGACAAAAGGCAACTATTTCTTTATTTGAAAAAATTTTTCTTGGTCCTTTTTCTTCTTTTTTTAAGATTTGACAATAAGGACAAACTCCTTTTTCTGATTTATATTTTCTCGCCGCTGACTGTTCCTCAACAACTTCCGGTGGTAAAATCTTTGAGGCAAAAACTTGAGAATGGGCATGAATTAAAGTAGCACCGGCTTTAGAACCTTCATTTTTAAAGACCAAGATGTATTCAATATCTTTAATTTTGGAAAGATTTTTAATTCGATCTTTGTAAACCTCAAGAAGACCAACTATTTCTTCTAATTTAAATTGGGCTAATTGTTTAAAATGATCAGGAGTATCAATCAAAACTTCATGTTGACCATAGGCTTTTGGATTATCTAAGGTGACAATTGGATATTTATTTTTTAAAGCCAAATATTGCCAATTTTTTAAAGAAGGATAGGCTTTAATAACTAAATTTTTCTCAATATGAGAAGGGCAAAATGGACAACTTTTTTCAGGAATAATAATAGCCTTAGCAATTGTCCCTCGTGGTCTTTTTGCCCGACCTGGAGTAATAATGACATATTTATCTAAGAAATAATGTTTACGAATTTCTGATTTCATAATTTAAGAGTTTTTTATAAAGGGATAAATATTTTTTAGCAGAAATCTGCCAAGAAAAATTTTTCCTCATTGCTTTCTTTTGAATGATTCGCCAGATCTTTTTATTTTGAAAAATTTTAATCGCCTTTTTAAGAGTAATCAACAATTCATCAGAACTGTATTTTTTAAAAACAAAGCCAGTTCCTTTAACTTTATTGTTTATTACTTTAACATTTTCGACGGTATCTTTCAAGCCACCGACTGCTCGAACAACAGGAATTGTTCCATATTTCATAGAGATCATTTGACCTAAACCACAAGGTTCAAAACGAGATGGCATTAAAAATAGATCTGCTCCAGCATAAATTTTTTGGGCCAGTTTTGCGTCAAAACCAATTTTGGTATAGACATTTTTTGGATATTTTCTGGCCAAATCTAAAAGTTGATTTTCGTAAAAATCTTGTCCCTGCCCTAAAAAAACAAACTGAACACCAATTTTTATTAGCTCCGGAGCAATTTGGACAATCAATTCAGAACCTTTTTGATCAGTCAGTCGCCCGACAAAACCAAAAATTGGAGAAGAAGAAATTGGTAAATGACAATTTTCTTGTAAATCTTTTTTGTTAATTTCTTTTCTCTCTAAAGTTTTGATTGAATAATTAATTTTAATTTCTTTATCATTTTCTGGTGAAAACCTTTCTTCATCAATACCATTTAAAATGCCAAATAAATCTTTTTTTCTTTTTTTCAATGTCTTTTCTAAACCTTCGCCAAATTCTTGAGTCAAAATTTCTTTAGCATAAGATGGGCTGACTGTATTAATCAAATCAGCATTAAGAATTCCTTGTTGGAGAAGATTAAGATCTAATTGTTCTGGACCAAATTTTATTTTTAAAGATTCATTTTCATTACCTTTTAGTCCAAGGAAATCAAAAATTTTTTCGGCCTGCCATCTCCCCTGATTAGCTAGGTTATGAATGGTCAATAAACTTCGAATTTTGAATTTTAAATTTTGGCTTGGTAATTTTATCAAAAGTGGCAAAATTGCGCAGTGCCAATCCTGACAATGAATAATTTCCGGTTGCCAATTTAAGAGAGGCAAAATTTCTAAAATTGATTTTGAGAAAAATAAAAAACGCTCTATTTCGATAAATTTCTCAACGAAGGCAGTTTTTTCAAAATAAATATCACCACTGCTTAAGTATTTCTTATTTTCAATTAAATAAACTAAAACCTCAGATTGAGGAATTTTTGTTTTATAAATTTTTATCAATTCATCAACTTGGCCGAATCTGATCCTTTTTTCATTTAAAAATTTAAGCGGATATTTTTTCTCATCAATAATCTCATAACGGGGTAAAACAACTCTAATATCAACACCTAATTTTTTTAAAGCTTTTGGTAAGGCACCGGATACATCCCCTAAACCACCAACTTTAGCTAAAGGAGTTAATTCAGAAGTAGCAAAAAGGACTTTCATAGAAAACTATCTTTTAATTTTTGACAATAATTTTTTAATTTCTTTGTCAATGCCAATTTTAAAATATTGCCAAAGACTTCTAATAGGAAAACCCCATTCTTCTGGTAAATCACCATGGAAATCAGAGCCAATACTGACAAGAAATCCTAATTCTTTAGCTATTTTTTGATAATGCTCAATATTAGCCCAATTATGATGAGAAGAAATAGCTTCAATACCATCTAATCCTTTTTTCTTTAAAATTGGAAAAAGCCAATCATCTCGCCAACTAAGTTGTTGAACTGGATGAGCCAGCACAACTAAACCACCAGCTTTTTTAATCAAATCAATAGCTGTAGGAAGAAAAATTTCACTTTTTTGCCAAATTTTCTGAGCAGATTCAAGAAAATAACGCTTAAGAATTTCTCCAGAAGTAATAATTTCTTTATTTTTGAAATCTTTTCTTATTTTTTTAAAATTAATAGGGTTATCCTTAATTAATTCCACTATCCAACTGATTCCTAAATAGGAAGGTAAAAATTTGTCCTTTCTTTTTTCTATTATCCAACCATCTTTTTCTATTTCTTTGAGATACTGAGCAACTCTTTGAGCATGTTTAATCTGATTTTCTTTAAAGAAAAGATTGATTTTTTTATCTTTCGGATCAAAATTATATCCCAAAATATGAAGGTGATAATTTCTAAAAAAAGTATAAATTTCCACTCCAGGAATAACCTTTATCCCAAACTTTTTACCAAAATCAATTGCTTCTTTTATCCCATCAAGACAATGGTGATCAGTTAAGGAAATAACAGAAAAACCATTTTTCTTTGCTTTTTTTATTAATTCTTGAGGCGAATAAATACCATCAGAATAAAAAGAATGAAGATGAAGATCAATATATTTCATAGTTTTAGATTGATTAATTCTTTTTCTGCCAAATCAAGACTCTTTTTGACAGCTAAAATTTTGTCTTTTGGTGGCCAGATCACAAAAGATAAAATACCAGCCATTTGTAAAAAGTTTCTTATTTTAAAGAATTTTATTCTTATCCACTCACTTTTTCCTATCTTTTTTTTAAAATAGTTTTTTAAAAAGATATTTTCTATATTTTTTTGGTAAAGTAAAAATTTCTTAGGAAGATAATATCTTAACATTGATTCAGTTTGAGCTAAAAATGAGGCAACGTCATTTAATGGATCATAGAGATCACTTTCGCTAAAATCAAGAATTTTTATTTTCTTTCCACTAAGAATAAGATTGCCAAAATGAAAGTCACCATGGGTTAAGATATAATCATTTTCTTTAAGAAAAAAGTTTTTGTTTCTTTCCCTAAATTTTTTCAATGAATAATAAATTTTTTTCATTCTTTTTTCAAAAGAAGGTAAACATTTTCTTATTAGAAAAAACCAATGACGATGTTCTTTTTCTTCTTCTTTTTTATTTTTAATAATAGGAAAATCTTTAATTTTCAAAGAATGGAATTTCTTAAGGAGAAGACCAATTTGAGGAATAATTTTTAAAATCTTAGAAATCCTTTTTTCTTGAAGAATATCTTGTAAAGATTTACCTTTTATTTCTTTATAAAATACTACATTAAAAGAAGGAAGATAATCTAAAATAACTGGTATTTCTTTAAAACAATTTTTCTTTAAAAGTTTTGCCACTAAAAACCATCTTTTTGGCACTGTTGTTAAAGCATTGATTTTAGCTAAAACATTTTCTTTTCTTTTATATCTTCCAAAATTTAAAAATAATTTATATCTAATGGTCAAATTTTTAAATTTGCCTAAAAAATTTCTTAATATCTCAATTTCAAGATCATCTATTTTCGCCCCAGGAAAATATTTTTTTATTTTCCGATTAAAAAGGTTAATTACCCAATCTTTATCTAAAAACTTTTTTATCTTTTTTTTGCTGATTTTCTTTTTCAACTTAATAAACATATCTAATTTATAAGTTTAAATCCAGTGATTTTGAATTTAAAGGCAAAAAATTGACGATAAGGAATTTCAACTCTTTTATTTTTGAAAAATTTTTCTTTCCATCCATTATCTTCTATCAAAATTGATAAACTGATTTTTTTCCCTTTATTTTTATCAAGAGATTTTAATAAATTCAAGAACCAAAAAATAAAGGAATTTTCAGTAAGATTAATTATTATTTTTTTGCCTTTTACTTTATATTGACATTGATTTTTATTGCCATAAATTCCTTCTTGAGGAAAACAAGCACCGGAAAAACTATTCCATCCATCATTTAAATAAAATTTTATCTCTTTTGAAGGAAACTCACTAAGATAGAGATTACCATTTTTATCCTGAGATAAACCTAATGGACCTAATTTCTTTTGTAAAAGAGATCTTTTAATTGCCTCTTTTAGTTTTAATCTTTGTTCTTTTAAAAATTTTTTCTCTGAAAAATCCTCGAAAGATTTTTTAACTAATGGAGAAAATTCATCAATCGAATGTTCATAAAAAGATTTTAGAGATGGAAGTTGACGGACAATTCTTAAATCATCAACAACATGTAAAACATCATAGATATCAGTTCCTTCTTTTAATTTATAAATTGCATCTCGCCATTTAATTGCTTTTTCAAATTCTAAATTTTCAATTGCTTTTCTCATTTCATCTTCAAATTCTAAAATCATTAGATTATACCAATCAGTTGGTGTTCTTCTTTTAAAAGGGATCTTTTCCTTAGTTTTATAAAAATTTCGATAAATTTCTCTAATTTTCCCACTTCTTTGCCAATCAAAGGCAATTTTTAAAATATCTTGGTAATATTTTTCAGCTCTTTTTTTCGCTTTTTCATCTGGCATCAAAAAAATTATTTTTTTCAAATTATAGGCACCTTGCTCAATCATTTCTAAACTCCACCAAGGCATAGCTGAGGCCCACCAATACTGATCAGAAGAAATTGCTTTATCTAATTCATCTCTAATTTTTTGATAATTTTTAAGTTTTTTATTTTTTTCTACTTCATTAATAACAAAATAAGTAAATTCCCATTGGAGTTGATGAATTGGATTCTTTGGATGTTGCCAAAGAATAAAAGGAGAAAATTCTCCTTTTTCTTTTTCTTTTATCAACCAGAAATCTTGTTCTTCTGAAGACCAAGTAGAGGGGCGAGGAATAATTTTTTCCTTGCTCTTAAATTTTTCTAAAATTTCAGAAATTTTTACTTTCTTAATAGATTTGTCTTTAAAAATTTCTTGGAAAAATTTCTCTAAACCTGGACGATGATGTCCAAAAGTCTCTGCATCCATGACAGTTAAAAGATATCGATTTTTTCTTAGATCATCTTTTAATTCAATTTTTAATGAATTTATATTTCTGATAATAGCTGAAAGAATCAAAACACTAATTCTTTTATCGCGGAAAATAATATAAAAATTAGAAAGATTTTTAATTTGATAAATTTTTTGAAAATCTGGTTTTTGTGGAGAGGCTAATTCCTCAGCTAAAATATATTTAAAACCTAATTTTTTAGCTATCTGAGCAACTTTAAAATCATAAGCCAATTCTGGTGAGAAAAAACCTTTTGGCTGATAAAGATTACCAAAATATTTTCTACTTGTTTTATTATTAATTAAAATCTGACGCTTAATTTCTGACTCTGGTAAAAGAGGCAAAAAAGGATGATATTTGGCTGAACCAGTGAATTCAATCTGACTGCGTTTTGCCAAAAACCTAAAGTCATCAATCACATCTTTATAACCATTTTTTTCTAAAATTTCTAAAAGACCAGCATTGATATTAACTGTCATTTTAGCCTTTGGGTTATCTTTTAAGATTTTTAATAATTTCCGATAACTTTCATTAACAACTCTTTCTAAGATATCTTTTTGCTGAAAATATGGTTGATAGAAATGGAGGAAAATAGACCAGAGCATATTTTATTTTAATATCTTACCACCAAAATATCTAATTGGTTCATTTTTAAGATAACTTTCTTTTAACTTTTTGGCATAACCAGAATTTTGCCATTCTTTAGCCATTAAAATTATTTTATTTTTCAATTTTTCTGCTTTTTTAAAAATTTTTTCATCTAAATTTTTTAATTTTTTTAACACTTCAATAAACATTTCTGCTCCTTGTGAAATAATTTCTACTGACCACCAAGGCGTAGCTGAAGCCCACCAATACTGATCAGAAGAAATTGCTTTATCTAATAATTTTTTTGCTTTTTTATAATTTATATCTTTCTTTGAATTTTCAATTTCCTTTATTACTAAATAAGTCAATTGCCATTGAGCTTGATGAATAGGATTTTCTGGATGTTGCCAGAGATTAAAGAAAATTTTTCTTTTTAATTCCTCTTTTTTTGACGCCCAAGAACAATTTAATGGTTCAATAATTTCTTCTCTTTGATAAATTTTTAATAATTCAGAGATAGTTATAGTTTTTATTTTTTTTATTAATTTTTCAAAGATTTTTTCAGTTCCTGGTTTATGATGACCTAAATTTTCACCATCGAAAGCAGTAATAAGAAAATTATCACAGCGACCATCGTGTCTTAAAGCTTGCCAAAATTTTTCTTCTGAATCAAGCCAGCCAGTGAAAAAAATATCGGAAAGACCTCGATTACGGAAGACAACTTTTAATCTACTTCTTTTAATTCGATAATTTTTTTCAAAACTTACTTCACCAATCCTACCTTGATAAGCAATTTCATCTAAAATCAGCCATTTATAACCTAAAGATTGAATAATTTTGGCTATCTTTTTATTATAGGCCATCTCTGGAGGAAAAAAACCTTTTGGTCGCCAGACTTCCTCAAAATATTTCTTATTTATATTTTCATTTAATCTGATTTGGCGAATAATTTCTTTTTGAGGAATAAGGGGTAAAAGAGGATGATAGATAGCTGAACCAACAAGTTCAATCTGACCATTTTCAACTAATTTTTTTATTCTTTTTAAAATTTCTTTAAAATCATTTTTTACTAAAAGTTCAGTTAAACTTCCACAAATATTTAAAGTAATTCTTGCTTTTTGATTCTTTTCTAATATTTTAAGAATAGGTGAATAAGATTCTCGAACAACCTTTACAATAATTTCTTTTTTTTGCCAGTGAGGTTGATAAAAATGAAGGAAAGGGGACCAAAGCATATAAAATTAATTAAGATGGCTAACTTTTTCGATGGCTTTTTTATATAGCTCAATATATTTGTTGGCTGGTAAATCCCAAGAAAAAACTTGGCGCATTGCTTTTTTAACTAACTTTTTCCATTTTTCTTTATATTTGAAAGCTTCAATAGCTCGAGCAATAGCAACTAAAAGATCATTCTCATGCCAATCAGAAAAAACAAAACCATTACCCTCTTCTTTTTGAGGATCCCAATCTTTAATAGTATCAGCCAAACCACCAACTTTCCTAACAATAGGAATTGAACCATATCTCAAACTTTTAAGTTGAGAAATACCACAAGGTTCAAAGCGAGATGGAAGAAGAAAAAGATCACTCCCTGCATCAATTTTAGACTCCCAAACTTCAGAAAATGGGGTAATGTAAGCAAGTTTTTTAGGATATCTTTCTGCATTGCGGGCAAAATATTTTTCATATTCTTTTTTCCCGCTACCAACCATTATAATTTGTAAATCCATCTTTAAAAGTGTTGGTAAAATTTTGATAATCAAATCAAAACCCTTTTGTTCAGTTAAACGGTGAGCCAAGCCAATCAAAGGAATTTTTAAATTTTCTTCTAAACCAACTTCTTTCTGCAAAGCCAATTTATTCTTCTCTTTTTTCTCTAAAGATTGCCAGTCATAGTTAAAATAGATATTCTTGTCAAATTTTGGATTATGAACCGAGTAATCAATGCCATTAATAATTCCATAGAGATCATTTTTTCTTATCTGACAATATTTTTCTAGACCTTCGCCAAACTCAGGTGTGAGAATTTCTTCGCGATATCTCTCACTAACAGTATTGATGATATCAGCAAATAGAATTCCTCTTTTTAAGAAATTTATAAGATTCCATTTTTCTTTCTCATTTATCTTGGGTAAAGGATTTCGACCGTTATCTCTTTTTTCTGGAGGAACAAAGCGATTATTTAATCCATGAGGACCTTGATAAGCCATATTATGGATTGTCAAAAGAGTAGGTACTTTTTTATCCTTAAAGAAAAATTTATTTTTTATCAAAAATGGGATCAGAGCAGTGTGCCAGTCATGACAATGGATAACTGAAGGATTAAGATTTAATTTTTCAATAAAAAAGAGGGAAGTAAAACAAAAAAAATAAAAAACCTGGCCGTCGTTTTGATAACCATATAATTTTTCTCTTTTCCCAAAAAAAGAAGGTTCGGAAATTAAAAAAATAACTAATGGCTTAGGTAGTCTTTTAGTAATTTCTGTTCGATAAACTGATGATAAAAAAGATTCTCCATCAATTTCTATTTTTTCTTCTAAAATTTTTTCAATTTTATTTTCAAAAGAAGATGGCGAAATAAATCCATAAAAAGGAAGAAAAGAAAAAACCTCTTGCCCTTTTCTGATTAATTCTTTTGGCAAATGAAGAGCCACATCGCCTAAACCACCTGTCTTGGCGAACGGACTCATCTCTGCTGAAAGAGAAATAATTCTTAATTTTTTTATCATATTAAGGAAATTTTTAAAATTCTAACTCTTTTTAAATAATTCTTCAAGTAAAATTAGGTTATTGACATTTTTTAAATTTTTGAGAAAATAATATTGGAAGAAAATGAAAAATAGCTTATCTAAAATTAAGATTCTTCTTATTTTAATCAATTTTTTAAAAAAAGCGGTTTTTTCTGTTTTTTGGTTTTTAGAAAAAATCGCTAAATTATTAATAAACTTCCTTTTTATTATTGTAAAAATATTTGCTTTCTTAATTGCTCCTTTTTATTTTAAAATAAAGAAATCAATTAAAGAGTTCTTATCAAATTTTCATTATCAAAAAGAGTTATTTTCTCTCTTTATTCAAAAAGGGATAATTTTTATTTCATTGTTTTTGATTGTTATTTTTATTTTTTTTGAAGAAAAAACTACTTTTGAAGAAAAATTTTTTGCTCAAGCACTTGCTGTTGAAGAGAAGGGTAGTAAAAACATCTCTTTTGAAATAGCATCAGAAACTGAAGAAGCAATACCTAAGCCAAGTCTTACTTTTGAAAAAGAATTCATTCCAACAAGAACAGAAATTGAAAAATATATAGTTAAGCCAGGAGATACTATTTCTTCAATCGCTAAAGATTTTGATGTCTCTATTAATACCATCCTTTGGGAAAATAAATTGACCATTAATTCAATTATTAAACCGGGTCAGATTTTAAAAATTCTTCCTGTTTCTGGTGTCTCCCATAAAGTAAAACAAGGAGATACAATAGAAAAAATCGCTCAACTTTATCGAGCTAACATTGAAGATATTATTAGATTTAACAACTTAGAGGAAGAACCATTAAAGGTAGGAGATGTTATTATTATTCCTGAAGGAAAAATCCCACCTCCTCCGCCTAGACCAAGGATCTATAAAAGTCAAGATAAAATTTGGCTGACAAAAGAAGAAGGAAAAAGAAGGCAAGGAACAAATTGTCGCGATTTTTATCCTGGTCAATGTACTTGGTATGTTGCTCAAAGATATTGTATAACTTTTTCTGGTCATGCTAAATCTTGGTTAGCTAATGCTGCCCGGGCTGGTTATAAAATTGGCAATACACCACAGGTTGGAGCTATTATTTCTTTAAAAGAAACATGGTATGGTCATGTAGGAATTGTTGAGGAGGTAAAAGAAAATACAATTGTTATCTCTGAAATGAACCATCTTGGGCCATGGATTGTCAATAAAAGAGAGTTGAATATCAATGATTGGCGAATCAATGGCTATATTTATCCCTTTTAATAATTGAATATCTCTTCTTCTTTTCTCAAGCGATATTGAATAGCTTCAGCAATATGAGTTAGGGCTATTTTTTCTTCATTGGCTAAATCAGCAATAGTTCTGGCAACTTTTAAGATTCGATAATAGGCTCGGGCAGAAAGATAAAATTTTTCTACTGCTTCTTTAAGCAATTCTTGACCTTCTTTTGAAATTTGACAGAATTTTTTTATCTCTTTTTGCCCCATCTCTGAATTAGTTAAAATTTTTAATCCTTTAAATCTTTCCCTTTGAATCTCTCTGGCTTTTTCAATTCTTTTTTTAATTTCTTTTGAACTCTCTCCTAATTTTTCTTCAGATAATTTTTCAAATTCCAGACGTGGAACTTCTAAATATAAATCAATTCTATCTAAAAGAGGGCCAGAGATTTTTTTATGATATTTAATAATCTGAGTGGGTGTACAGATACATGGTTTATGAGGGTCACCATAATAACCACAAGGACAAGGATTTTTTGAGGCAATAAAAATGAACCGAGCTGGAAAAGTTAAAGAACCTTTAGCTCGGGAAATAGTAATAAAACCCTCTTCTAAAGGTTGACGAAGAGTCTCTAAAACATGCCGAGAAAATTCTGGTAGTTCATCTAAAAATAAAACACCCCGATGGGCTAAACTAATTTCACCTGGTTTAGGTAATTGACCACCACCAATTAAAGCAATATCAGAAATAGTATGATGAGGAGAACGAAATGGTCGCTGAATAACATAGGGTTTTTCCTCAGAGAGAAGGCCAGCAATTGAATAAATTTTACTCACTTCTAAAATTTCTTCCTCAGTTAATCTTGGTAAAATCGAGGGAAGAGTTTTAGCCAAAAGAGTCTTACCTGCTCCTGGTGGTCCTGACATAAGGAGATTGTGAGCACCAGCAGCAGCAATTTCTAAAGCACGTTTTGCTTTTTCCTGACCTTTAATATAAGCCATGTCAATTTCAAAATTTTCTTCTTCAATTTTTATACCTTGACCAATAACTGGTGAAATTGATTTTACCCCGGAAATATGAGTCAAAAAATCACGAAGTCTTTCCAAAGGATAAATTTTAAGGTTCTTTACCAAACTGGCCTCTTTAAGATTCGCCTTTGGGAGAAAAATACCATCAAGGTTTTTTTCTTTAGCTAAAATCGCCAATGGTAAAACTCCTTTGGTATGTTTTAAATCTCCATTAAGAGAAAGTTCACCAAGAAAAAGAGAGTTTTTAGGAAATAAATTTTCTGGAATTTGCTGGGAGGCAAAAAGAATGCCCAAAGCTATTGGTAAATCATAAATTGGACCTTCTTTCTTAAGATCAGCCGGTGCTAAATTGATAACAATTTTCTTCTGACTTGGAAATTTTAGTCCAGAATTTTTAATAGCTAACTTTACCCTTTCTTTTGATTCCTCAATAGCCCGATCTGCTAAACCAATAATTTCAAAACCTGGGAAACCTGAAGAAATATCTGTCTCTACCTCAATAATCTGAGAAGAAAGACCGAAATTAGCGCCAGAAAGAATTTTCACTAACATAAGGTGTTACTCTATTCTAACAAATTTTAAAAAATAAAAAAGCAAACCAGCAAAGATCATTAAATCAGCTAAGTTTAATGTCAAAAGATTGAAAAAAGAAAAATAATCAATAACAAAACCATTGAAAAGATGATCAAAAAAATTACTCAAGCCACCGATAAAAATTAGGATCAAAGAAAACATTTTAAGATATTCTTTTTGTCGATAATTTTTGACTATATAAAAAATGAGAAGAAAAAGAACGATTGGTATTAAAAAATAAAATATCTTTCCTTTAAAGAAAAAAATAAAATAGGGATTAGGAGTTAATTTAAAAAATAAAAATTCTTCTTTGATGAAAAGAATCTTTTTTATCAGGCGGTCTAAAATAAAAAGAAATAAAGAAAGAAAATAAATTTTATTTTTCATTTTAATTTTTTGTCTTTACAATTGAGGCAAACTCTAGCAGTTGGAAAAGCCCGTAGTCTTTCTTCAGAAATTTTCCCTTGGCAGATTTCACAAATACCATAAGTTCCCTTTTTAATCTTTTCTAAAGCGAGATTTACTTCTTTAAGTCTTTTTTCGAGATTAAAAGATAAAGAAAAACGGTCCCCGAAAGCAGAAACTTCATCAGCATTTTCATCTTCTTTATCGCCAAATTTTGGGAAATTCACTTCAAAACCATTATGAAGTCTTTTACTCCGTTCTCCAAGTTTTTCTAATTGGGTCTCTAATTCTTCTTTCTGTTTGATCAATTCTTTTTCTATTTCTTTTAAAAAATTTCTAAACATAGTCAATAACAAAAACCACGCCGACTAATTATAAAAAATAAAAAAGGCAGTGGTCAATTTTTTGCAAAAGCAGATTAGCATTTTAAAAAGAAACAGTCAAGAAAAGTTATCCACAGTCGCTAAATTTGCTTACTCCTTTAAAAAAGCCAATTTTTTAAAAATTCCTTCTAATTTTTCTTTCATTGACCAAAAATCAAGATTTTTAATTTCAGGTTTAGCTATCACTAAAACATCAAAGCCAGGTTTAATAATTTTTAAATTTTGATGAACAATTTCTCTTAACCTTCTTTTAATTTTATTCCTTGCTGTAGATCTTTTATCAACCTTTGTTGAAACAATAAAGGCGAAGCGAGAATAATCTAAATTGTTTTTTCGGTATTTTACTCCCATCTCGTTAATAAAAAAAGATCTCCCCTCTTCAGCTAAAATTTCAAAATCCCTCTTTTTAGTTAAACGAAATTTCTTTGCCAACATATAATTTCAAACTGTCAATCTCTTTCTCTTTTTTCTTCTCCTTCTTTTTAAAATATTCCGGCCAGATTTTTTCCTCATTCTTTTTAGAAAACCATGAACTCTTTTTTTTCTCAATTTTTTAGGTTGGTAGGTTCTTTTAGGCATATGATAATTTATTTTAAAGGATCCCATCCTCCTTTGCTTAAAGGATGACAACGAAGAATTCGACCGATAGTTTTAATTCCTCCTTTTAAAATTCCATATTTTTCAATTGCTTGATAAGCATATTCAGAACAAGTGGGGCGAAATTTACAGACGCCCGGCCAAGGATGAAAGAAAGATAAAAAACCATGATCAGGTGAAAAATATTTCTGATAAAAATTGATAAATTTTAGTATAATTTGACGAAAAAAATATTCAATCATTTTTTAAAATAAATTTTTTTCCTTTTTTTATAAAAATCTAAAGGAACAGCTCGTTTTAAAGAACAATAAATTCTTCCTTGTTCATCGATCCTAATAATTTTAGCTGGAATAATCTCGCCAACTGATAAAATTTCAGAAGGATGTCTAATTCGAAAAGGTGCAATTTCAGAGATATGAATTAAAGCAGATTCTTTAAGAGGGAAGAAATCAACAAAAACACCAAAATCCACAATTTTATTAACCTTAACTTGAAAAATTTCACCAACTTTAAATTCTTTAGCTAAACCTTTAACCCATTCTTTAGCTCTTTCTAAAGATTCTTGAGAAGTTGAAGTAATAAAAACTAAACCATCTTTTTCAATGTCAATCGTTACACCAGTTTGAGCAATAATCTCATTGATGACTTTACCACCAGAACCAATGACATTACTAATTTTATCTGGATTAATCCGGAAAGAAGTAATTAATGGTGCATACTTAGAAACATGAGGTCGGGGTTGGGGAAGAATTTCTTTCATAAAATTTAGAATTTTTATTCTTCCTTCTCGGCCTTTTTTAAGTGCATCCTCGATAATTTCTAAAGAAAGGCCATGGGTTTTAGTATCCATTTGAATGGCAGTAATCCCAATTTCAGAACCAATAATTTTGAAATCCATGCCACCTGGTCCATCTTCTAAATCTTGAAGATCAATGAAAGTTTTAAAATTTTTAATTCCTTCTTCATCTTCTTCTGAAGCTAAGCCAATAGCAATACCTGCTACTGGTCTAATAATTGGAACACCTGCATCCATTAAAGCCAAAGAGGAGGCGCAAGCTGAAGCCATCGAGGTTGAACCATTTGAAGAAAGAACTTCAGAAACAACACGAATAGTATAAGGAAATTTTTCTTGCTCGGGCATAACTACTAAAAGACCTCTTTCAACTAACATACTATGACCAGTTTCTCGACGACCAGTTGCTTTTAAAGGTGAGACTTCTCCTGAGGAAAATGGTGGAAAATTATAATGATGCATAAAGCGTTTACGACCAGATTCTTCCATTGTATCTAAATATTGTTCCATACCTGGTGCTCCTAAAGTAACAGTTGATAAAACTTGTGTCTCGCCTCGTTGAAAAAGGGCAGAACCATGAACACGAGGTAAAACACTCACACAAGCAGATAAAGGTCTAATTTCATCGAGACCTCGACCATCGATTCTTCTTCCTTCCTTTAAAATAGCTTGGCTAATCCGACGATAAATCATTTTATTAACTTCTTCTATTGCCTTAGTTCTTTCTTCTTTGTTGATATTCTTTTCAATTAAAATTTTCTCTAAATCTTGACGAATTTTTTCTGCTGCATTAAGGCGTTCTTCTTTGGTTAAAAGTTTTTTCTCAAATAAATATTTATCAGCCTCCTTTTCAAAAAACTCATTAATAATTTGCTTAACTTTTTCATTTTCTATATTTTTTTCTAATTTAATTTTTTCTTTTCCAATTTCTTTTTGGATTTTTCTAAAAAAATTATTAATCTTATTAAGATAAGGAGTAGCAAATCTAATTCCCTCTAAAATCATTTCTTCAGAAACTTCATAAGCACTGGCTTCAATCATAATTATTCTTGAATCAGGACCACAAACAACCAAATCTAATTTACTTTTTGCTCGCATCTCATAAGTTGGATTTAAAACCCATTGGCCATCGACTTGACCAATTCTTAGACCAGCTACTGGACCATCCCAAGGAATATCAGAGACAACTAAGGCGCCTATTGCCGCATAAAAAGCAACCATATCTGGATCATTTTCTTGATCAATAGCTAAAACTGTAGTGATAATCTGAACTTCTCGCCGAAAATCTTGATTAAATAAAGGTCGAATAGCCCGATCAATTAATCGAGCAGCTAAAATTGCTTCATCTGGCGGTCGCGTTTCTCTTTTGATAAAACGCGAACCTTTAATTTTACCAGCGGCATAAAATCTTTCTTCATAATCAACAAGTAAAGGAAAATAATCAATTTCTGGATGTTCTTCGCCCATCACTGCTGTGGCTAAAACAACTGTCTCACCATATTGAGCAACAACAGAGCCATTTGCCTGAGTAGCCAGTTCACCAGTTTTAATAATTAATTTTCGACTACCGATTTCTGTCTCAAAAATTTTTTCAGCCATAATTTTTATTCATATTTTTTAATTAAAAATTTTCTTTTTTGACTAGAAAGATCAATAAATTCATCAGCCGATTCAATAAGTTTTCCCGAGGTTGTTTCTTTAAAAGCCATAATTTCAACTCGACAACCTTTATTTTCTTTTAAATAATTAACCAGTGGTAAAAAATCGCCATCGCCAGAAACTAAAACAACAGTATCTAATTTATCAGCCAATTTAATTGCATCAACAGCAATCCCTACATCCCAATCTGCCTTTTTTGCTCCTCCAAAAAAAACTTGTAAATCTTTTAGCTTTACCTCAAAACCTTGTTTTTCCAAAGCCTCAAAAAATGCTTCTTCTTCAAGAGTCTTAGATCGAATAACATAGGCAATAGCTCTAATCAATTGACGATTTCTGACAGCTTCTTCTAAAAGTTTACGGAAATTAATCCTTGCTCCATATAAATTTTTCGCCGAATGATAAATATTTTGAGTATCAACAAAAACACCAACTCTTTGGAATTTATAATTTAAAACCATGGTAAAATAAAAAACAATTATTTTTTTCTTATTTTTTTAATAATCTTTTGGTAATTTTTTGGGTTTGATTTTTCTAAATAGCGAAGGAGTCTTCTTCTTTTAGCAACCTTTCTTAAAAGTCCCCTTTTTGAAGAAAAATCATGGCGATGAGTTGCTAAATGGCGAACCAATTCTTCTATCTCTTTAGTTAAAAGTCCAATCTGAACTTCCACTGAACCAGAATCTTTTTCATGAATTTTGTATTCATCTTTTACTGCTTTTTTTAATTCTTTTTTAAGGACCATAATAATTTATTTTAATAAAGATTTGATTTTTGTCAAATAAAAAGAATATGATAAAATATCTTTATGCGAATTGGCTTTTTCACTGATACTTATCTACCTATTACTTTTGGGACTGAAATTTCTATTGAAACTTTTAGAATATTTTTAGAAAAGTTTGGTCACCAGGTTTTTGTTTTCGCGCCAAAATATAATCTGAATTTAGAAGAAAAAAATGTTTTTCGTTTCCCTTCAATTCGTCTTTTTAGAAGTCCGGAAAATAGACTGATGTTTTTTGGTCCAAAAGATATTAAAAAAATTATTGCTTTAAAATTAGATCTTGTCCATGCCCATACTCCTTTTTCAGCTGGTTGGTTAGCAAAAATTATTGCTAAAAAATCAAAAATTCCTCTTTTTTATACTTCCCATATTCTTTATCCAGAATATGCTCGGTATTGGATTTTAAAAGAAAATAAAATTTTGCCAAGTTTAATGAAAATCTATTTAAAAGTTTATGGTAACAGTTGTTCAGCTTTAATTGCCCCTTCTTTAAAAATGAAAAGGCTGCTTGAAGAATATGGGGTTAAAAAAAAGATTTTTGTTTTGCCTACCGGACTTGATTTTGAAAGATTTAAAAAAGTTCAAGAAAAAGATGCAGAAATAAGAAAAAAATTTGGCATTCCTTTTGAAGCTAAAATTTTACTTTATGTTGGTAGATTAACTCAAGAAAAAAATGTTTCTTTTCTCCTTGATGCTTTTTATGAAATCCAGAAAAAAAGAAAAAATGTCTATTTTGTTTTAGTTGGCGAAGGATATTTAATGAAAGAATTAAAAGAAAAGGTAAAAAAATGGGGGATTGAATCAAAAGTAATTTTTACTGGAAGAATTAGTTGGGAAGAAGTAATAAAAATCTATAGACAGGCAAATATTTTTCTTTTTGCTTCTCTCACTGATACCCAAGGTTTGATTATTATTGAGGCAAGTTTTTTTGGTCTACCAATCATTGCCTTAAAAGATGACTGTTATGCCGGAATGCTTATTGATGGGAAAAATGGCTATACAGTCTATCCCTATCAAGTTTCTCTATTTGCTGAAAAGGTTTTAAATGTTTTAAATAATGAAAATCTTTATCGATTTTTTTCAGAAAATGCTAAAGAAATAGCTAAAAATTTCTCCGCTGAGAATCAGGCAAAAAAATTGATAGAAATATATCAAAAATTTATTAAAAATTGACAAAAATAAAAAAATTGATAAATTAAAATTAAAATGCCCCCATAGTTCAACGGATAGAACACCAGTCTTCTAAACTGGATATAGAGGTTCGACTCCTCTTGGGGGCAATAATTGCCACTCTTAGAAGAAATTTATTTTCCTTTTTCTAAATTAAATATCTCTTCCCAAATTCTTGAATCCCAGAAATCTTGAGAAATCTTTTTTAATTGAGGTATATTTTCTGCATCAATTATATCTTTCTCAAATTGATTTATTTTTTCTTTCAAGATTTCAATCTCTTCAAAAGAAAGATTTTTTTTCTTATATTTTCTTTCTAAATCTGACAATTCTTTCTTTAATAATTTAATTTGAAATAAAACCTCGTAACCTTCTCTCAAATTTTCTTTTTCTTCATTGGTTAAATTTCTAATTTCTATTTTTATTCTCGGTTCATTTACTCTTTTAATAATTTCAAAAAAAATAATTCCCATCACCAAAAAAAAGATAATGATGGGAATAATAAAAAATTCCAATTTTAATTTATTTTTTTTCATTCTTGTCCTTCTTTCTTTACTTCCTCTAAAATTTTCTTTTTAATCTCTTCTTTTATAGCTGGATGCTCTTTAAGAAATTTTTTTGCCTGTTCCATTCCAACACCAAGTTTTGTTTCATTAAAAGAAATGGTATTACCTGATTTTTTTACTACTTTATGAAGCAAGCCAAGCTCAATTAAATCACCAACTGTTGAAATACCTTCATTATACATAATATCAAATTCAGTCACTTTAAATGGTGGGGCTACTTTATTTTTCACAATTTTTGCTTTAATCCGATTGCCAATAATTTCTTCGCCTTTTTTTATTTGGCCAATTCTTTTTAATTCAATTCTAACTGAAGAATAAAACTTTAGGGCTGTGCCCCCAGTTGTCGTTGTTGGTGAAGCCCAAATCATTCCACCAATTTTCTGACGGGTCTGATTTAAAAAAATAATTATTGTTTTACTTTTAGCAACAATGCCAGCTAATTTTCTTAAAGCTTGACTCATTAATCTAGCTTGAAGTCCAACGAATTGATCGCCCATTTCACCTTCAATTTCTGCTTTTGGAGTTAAGGCTGCTACTGAATCAATAACAATAGCATCAACTGCATTAGAACGAGTTAGAGTTTCAACAATCTCAAGAGCCTGTTCGCCAGTATCAGGTTGAGAAATTAATAGATCTTCAACTTTAACACCAATTTTTTTAGCATATTCTGGGTCAAGAGCATGTTCAGCGTCAACAAAAGCAGCTATCCCGCCCATTTTTTGAACCTCAGCTAAAACATGAAGAGCCAAAGTTGTTTTACCTGAAGCTTCTTCACCAAAAATTTCAATAATTCGACCCCGAGGAAAACCTCCGCCAATAGCTAAATCTAAAGAAAGACAACCACTTGGAATTGTTTCAACTTCCATTCTTTTTGCTTCGCCAAGTCGCATAATTGAGCCATCACCAAATTTTTCTTTAATTTGACGAATTGCCTCTTCAGCAGCTTTTATTTTTTCATCCTTTTTTTCTTTAGCCATAATTTAAAATTTATGAACTATTCTTTTATTATATCAAACAGTTGTTTCTAAATCAATCCTTTTGATTTTTTTAGTTTTTTTTGTTTGAGGATCAATTTCTAAATAAACAGCATTAATAATAACTTGACCATTTTCCGGTGGTTCAAAAGGTTGTGATTCTTGTTCTAAAAATACAGCTATTGGTCCTTCTTTTTTTACGCCAATAACAGAATCTTTAGCTCCAACCATTCCAATATCGGTAATATAGGCTGTACCTTGTGGTAAGATTTTAGCATCAACTGTACCAACATGAGTATGAGTACCTAAAATAGCACTGACTCGACCATCAGCGTACCAACCAAGCGCTACTTTTTCTGAAGTTGCTTCAGCATGAATATCAACTAAAATAGCATTTATTTTCTCCTTTTTATATTGAACCAAAATTTCATCTAATTTTTTAAAAGGACAATCAAGGTTAGGATCAATAAAGACTCTGCCTAATAAATTTATTACTAAAATCGAAAATTTTCCTACTTTTAAAAGTTTAGCACCATCACCTATCTCTATTAGTTGGTTAGCTGGCCGGATAATAAAATCTTTCCATTGTTGATCAATAAAAATCTCTTCTATTTCTTTATTTTCAAAGATATGATTTCCAGAAGTTAGAAAATCAATACCTATCTTTTTCATTTCCGCTAAAATTTTTTTAGTTACCCCTGTCCCATGGGCAAGATTTTCGCCATTAGCTATAGTTAAATTTGGCTGATATCTTTTTTTAAGTATTGGTAAAATTTTCTTTAAACCTTGTCGGCCAATTTTACCAACAACATCTCCAAAGAATATTATTTTTATCATATTACCTCGCATATTCAATTATTCTTTTTTCTCGAATAACATTGACTCTGATTTCACCAGGATATTGAAGTTCTTTTTCTATCTTTTTAGCAATTTCTTTAGCCAATTTTGTTGCTTCTAAATCATCAATTTCTTCAGTATTAACAAAAACTCTTATTTCCCTGCCTGCCTCAATAGCATAAGCTTTTTCAACTCCAGGAAAAGAAGTGGCAATTTTTTCTAATTCTTCAAGTCTTTTAAGATATTCTTCATAAGTATCAACTCTTGCTCCAGGCCGAGCACCAGAAATAGCGTCAGCAACTTTGACAATAATTGCTTCAAGGGTTGGTGGCTTATCTTGATGGTGGGTAGCAATACAAGTAATTATTTCTGGATCAAGATTATATTTCTCGGCTAATTCTTTCCCAATTTCTGGATGAGTTCCGCTTACTTCCTGATCAACTGCTTTGCCAATATCATGAAGGAGGCCAGCTTTTTTTACTATTGAAACATCAGCTTTTAACTCAGAAGCAATAGCGGCAGCTAAATTTGCCACCTCAATCGAATGTTGAAGAACATTTTGACCATAACTTGTCCGATATAAAAGTCTGCCTAAAAGTTGAACAATTTCTTGGGGTAATCCAACAATACCTAATTTATAAACAGCTTCTTCACCAGCCTCTTTAATTTCTCGGGCCAACTCTTTTTTAGTCTCTTCAAAAAATCTTTCTATTCGAGCTGGTTGAATTCGACCATCAACAATCAATTTCTCAAGTAGTTTTTTAGCTAAAACTCTTCTTAAAGGAGAAAAACTTGAGATAACAATTACTCCAGGTGTATCATCGATAATAATTTCCACTCCTGTTAAATTTTCAATTGTCCTGATATTCCTCCCTTCTCGGCCAATAATCCTTCCTTTGATTTCATCGGATGGTAAATTGACAACTGAAGTCATCCTCTCTGATGAAACTTTGCCGGCATATCTTTCTATTGCTGAGACAAGAAGTTCTTGTGCTTTTTTTTCTATTTCCTCTTCTTTTTCTTTTTCCAATTTTTTTATCCTTAAAAGAATTTCTTCTTTATTTTCATCCTCAATTTTCTTTAAAAGAAGTGATTTTGCCTCCTCAGTTGACAAACCAGCAATTTCTTTAAGTTTCTCTTCTGCTTCTTTATATTTCTTTAATGTCTCTTTTTCCATTTCTTCAATTTTTTTTGCTTTGACTATTAATTTTCCCTTTTCTTCTTCAAATTCAAGAAGCTTTTTGTCAAAAAGAGCCCTTCTTTCTTCTAATTTTTTCTCTATTAATTTTAACTCTTTTCTTCTTGAAATTTCTTCTTTTTTTGCTTCCTCAATAATTTTTAAGGCCTCTTCTTTAGCATTAATTAAAATTTCTTGAGCGGTCCGTTTAGCTTTCTCTTCAATATCTTTAACTTTAGACTCCAAACTCTCAAAATAGCGACCGACGATAAATTTTCTAAAATAATAACCAACTAAAAGGCCTACAATAATCCCAATAAAAGTAATAATTGGAACAAAATCTTTAATCATATTTTTAATAATAAAACCGAGAATTGACCTTGTTCTCGGTTTTAAAAATCAGTTCTATTAGATTTTATTTGATAATTTTATCAATAATCCCGTAATTTTTTGCTTCTTCAGCAGACATAAAAAACTCACGATCTGTATCTTTTTCTATTTTTTCAAGAGATTGACCAGTATGGAAAGAAAGAATTCTATTGATTCTTTCTCTAATTTTAAGAATATGTTCAGCTCTAATTTTTATATCAATAGCTGGCCCTTCAGCACCACCCATTACTTGATGAAGCATTACCTCAGAATTTGGTAAAGCAAATCTTTTCCCTTTTGCTCCAGCTGACAATAAAACAGCAGCCATACTTCCAGCCAAGCCAACGCAAATGGTCATTACATCAGGTTTAACATATTGCATTGTATCATAGATAGCTAAACCAGCTGTCACTGAGCCACCCGGTGAGTTAATATAAAGTTTAATATCTTTTTCTTTATCTTCAGATTCTAGAAATAGAAGTTGGGCAATGACTGTATTAGCTACCCTATCATCAATGACATCACCTAAAAAAATTATTCTTTCTTTCAAAAGTCGAGAATAAATATCATAAGCTCTTTCACCAAAAGCAGATTTTTCAATAACCGTAGGAACAAGGTACATATTTTATAAGTTTATTAATTTTCAATTTATTAGTCAATATTAAGTTTTAATAGGCATAACAAGATAGAGAAAATTTCCTTCAGGAAATGGTTTCAAAACAGCTGGGGAAGAATCATCAATTACTTCTAAAATTACCTCATTGGTTGGAATGCTTGCTAATCCTTCTAAAAGATAACGGTAATTAAAAGATAAAGAATTTTTTTCTCCTGAAATTTCCCCTTCTAAATTTAATTTTACTTCACCGGCTTGGGGATTTAAAGAGGAGATAATCACTAATTGTCTTTGTGGTAAAAATTCAAGAGAAATGTCATTGATGCCTGTTTTAGAAAAAGGCGAAGCTCCTCTAATTGTTTTTATTAAAACTTCTCTACTAGTTAAAACTTTTGTCTTAAAATTTTGGGGAATAATTTCTTCATAATTCGGAAATTCAGCTTGAATAACTCGAGAAATAAGAGTAGTTGGTCCTTGAGAAAAAAGAATTTGATTTTGAGAAAGAAATATCTCTATTTCTCCTTCTTCAATAATTCGAATAAGTTCTTGACAAGTTTTGATAGGAATAATGGCTTTTCTAATCTTTACTGACTCTAAACTTTCTTTTAACTCAATAGTTTTTTCTGCCAATCGATAACTATCAGTTGCGACAAGAGTTATTTTTTTATCTTTTTGCTTAAAAAAAACACCACTTATCTCTGGTCTTGTTTCAGAAGGAGAGGCAGCAAAAATTACTTGACTTAGAGATTTTTTAAAATCTTGGCCGGGAATTTTTATTCCATCTTTTTTCTCTAAATAAGGAATAATCGGAAAGTCTTCTGCTGGCAATCCTTTTATCCTTGTTTCTCCTTTTTTATATTTTAGAAAAATTTCACCACCTTTAACTTCTAAGTTTATAGATTCATCAGAAAGAAAATTAAGATGGGAAGAAAATAAATCAGCTGGAACAGTAAAAGATCCACTTTCTTCGATTTTCCCTCTAATATAAGTTTCAATAGCTATCTCTAAATTTGTGGAAACAAGATAAAGAAGTCCTTTTTCTGCTTTAAGCAAAATGTTTCCTAAAATTG
>JBKBVX010000030.1:0-6296 GCA_046289355.1 Patescibacteria group bacterium
TGGGGTAGGGCTAAACACATATTTATTGAAATTAAACTTAGAAACTCAAATCAGCGCCAGGAATTTCTCCAGTTGGTAAAGCTTTACAAGCCTTTCTTTCAGTAATGAATTGTTGCCAAGCAGAGAGTCGAGCTTGATTAAAATTTCTAATTGCGTTTCTCTTTTCATTTTTAAATTTGTTCCAAGCATTCCGAATAGCTGTTTTTCTCTCATTTTTATCGGTAATATCCCAAGCAGATAAAAGTTCATTTTTTCTAGTTTGAAGGGCTAATTTAATAGCTTCAGAAAATTTGTCAAAAGCAGTTTGGATGGCTGTTTCTCGCTTCTCAACGGCTGTCTTTACACAAGCTCTTATCTCTGCTGTTTCAGTTAAAACTTTGCCCACTGCCTTGGCAATCAATCCAGTAGAAAATAGAGCAACAAGAATGACCAAAACAATTAGAAATTTTTTAATCATAGGTGTTAAATTAAAACCAACCTTTGCTAAAATATTAAAATAAATTAAATAATTTTATTATAAAAACAATATAAAGCAAGCAAATCTCTTTTAACAATTAATCTTCGAGCAGCAATAGAGGAAAGACCAATAATTAAAAAAATGTTGGCAATGTTTGAACCAATAGCATTGGCAACCGCAATTTCAGTCTTTCCCTTCAAAACAGCAACTAAAGAAGTCATAAGTTCAGGCAAAGATGTGCCAAGAGCAACAAGGGTGATAGCGATAATAAAAGGAGAAACTTTCAAAGCTAAGGCAATTTTTTCAGAACTCTCAACAAACCAGTCAGTTGATTTAACTAAAGTTATTAAGGCAATGATCAAGATAGTAAACCAAAGAAAAATAAGCATAAAATATTAAATTATCTCTCTTCAATTTTTAGATGTAATTCTTCCAAATGTTTTTTATCTATTTCTGAAGGTGCATTCATCATCAGATCTTTAGCATCAGAGGTTTTGGGAAAAGCAATTACTTCGCGGATATTTTCTTGGCCAGCCAAAAGAGCAACTACCCGCTCAACACCAATAGCAATACCACCATGAGGTGGAGCACCATATTCTAATGCCTCTAAAAGATGAGAAAATTTATTTTCTATTTCTTTTTCTGAAAGCCCTAAAATTTTAAAAATTTTTTCTTGCAAAGATCTTTGATTAATTCTTAATGCTCCACCACCAAGCTCCCAACCATTGCAGATAAAATCATATTGGTAGGCATAAACTTTTTCTGGATTTTTATCAAGTAAAGGTAGATCTTCTTCTTTTGGTTTGGTAAATGGATTGTGTTTAGCAACTAATTTTTTTTCTTCTTTTGAATATTCAAATAAAGGAAAATCAGTAATAAAACAAAAAGCTAATTCATTTTTATCTTTTTTATCTTTTCTTAAATCTGGTTTATCAGTTTTATATTTTTTAATTACTTCTTGATATTTAATTCTTGGAAATGGGATTTGACTAATTTTTTTCTCTGGACAGATATTTTTGACTAAATCAATAAATAATTTTTCGATTAAATTTAAAATATCATCTTCTTTGACAAAACTCATCTCAATGTCTAATTGGGTAAATTCTGGTTGACGGTCAGCTCGCGGATCTTCATCGCGAAAACAACGAGCTATTTGAAAATATTTTTCAAAGCCAGCAATCATCAATAATTGTTTAAATTGCTGAGGAGCTTGGGGCAAGACATAAAATTTACCGCGATGCAATCTTGAAGGAACAACAAATTCTCTTGCCCCTTCTGGTGTGCCTTTAGTCAGATAAGGTGTTTCAATTTCTAAAAATCCTTTTTTGTCTAACCATTCTCGAAAAAATTTAATAACTTTATAGCGAAGGATCAAATTTTCTTTTATCTTTTCTCGGCGCAAATCTAAATAACGATATTTTAATCTTAATTCTTCTTTTGTCTCTTCTTTTTTTTCATCTTTAGAAATCTCGAAAGGTAAGGTCTTGGCTCGATTTAAAATTTCCAATTCTTCAGCTAAAACTTCAATCTCCCCTGTTTTTAAGTTTGGGTTAATATCTTTGATTGGCCTTTTTTGAACTTTTCCCTTAACTGAAATGACAAATTCTGATTTTAATTCTTTAGCTTTTCGATAAAGATCTTTATTTTCTGGAGTAAAAACAACCTGAACTAAACCACTGCGATCGCGTAATAAAATAAAAATCATCCGGCCAACCTTCCTTACAAAATGAACCCAACCAGCTAAAATAACTTTCTTCCCTACTTTATTTATTGTTTCTTGAGTAAGTATCTTTGTCATAATTATGGTCTTAACCGATTAATCAATCTTGGAAAAGGGATGGTTTCTCGAACATGATCTAAACCACAAAGCCAGGCAATGGTTCGTTCAAGACCTAAACCAAAGCCAGAGTGAGGCACTGAGCCATAACGACGGAGATCTAAATACCATTGATACTCTTTTTTTGGTAATTTAAACTCTTCAATTTTTTTCTCTAATGTTTTTAAATCGTCAATTCTTTGGGAGGCACCAATAATTTCACCATAACCTTCAGGAGCTAATAAATCATTATTTAGAACATATTTTGGATCTTTTGGATCTGGTTTCATATAAAATGCTTTAAGACTAGCTGGATATTTTTCGATGAAAACTGGTTTATCAAAACTTTTTGAAAGAACAGTCTCTTCATCTCCACCAAAATCATCGCCCCATTTAATCTTTACTCCTTTCTTTTTTAATAACTCAATTGCTTGATTATAAGTAATTTTAGGAAATGGTGGTTTAATTTTTTTCAACGGCTCTAAATCTCTTTTCAAAAATTCTAATTCTTTTTTTCGATTCTTTAAAACTTGACTCACAATATAATATATTAACTCTTCTTGAATTTTCATATTTTCTTCATGTTCGACAAAGGCTGCTTCTGCATCCATCATCCAAAATTCTGTTAAATGTCTTCTTGTTTTTGATTTTTCAGCTCGAAAAGTTGGTCCAAAATCGTAAACCCTGCCCAGAGAATAAATTAAAGCCTCAAGATATAATTGGCCCGATTGAGAAAGATAGGCCTTCTGATTAAAATAATCTGTCTGAAAAAGAGTAGTTGTTCCTTCACAAGCTGTTGGTGTTAGAATTGGTGCATCAGTTAAAATAAAATCATTTTTTCTCATAAATTCACGAATTCGCCAAATCACTTCATCTCTGATTTTTAAAATTGCTTGCTGACGAGAACTTCGTAGCCATAAATGACGATGATCCATTAGAAAATCTATACCATGAGATTTTTTACCAATTGGATATTCCTGAGCAATTTGGAAAACTTTTAATTTTTTTACTTGCATCTCATAACCAGAAGGAGATCTTTTTTCTTTATAGACCTTACCTTCAATTGCTACACTTGATTCAAGGGTTAACTTTTTTGTCATTTGCCAGGATTTCTCATCAACATCTCTCTTAGAAACAACTGCCTGAATTTCACCTGTTCCATCACGAAACTGTAAAAAATAAATTGAACCGGAAGAACGAAGATTATAAACCCAACCACGTAAAGTCACTTCTTTATTTAAATATTTATCAATGTATTTAAGAAGGATAACCATATACTATAACAACCACCTTTATAATTATATCATCGGCTAAATAAAAGTTGAACAATTAAAAAAATGATAAAAAATAAAACTAAAAAAATTCCCTCAGTTTGAGAAAGTTTATTATTGGTCTCGATAAAAAAAGCAAAGATAATAATAGCAGAAAGAAAAAAGAAAGCGCTAAGAAAAAAAGTAGAAAAAGCAACTATCTCAATAGGAAAAATAAGAGCAGCTAAACCTAAACCTAAACAAGAATTAACAACAATTGTCCCTAAAGAATCACCTAAAGAAAGTTCTGATTGTTTTTTTAAAACAGCTCTTAAGCCGAAAGTTAATTCTGGTAAGATGGTACCTAAGGAAATTAAAATTAAACCAATTAAAATTAAAGGAAGTTTTAAATTAATAGCCAAAATCTGAGCTATTTTCACAATAATTTCAGCTGAACCAACAAGAAGAATCAATCCGCAAATAAGGAAAAAGAAATTTTTATAAATATCTTTTTCCCTTTCTGATGATATCCTCTGAAAATGTCTTTTTTCTTTTAAAAAAATAAAGAAGAGATAAATAATAAAAAGAAAAATAAGGACCAAACCATCAGTCCGGGAAAGTTTGCCATCTAAAGCTAAAAAAACTGGCAAAAAACTAGCCAAGAGTGAAGCAAAAGTTTCAATTTTAGTTGTTTTTCTAAATCCAATTCCTTTGGCAATAATTGCATAAAGACCTAAGATTAAAGTAAGATTGATAATATTGGCACCAATGACATTGCCTAAAGAAAGATTAGAAACTTTATGAAAAGATGAAACAATAGCTACAGAAATTTCCGGTAAAGAGGTAGTAATAGCAACAAAAATAAATGATAAAAAAAATGGTCCTAATTTTAAAAATTGACCAATTTTTGTTAAGTATTTGATGGTCAGATCTGCACCTTTTACCAAAAGAAAGGAAAAAAGAAAAATTAAAAGAAAGTAAATGATAATCATTTTTTATTATTTAAAGATATCGATCAGCAACTTTTGTTGCTCCATAGGCTTCCGGTTTAATTTTCACTTCTAAACCATAACCTTTCACCATACCAACAATTTCTTTGATCATTTCTTTTGTCTCGCCTCCGGCGCCAATATCGACATGAACTTCAACATCTGATCTAATAAAAGTTTTTTTATATTCTTCAAATAGTTTTAAAATTTCTAATGTTGTTGATATCGAGAGATTTACTTCTTCGTAAATTTTTTGTCTTAAAGTATTGATTCCTTCTCGATAAACTTTCCGCCAAAAATATCTTCCTCCATAACCAAGACGATGAACAATTATAGCATTGACCAATTCTATTTTGCCCTGACCTTCAGAATCAGAGCCAATGATAATGTGGTATCTCTTATTGATATCTTCTTCAATAAATTTAATAATTTCCTCCGCTACTTTATCTAATGTAATTCGGCCTTGGGTTGGGTTAAAATAAACTAAATTTGATTTCATATTATTTTATTATAACTAAAAATTAAAGAACTAGCAACCAGACCAGCAATTTCAGCCCGAAGGATAAGTTTGCCTAAAGAAAATGGAAAAAAACCAAATTTTTTGGCTAAAGAAACTTCATTTTTAGAAAAACCACCTTCTGGTCCAAGACAAAGATAAATTTCTTTCGCTTTCTTTATTTTATTTTTCAAATAAGAAAGTTTTATCTTTTTTTCTTCTTCCCAAGCAATAAGTTTTAAAACTTGCTCTTTTTGTTGGAGAAAATTTAAAGCTTCTTTAAAGGTCATCACATTTTCTAAAAAAGGTAAAATACCACGACCAGATTGTTCAGCTGACTCTTTAATAATTCTTTTCCATCGGCTAAATTTATTTTGACTGACTTCTCTGCTAATTGACCTTTGAGTAATTATTGGAATAAAACCGAAGATACCTAAATTAGTAGAAAATTTCAAAACTTGTTCAAATTTATCATGTTTTAAAAGGGCTTGAAGTAAAATTATTTTTATCTTTGGCTCATTTTTATTTCTCTCTTTCTTCAAAATATATCCCTCAATTGTTTGATTAATTTTTTCTAAACTAACTAAGTATTCAAAACCAGAATTATCTAAAACAACAATCTGATCACCAGATTTAAGTCTTAAAACATTTTTAATCTGATGAACCTGCTGAAAATCATCAATAAAAACTTTTTTATCACTGATTGAATTTTTCTCAATAAAAAAACGATTAAGAGACATAACTATTTAAAAATTCTTGATAAAATTATAAAGACATAATGGCAATGATTGGCTATATCCCCCTTCTAAAACTGAAAAGGTTGGTAGATTTAACTGGGCAATTTTTTCACCAATCTTTTGATAAGAATCTATTTCTAAACCAAAATAAGTTAAAGGGTCTTTTTTATAAGTATCAAATCCCGCTGAAATAGCCAAAAGGTTCGGCTTGAACTGAGAAATTTTTTCTAAAGCAATTTCTAAAGTTTGTAAATATTCTTTCTCTTGAGTTCTTGGTGGAAGAGGAAAATTTAAACAATTAAAACGAGATTCTAAACCAGTTCCAGGATAAAGTGGTGATTCATGAAGAGAAATATATAAGACATTATTTTTCCCTAAAAATATATCTTCTGTGCCATTGCCGTGATGACAATCAATGTCTAAGATTGCTACTTTTTTATCTTTTTTAAGAAATTTAGCCACTGCAATAGCCAGATTATTAAAATAACAAAAACCACCACAAAAATCTTTGCCTGCATGATGACCTGGTGGTCTCATTAAAGAAAAAGAAT
>JBKBVX010000031.1:0-6144 GCA_046289355.1 Patescibacteria group bacterium
ATCTGCGATTTAGAAAATGAAAAATTTTTCCCGGGAAGGATTTTGATCAAAAATAGAAAGATTTTAAAAGTAGAAAGAGTTATAAAGAAATTTAAAAAATATATTTTACCAGGATTTATTGACTCTCATTGCCATATTGAGAGTTCTTTTTTATCTCCACCAATTTTTGGCGCTTTGGCAATTTCCCATGGAACAGTTTCAGTAATAGCCGATTGTCATGAAATTGCCAATGTTTTGGGAGAGAGAGGAATTTCCTTAATGTTGAAAACAGCAAAATTAAGTCCTTTTAAATTCTTTTGGGCCTTACCATCTTGTGTGCCAGCAACAAGATTTGAAACAACACCAAATAAAATTGGATTAGAAGAAGTCAAGAAATTTTTAAAAAGAAAAGAATTTGTTTCTTTAGGAGAGGTAATGGATTTTCCGGCAGTAATTAATCGAGAAAAAGAAATAATGAAAAAAATTGAAATTGCCAAAAGATTTAAAAAACCAATTGACGGTCATTGTCCAAAATTAGGTGGAAAAAATTTAAAAAAATATATCGAAGCTGGGGTCTCAACTGATCATGAATCTACGAATTTAAAAGAGGCAAAAGAAAAGCAAAGATTAGGAATGATAATTCAGATTAGAGAGGGTTCAGCAGCAAAAAATCTAAAGAATTTGATTGGTCTTGATTACAATAAATGTTGTTTGGTTACTGATGATTTAGAGGTTAAAGATTTATTAAAAGGACATTTAAACGAAGTAATTAAAAAAGCAATGAAATTGGGAGTGCCATTTTTTAAGGCGATAAAAATGGTAACAAAGATTCCAGCCCAACATTATCAATTAAATTTTGGAGAAATAAAAATTGGTAAAGAAGCTAATTTAGTTGAATTTGACAATTTAAAAGATCTGAAACCAAAAAAAGTTTGGATTGAAGGAAGATTGGTATTTGAAAATGGAAAAATTTTGTTTCCAATTAAAACTTTGAATTTTGAAAAAATGATAAATGTAAAACTAAAAACAGAAAAAGATTTTAAAATAAAGAGTTTGGAAAAAAAAGTTAAAGTCAGAGTAATTGAAATTATCCCTAACCAAATTTTAACCAAAGAAAAAATTTTAGAGATGAAAGTGAAAAATAGAGAGTTGAACCCAGATTTAAAAAGAGATATTTTAAAAATTGCAGTAGTCAATCGTTATGGGCAAAATAATATTGGCCTTGGTTTTGTTAAAGGATTTGGATTAAAAAAAGGGAGTTTGGCTTCTTCAATTTCCCACGATTCTCATAATTTAATTTGCATTGGGACTAATGATAAAGATATGGCTTTAGCTATAAATTCATTGGCAAAAAATGGAGGATTTGTTTTTACTGATGGAAAAAAAATTTTCAAAATTGAGCTCCCTTTAGCTGGACTAATGTCAAATGAGGATCCAAAAATTTTAAAAAATAAAATTGAAAAATTAGAAAAAGAATTGAAAAAATCTGGTTGTCAATTGAAAAATCCTCTTTCTCAAATCTCCTTTTTAGCTTTATTGGTTATTCCAGAATTAAAAATTTCCGATCGAGGTTTATTTAATGTCAAAAAATTTCAATTTGAAAAATTAATAGTTTGAGTTAATATTAAAAAGACGAATTGTGATATAAAGGAAATTTGCTGAGGATGATTATAGCCAGAAAAATGTCTATCTCGAAGTAGGCATTTTATTAATGTGTTAACACGTTATTGTGTTAATACATTGACATGGAGAATTCTTATATTTTTATATTTTTGGTAAAATATTCCTCTTAAAATCTCTTTCTATGATTCATTTTCAGATTTTTGAAAAATTTCCTCAGTTGGTTTATGGGGTTTCCACAAAGAAGGATGGTTCAATGAAATTATTCGGCCAAAAAGAAAAAGATAAGAAAAATTTAAAAAATCGTCAGAAATTCCTTTCTCTTTTTAATTTGAAGATAAAAGATGTTGTTTGGGCTAAACTTAATCATCAAGGTCGAGTAAAAATTGTGACTTTTAAAAATTGCGGACAATGGATTAAAAATGTTGATGGATTGATAACCAAAGAAGAAAATGTTTTCCTTTCTTTAACAATAGCTGATTGTTTTCCGGTTTTCTTTTTTGAACCAAAGAAAAAAATAATTGCCTTGGCTCATGCCAGTTGGCGGGCTATTCTCAAAGGTCTAATTAGCCGGATTATTAAAACAATAAAAAAAAGATTTCTGTCTCAACCTAAAGATATTCTCATGGGCATTGGTCCGGGTATTCGTTCATGCCATTTTGAAGTTAAAGAAAAGGTGGCGAAAAAATTTCTTAAAAAATTTGGTCAAAAGGTTTTAATAAAAAGGAAAGATCAATCTTTTATTGATTTAGCAAAATCAATTAAATTAGAAGCAATAAAAAATAAGATTCTACCTCAAAACATTGAAGATATTAAAGAATGTACCTATTGTCTCAAAAATAAATATTTCTCTTATCGTCGTCAAAGAACAAAAGAGATAAAAGCAATGATGGCGATCATCGGATTAAAAAATGTTCCACGTGGAACATTTTAGAAATTTTGGCTTATTTAAGCCAAAAAATTGAGATAAAGTTCTGAATTTAAAAAAGAATTTGGACAGGAATTTTAAAATATTCAGCTAAAAATTCTATTTCTTTTCTTAAATTTACTTCATATTCTTTTCGATTGAAAAAAAAGATTTTTTTGTATTGAGGAAAAAATCGAGGATAATATAATTTTAAAGTTTTTTCCAAACCTTGCCAGTTTTCCTTTTTAGTATTTAAAGTATCAAACCAAATTTCCATAACTTTGTCTTTTAGAACTCTAAAAATTTGCTTTAAATTAGTAAAAAAAGGCAAAACTGGACCAATAAAAGCATATGTTCTTATCCCTGCTTTTTTTAATTTCCTTAAAGCCTCGATTCTTTTTTCCACCAGACTTGCTCCTGGTTCTAAAATCATTTGAGCTCTTTTGTCCAAAGTAGTAATTGTAAAACCAATTTCAATTCGAGAATGGAATTTTTTAAAAATATCTAAATCTCTTAAAATTAAATCAGATTTGGTTAAAATTGAAACTGACCATTGGGAGGAGGCTAAAATTTCCAAACATTTCCGTGTTAATTGATATTGTTTCTCTAAAGGATTATAAGGATCAGTAATAGTTGAAAAGAAAACCTTATTTTTTTTATTTCTGAATTTTTGATTAATTTCTTTTTCTAAAATTTCTGGAGCATTGAGTTTAATTTCTAAGAAACTACCCCATTTTTCTTCTCTTCCTATTGCTTTGATAAAATGTTGATTATAACAATAAACACAGCCATGAAAACAACCCACATAAGGATTAATAGTATAGCCATTAATTTTTGAGCGATTTAAAATTGATTTAGCTTTGATAAATCGAATTTCCATTTTTATATAGAGATCATCAATTTCTTTAATTATTTTACCACCTTTTGTTTTTTTATCTATATCAATATGTTAACACATTAATATGTTAATACAATAATTATATTAATCCTCTTTATTTTTCTTTTTAAATTTGCTACAATAAAAAACTGTATGGCTAATAAGAACCAGAAAGAAAATCTTTTTTCTCAAAAACACCGAGAAGTTTTTAAAGCCATCTTTTCCTTAGCGATAGCAATTATTTTGTTTTTAGCTCTATTTAATTTAGCTGGATTAGCTGGCCATTATTTGACTTTTGGTTTAAAAATTATCTTTGGTAAAGTCGCTTTGACTATTCCTTTCTTTTTTCTCTTAGGGAGTTTTCTTTTCTTCTCCAAAGAAATTGATTCTCGGACAAAAAGACGAATTCTTTTAGGTCTTCTTTTAATTCTTGTTATTATTTCTTCCTTCTTCTGGCTTTTTGAAAAAGTCGAACCTAAAGAAATAAAGAAAATAAAAGAATCAAGTGGTTATTTAGGTTTTGCTTTAGCTTTTTCTTTAGAAAAAATTTTCGCTTTTTGGGGAAGTTTGGTTATTCTTTTAGCTTTAATCATCTTCTCTCTTTTTCTTATTTTAGAAGAACCACTGAGATCAAAATTTAATTTGTTTTTCAATTTTATTCAGTTTATTTTTTCAAAAATCTATTTTTTAATAAAAATTTTTGCCAAGAAAATATTAACTCGACCAGAAAGACCAATTGAATTTAAGAAAAAAGAAATTGAAGAGATACCGGAATTAGAAAGTGTTAAAGATTATGGGGTTATTGAAGCCAAAGAAAGAAAAAAGCCATCTCTACCTTTATTGTCTAAAAAGAAAATGGCTAAAACAGAATTACCCCTTGATCTGTTAAATTTTCACGAAAAAAAAGTTGAAGCCGGCGATATAGAAGAAAGAAAATATATTATTAAAAAAACTTTAGAAAATTTTGGTATTCAAGTAGAAATGGGTGAGGTGAAAGTTGGACCAACAATCACTCAGTATACTCTTCGGCCAATGGAAGGAATTAAACTTTCCCAAATTACTAGTTTAGCTAATGATCTGGCTTTGGCTTTAGCTGCTCATCCAATTAGGATTGAGGCACCAATTCCCGGCCAATCATTAGTTGGGATTGAAGTGCCAAACCGAAAAGTAGCTATTGTTTCATTAAGAGAAATTTTAGAATCTGAGGCTTTTAAAAAAAGGACTTCTAATTTAACTATTGCCTTAGGAAAGGATGTGGCCGGACATATTTGGCTGGCAGATCTTGGGAAAATGCCACATCTTCTTATTTCTGGGGCAACTGGTTCAGGCAAAACAGTGATGATTAATTCTATTATTTGTTCCCTTCTTTATCAAAATTCACCAGAAAATTTACGTTTTATTTTAATTGATCCAAAAAGAGTAGAATTGGTTTTATATAATGATATTCCTCATTTACTTTGTCCAGTGATTACTAATGTCCAAGAGACAATTAATGCTTTACGTTGGGCAATTTCAGAAATGGAACATCGTTTTGATCTTTTTGCCCAAAATCGTTCTCGAGACATAGAATCTCATAATAAAGAGGCTCAAGAAAAAATTCCTTACATCATTATTATTATTGATGAATTGGCGGACCTGATGGTGGCTGCGCCTAAAGAAATAGAGGCATGTATTATTCGCTTAGCCCAAATGGCCAGAGCAACTGGTATTCACTTAGTTTTAGCCACTCAACGGCCATCAGTTGATATTATCACTGGCTTAATTAAAGCTAACATTACTTCAAGAATTGCTTTTTCAGTTGCTTCTATGACTGATTCTCGAACTATTTTGGATTTTTCTGGAGCAGAAAAGCTTCTTGGTCGCGGTGATATGCTTTTTATTTCACCTCAACTTTCAAAACCAAAAAGACTTCAAGGAGCTTATGTTTCCGATGAAGAAATAAAAAGGATTGTTGAATTTCTAAGAAATATCGCTCAACCAGAATATCTAGAAGAGGTGACAACTTTTAAACCTGAAGAAGAAAAAAAAGAAGAATTTTTTGAAGGAGAAGATGAACTTTTACCTATGGCCAGAGAAGTTGTTATTAAAGCTGGCCGAGCTTCTGCCACTTTATTACAAAGATATTTAAGGATAGGCTATGCGCGGGCAGCTCGACTTTTAGATTTATTAGAAAAAGAAGGAACAATTGGTCCAGCTGATGGGGCTAGACCAAGACAAGTTTTTAAAAAACATCTCGATAGTGAGTTGAACCAAACGGATAAATAATAAAATATGTTTACTTCTCGCAAAATTGAAGAAAAATCACCTCCTTTTTTAAAAGAAAAATCTTTGAAAACATCAAAACCAAAAGTATTTTTTGGTCCAGAAATAAATTCTTTTCCTAAAAGAAAACCCCTTTTTTCAAAGAATCTTTTTATTTATTTAATTATTGTCTTTGTTATTTTCTTTTACATATTTTTAGGGATAAAAAATCTTTTTTCTCCACCAGAAATTATTGTTTATTTTCCTCCTCATCAATGGGTTACCCAAGAAAAAACAATAATTATTAAAGGGAAGGTTAAAGGTGAGGCAATGGTTTTTATTAATAATCAACCTGTAGCCTTAAGAGAAAATGTTTTTGAAGAAAAAATCGTTCTTTCATCTGGAATAAACACTATCAAGATTTCTGCCCGCAAAAAATTCAGTCCAGAAAGAGTTATTTTTCGCCAAATTATTGTCAAATAACCAGTAAAGAATTATCCACAGTTATATTGACTTTTTT
>JBKBVX010000032.1:0-5725 GCA_046289355.1 Patescibacteria group bacterium
ATTTCCACCGAAACCCATCCTTATCCTCATAATCTTTTCTTAGCTATTTGGACAGAATTGGGAATATTTGGTTTGATTGTTTTTCTTTTTATTCTTTTTCAATTTTTTAAATCTGGATTGCAAAAATTGAAAATTGAAAATTTAAAAACAATTAAGAATAACAACTTGTTGATCATATCAATTCTTTCTGCTATGGTGACAATTTTAATCCATGGTTTAGTTGATACCCCTTATTTCAAAAATGATTTATCTGTTTTGTTTTGGCTAATTGTTGGTTTAATAATGATGAATAAAAAAAATGATTGTGGATAATTTGTCTTGAGAGGTGTTTAAGAAATGTTATACTAGCTGGATAAGGAAGCGTGCCGGAGTGGTTGAACGGGCCGCACTCGAAATGCGGTATCCACCATTAGGTGGATCGGAGGTTCAAATCCTCCCGCTTCCGCCAATTTTAAAAATTGGAGTTTTAGGTGATTTGGTAATTATTTTCATTTCTTTATTAATAATAAAATTGATGAGATGAAAGAAAAAAGTCATTTTGATGTTAAAAAAATCAGAAATGATTTTCCTTTGCTTAGCCAAAAAATTTATGGCAAGCCACTTATTTATTTTGATAATGCAGCAACTACACAAAAACCTAAAGTTGTAATAGAAACTATAAATAAATTGTACTCTCAGTATAACAGTAATGTTCATAGAGGAGTTCATTATTTAAGTGACCAGATGACAAGATTATATGAAGAAGCAAGAGAGAAAATAAGAAAATTTATTAATGCCAAATACTCATACGAAATAATTTTTACTAAAGGAACCACTGACTCAATTAATGCAGTGGCTTTTTCTTTTGGGGAAGCATATATAAAAGAAGGTGATGAAATTATTATTTCAGAAATGGAACATCATTCAAATATTGTTCCTTGGCAAATGCTTTCTCAACGTAAAAAAGCAAAACTAAAGGTAATCCCTTTTAATGATGATGGCGAATTATTAATAGATGAATATAAAAAATTAATTAATCCTAAAACAAAATTAGTTGCTATTGTTCATGTTTCAAATTCACTTGGTACTATTAATCCAGTTAAAGAGATTGTAGAGATTGCTCATCGAAATAACATCCCCGTTCTCATAGATGGAACTCAAGCGATTCAACATGAAAAAATTGATGTTCAAGAGATAGATTGCGATTTTTATGCCTTCTCAGGACATAAAATATATGGACCGACTGGTATTGGGGTTTTATATGGAAAAGAAAAATGGTTAGAGAAGATACCTCCTTATCAAGGTGGTGGGGATATGATCGATCGAGTAACATTTGAGAAGACTACTTATGCTGAATTACCAGCCAAATTTGAAGCCGGCACTCCAAATTATATTGGCGCGGTTGGTTTGGCCACTGCCCTTGATTATTTAAATAAAATTGGATTAGAGAATATCTTTAATTATGAGAAAGAGTTACTGAACTATGGAACAAAAAAGTTGATGGAGATAGATGGTTTAAAAATATATGGGAGAGCAAAAAATAAAGTTTGTATTTTTTCATTTCTCTTAGATGATATTCCAGCTTATGATATTGGAATACTTTTAGATAAAATGGGTATTGCTGTCAGAACTGGTCATCATTGCACTCAGCCGATTTGGGACCATTTTAAAGTTGAAGGTTCAGCTAGAGCCTCTTTAGCTTTTTATAATACTTTTGAAGAAATCGATTATTTCTGCGAGGCGCTAAAGAAAATTCAAAAAATGTTTAGTTAAAGGATCAAAATTTTTAGTTATGGAAAGGTGCCGAAATAGTAAAAAACAAAATATACCATCTTCAGTACTGGAACTAATCGGTAATACCCCTTTGGTTAAAATAGGAGAAATTTCTGCTAAATTAGAAACAACTAATCCTACTGGAAGCGTAAAAGACAGAATGGCTTGGTATATGATAAAGAAGGCGGAAGAAAGAAAAGAAATAAAACCAGGTAATAAAATTATTGAGGTGACTAGCGGCAACACTGGCATTTCTTTCGCCATGATTTCTGCTATAAAAGGATATAAATTTATAGCCGTGATGCCAGAATCAGTTAGTTTAGAAAGAAGGAAAATAATAAAAGCATTTGGGTCAAAAATTATCTTAACTCCGCGCGAGAAAGATATGGTTGGGGCGTTAGAGTGCTATAAAAAACTTATAAAAATAAATCAAGACGCTTGGTTACCAAGACAATTTGAAAATCCAGATAATATATCTGCTCATAGAGAAGGGTTAGGAAAAGAAATTATAGAAGAAACAAAAGGAAAAATAGATGCTTTTGTTGCTGGTGTTGGAACTGGTGGTACTTTAATAGGCGTGGCTCAAGCCTTAAAAAAGGTCAATCCTAAAGTCAAAATTATTGCTGTAGAGCCAAAAGAATCAGCAGTTTTGTCTGGTAAAAAACCAGGAATTCATAAAATACAAGGGATAGGCGAGGGTTTTATTCCAAAATTAGTCAAAGAAAATATGGATATTATTGATGAGATAATCACGATTAGTAGCCAAGAGGCAATTAATATGACAAAAGAATTGAGGGAAAAATTTGGAATTTTAGTCGGAATAAGCTCAGGGGCTAATGTTTTAGCAGCCAGAAGAATAAAAAAGAAATACAGATTTAAAAACGTAATTACAATTTTGCCAGATAGGGGAGAGAGATATTTAAGTGAAATATTTTTCGATGAAAATTATGACAATAAATAAAATCCAAGATGAGATTATTAAAGAGTTTGAAAATTTAAATAATGAATTAGAAAAATATAATTATTTAATTAAGTTAGGAAGAAATTTACCACCAATTGATCCGAAATATAAAACAGATGATTATCTTATTAGAGGTTGCCAGGTAAATACTTGGTACCACTCTGAGTATAAAGAAGGAAAAATGTTTTTTAATATTGACAGTCTATCATTGATAACAAGAGGTTTTATTTCTTTACTTTTAAAGATCTGTTCAGGTCAGAAACCAGAAGAGATTAAAAATGCTCAATTTTATTTTATTGATAAAATAGGTCTAAAAGATCAAGTTTCACCGCTAAAAGACAATAGTCTTTTCAAATTAGTTAATAAAATAAAAAAAGATGCAACTTTTTATGCATCGAAATAAAAATTAAAAATATGGAAAACACTAATCAAATTAAATGCCCATTATCTTACAATTCTAAACATTGTTTAATTTACGAGAGTTCTTTAAAATTTTGCAGAATAGTCTACGCAATTTTGGTTTTGATTTCTTTTTTCACTCGTAATCAGTGGTTACTCTTGGCAACTATTATTTTGATGTTTTTACGGCTTTTTTCTATAAAACTTGATTTTCCTTATCAATTTCATGTCTTGTTTTTAAGAAAGTTACTAAAAGATAAATCAGAGCCAGTTTTAAAAGAAGAAAGCGAACTGATTTTTGTTTTTGGAGCTATGGCATTGTTTCTTCTAGTTGGCTTTTTCCTTATTTATTTTGGCAAATTTATTAATTTTGGTTGGCTTTTTATTTTAATAATAGATTTATTAATGTTTTTAGCTGTTTTTGTTGGTCTTTGTATAGCTACTTTGATGTATATCTTTTTCAAAAAGATTTTTAGAAGATAAAAATGGAAAATAAAAAATCTCAAAAAAAATTAGGAGAACCAGGATATCTTAATAAAAATTGTTGGCTAGTAAGAAATCTTAACTATAATCCCTATAAACGGTGTCAATATTGTGAATTGAAATTTCATAATTGTTTATTTTTACATTATCAGGCGCTCAGTGCATTTTTAATAATTCTTATTTTTATTTTTTCTTTTTTGATTGAAAGAAAAATTTCAGAGTTTTTGATTATCTCAGTTTTTACTTTAGTCATCATTTATGGTTATTTTTTTAATAAAAGTACGGATAAACTTATTTTGGCAAGTTTTAAAGAAAAAAAAGCTAAAGAATTTTTAGAAAATTTTAACAAAATTCTTCAACAAAAAGTAGATGAACAGACAAAAAATATCATTGCTCTTTCTGAAATGAAGTCAGAATTTTTAAAAATTGTTAATCATCAATTAAGAACCCCAGCCTCAATTATTATGAATTATCTTTCAATGATTCAAGAAGGTTTAATTAAAGAAGAGGAAATAAAAGAAGTTATTAATAAACTCATTTTTTCTTCTCAAAGATTAATCACGATTTTAGATGATTTATTAGATGCCCAAGAATTAGTTGGAGAAAAAATTGTTTTAAATCCTAAACCTTGTCAAATAGAGGATATTATTTTAGAGGTTTTTAATCGTTTTCAATTTATTGCTTCTCAGAGAAACATTATTTTGAAATTGGAAAAACTTCAAAAACCTTTACCTCAAATATTATTAGATGAAAAAAGAATAAAAAAAGCTATTTCAAAACTTATCGATAACGCTATTTTATATACAGAAAAAGGAGAAGTAGGTGTTGAATTAGGATTAATTAAAAAGGATAAAAAAGATTTTCTTCAGATTAAAATAAGAGATACAGGAATAGGAATTACTCAAGAAGATATGGGAAAAATCTTTAAAATTTTCTCAAGAGGTAAAGAAGGAATAAAGATGCATCCAAATGGTTCAGGTTTGGGACTTTATATTGCCAAAGAATATATTAAAGCCCATCAAGGGGAAATCGAAGCTCAAAGTCAGGGAAAAGATAAAGGAAGCACTTTTATTATCACTTTACCTGTTATTACTGAGGGTAGCTGAGCAAACAAAAAAATTTATAAATCTTTAAAATGGCTTACCATCATTAGGTAAACCTTTTTTAAATTTATTTTTTAACAACAATAAAGTTTTTTGGGATTTTTCCTATCATTTCTTGATCTGAAATGGCTTTTTCTCTATAAATCATAGATTTTTATTTCTTTACTTTTGAATAATTGACTTAAAAATTAGACATTTTTGAATTTTAACAATATGACTTCTACTGCCTGTCACTCATTAGTCACCCAAAAAGAGAAAATTGAAGAATTTTAAACTGCTTCCATTGTTGATGGGGGTTTTGAAGTTATGTTGTAGGTAACGCTGACTACGCTTGGGATCTCGGTGGTTATCCTTTCGGCTAATCGCTTTAAGGTTGGCCAGGGTAATTTGGTTGGTGTTGCAATTCTAGCATCGATACTGTCCCAGCATCTGATTTCGATCTGGAAACCAAATTCTCTTTTTCCTTCTCTTATCCCAGTTACTTTGTCTTTATGCAAGATCGCCATGTATTGAAAGGCACCCGTATCTTTTAATTCTTCCTCGACGATTTTGGTGGCTTTTCTGACAATGGCCACTCTTTCTGGTGTTACTTCTCCAATTATTCTTCCAGCTAAAGCCGGCCCCAAAAACGGCATTCGATTGTAAATTGATTTAGGCAAACCCAGAGCCTTTGCCACTTTTCTGACGCCATCTTTCCGAAGTTGTTTTAAGGGTTCAACGATTTTGTAACCGAATTCTTTTTCCGTATCAATTCCGATTTGTTCAAGAATATTGTGCTGTCTTTTAATTCCGGCAACAGTTTCTTCAATGTCAGTTAAGATGGTTCCGTGAAAAAGAAATTTTGCCCCTGTTTCCCTTATCAATCTAGCCAAGACCTTTTTGTAAAATGTTTGGGTAATTGCCTCTCTTTTTTCTTCTGGATCTTCAATTCCTTTTAAGGCATCGAAGAATTCTTTCTGAGCATTGACGATTTCAACATCGATCCCCAGTTTTTTGAAGGTTTCCTTTACTTTTTCTGGTTCTCCCT
>JBKBVX010000033.1:0-5561 GCA_046289355.1 Patescibacteria group bacterium
CTAAACCAATCAGTCCCATCAAAACCCACCAACCAGCACCTCTTTCATATTTCGATATTTCAGGAAAAGACCAGACTGCCCAAATTTCGCCATGTTCGCCTTTCCCTAAAGATTTTAATTCTTTATCTTTTGGCATATTAATTTTTTAATGGCGGTGGGGGTGAGATTCGAACTCACGGTACCCTTACGGGTACAGCAGTTTTCAAGACTGCCGCTTTAGACCACTCAGCCACCCCACCTTAACCAGTTAATTTTTTAGCTAAAATGTAGTAATAAGGATAGCTCCAAGTGAATAATTGCCAGAATCTTTTCTTTGGCTCTTTTATTTTAAAATTATAACCTAATTTTTCTAAAATGGAAATAATCTCTTTCGGTTGGCTCTGATTGGTAATTAAAATTTCTCCTTTCTCTTTAAGATGTAAATCAATTTGAATCAAAGTTTTCTCAAAATCAGGACAATATTTTTTACTTTCAAAAATATTTGAGGTATAGATAAGATCAAATTTCTTTTTTATCATTTTTAAAGCACTAAGAAAATCGATGTTAAGAATCAAAAAGTGATCAATTCTTTTCTTTGCCTGAGAAAAAATTTTTGGTTGATCGAAATAAGGAAGCCAATTTTTTCTTTTTAGAAAATACCAACTCTCACTATAAAAAAATTTTGATTTCTTAAGAGTAAGAAGAATATTCCGTGGTAAACCTTCAAAGAGATGATCAAAAAAATTTTTTGCTGTCAAAGAAAGATTTGACCTTATTTTTTCAAAATAAATTTTTGAATTTTTTTTCTCTTGATCAAAAAAAATTTCTCTAAAATTTTTAAAGGAAAGATTCTTTAAAGCAGAAATTTTAAATTCAGCAAATAGACAGGCTAAATGACGATTATCACAACTAATAATAGATTTTGCTCCTTTGGAAAAAAAATAAATTGGTTGATCGGCACTACCCAAGATGGAAAAAATTTCTTTATTTTTAAAATTTGTTAGATCTGCTAATTCTTTTAAATCTTCATTGGTAAAAGCCCAGACACGATAAACTTTTCTGGCTAAAATTTTTTTGAGATCTATCCCTCCAAAAAAATTATAAATTTCATCTTGAGAAATAGTTTGAGATAAATTCAAAAGATCTTCTTCCATAATTTAAATTTCAATTAAAAATCTAAATCCTAAAATACTGCTCCAATAATCTGGTGAATCCCAACCTAAAATATTTAAAGATTGATAACCACCAGAAAGACATTCGCCAGTTGTCAGTCGATCATCAAACCATTCCCAAGTAGAAGTTTTCCCCCATTGAGGATAAAAGGCATTACCTAAAAAATTCCATTCGATAAATCTTGGTAATCTTATCTTTTCTAATGGTATTTTTAATAACTTAGCTGCTTCTGGCTTAATTGATTCTTCAATTTCTCGCCAGGAAAGAGAAAAACGTGAAGAAAAACCATTTTCTTTCAAAATAGGTAAGAGAAAATCATTTTCATATAATTGACGATTATTTTTTTGATAATGTTTTTTAAAATCAAAATGAAAAATTTTTCTCAAAATTATTACTAAAATATCATCTTTAGTAATCCACCAATTATTTTTTTGAGGTTTTTGGCGAGCATCAATAAAGATCCAATTGCCAAATAAAGAGGCTGCATCAGCTGGTAATTTTCCTTCTTTAATTAAATTAAAAAAATTTTTCTTTGGTTTTTCTTTCCAACCAGGAAAATTTTTCTCTTCACTCAATTCTATTTTTGGTAAGAAATGTAGATCAAAGCCGAGTTGAGAAAATTTTAAAAAAATTTCTGAAGAAAATTTTGGCCAAGGGAGATTAATCTTTTTACCAAAAAAATTAGAAAGAATTTCTTCTTCTTTTTTCAAAAAAGAAATATCCATAAATAAAACGGAGGGTGTGGGAGTCGAACCCACAGAGGATTTTTAGATCCTCGCAGTTTAGCAAACTGCTGCCTTACCGTTCGGCACAACCCTCCTTTTTCAATTTAATTTATCACCTTTTTGACTTTTTGTCAAATTTTAGTAAAATATTAAACGATTTTTATGGATCTCATTTTAGAAAATCCGATCTACAAAATCCCAAAAATTGGCAAGGCTACTGCTAAAAAATTAGAAAAACTTGGTTTAAAAAAGGTTAAAGATTTACTTTATCATTTTCCTTTCCGTTATGACGATTGGAGCAAGATTTTAACTATTAAAGAATTAAAAGCAAAGGGTCAAGGCACAATTAAAGGGAAAATTAAAAAAATAGTCAATCGGCAAACACCAAGAAAAAAAATGATTTTAACAGAGGCAATTGTTTCTGATTCTTCTGATTCAATTAAAGTTGTTTGGTTTGGCCAACCTTTTTTGATCAACGTTTTAAAACCCAATCAAGAAGTATATTTGGCTGGGAAAGTTGATTATGATGAAACCTTTGGTCTCCAGCTTATTTCCCCTTCTTATGAATTTCCTAAAAAGAGCGGTCTTCTCCATTTAGGCAGATTAGTCCCAATTTATCCAACCACCGAAAAACTTTCACAAAAACAAATTCGTTTTTTAATTAAACAGATTTTGCCTTTAACAGAAAAGATTAAAGATTTTTTACCAGAAGAAATAAAAAGAGAATATCAACTGATGGATCTTAGTTTTGCCTTAGAACAGATTCATTTTCCAGCTAGTTATAATCTCTTAGCCAGGGCTGAGCATCGCCTAAAATTTGATGAATTATTTTTAATTCAGATTCGAAGTCAATTAATTAGAGAAAGAATAAAAAAAGAAATGGCACCAAAAATGGAAATAAAAATAGAAGAGATAAAAAAATTTGTCAAAAGTTTACCTTTTGAATTAACTCAATCTCAAAAAAGATCAAGTTGGGAAATTTTAAAAGATTTGGAAAAAATTCATCCGATGAATCGTCTTTTAGAAGGAGATGTAGGCAGTGGAAAAACTGTTGTTGCCACAATTGCTATTTTAAACGTTTTTTTAAATGGTTATCAAATTGCCTATATGGCACCAACAGAAATTTTAGCTACCCAGCATTTCAATAATATCTCAAAACTTTTAGAAAAATGGCCAATTAAAATTGCCCTTTTAATTAGAGAAGGGGTAGGAATCAAAATAAAAAATAGAAAGCAAAAAATAAAAAAATCGGAACTTTTAGAAAAAATTAACCAAGGAGAAATAGATTTAACAATCGGCACTCATGCTCTTTTACAGGAAAAAGTGAAATTTAAAAAATTAGGTTTAGTTATTGTTGATGAACAGCATCGTTTTGGCGTCGAACAAAGAGCTTCTTTAATACGATCTCAAACTATAGATTCATCAGAAAGTAAAACTGGAGGTTCAAATAGATTTCTCCCACATTTTTTGAGTATGACCGCCACTCCTATCCCTCGGTCTCTTGCTTTAACTCTTTATGGCGATTTAGATCTTTCTATTATTGATGAATTGCCGCCTGGTAGAAAAGAGGTAAAGATAAAAATTGTTAAGCCAGATGAAAAAGAAAAAGTTTATGATTTTATTAGAAAGGAAATAAAAAATGGTCGACAAGCTTTTGTTATTTGTCCATTAATTGATCCTTCAGATATATTGGGAGTAAAATCAGTTAAGGAGGAATATGAGAAACTAAATAAAGAAATTTTTCCTGATTTAAAATTAGCTATGCTTCATGGAAAACTTAAGGCGAAAGAAAAAGAAAAAATAATGAAAGATTTTTTGAAAAATAAAATTAAAATTTTAATTTCGACAACTGTTGTTGAAGTTGGAATTGATATACCAAATGCCTCAATTATGCTAATTGAAGGAGCTGAAAGATTTGGTTTAGCTCAACTCTGGCAATTAAAGGGTCGGATTGGTCGATCTCAATATCAATCATATTGTTTTTTATTTTCTGAAAATTATTCTCTTAAAGCTCAAGAAAGATTAAAGGCGATGCTAACAGCGAAAAATGGTTTTGAATTAGCAGAAAAAGATTTAGAGATGCGTGGTCCGGGAGAAATTTTTGGTAAAGAACAATCTGGTTTTTTTGAAACTTTAAAAATTGCTCGCCTTTCTGATACACAAATTATTAAAGAAGCTCAAAGGGCAGCAGAAAAAATATTTTCAATTGATCCTTCATTAAAAAAATATCCTCAACTTTTAAATAAAGTTGAAGAACTGATAAAAATTGTTCATTTAGAATAAAAAACAGTTAAATATTCAATCTATTTTCTTGGTCTTCTATTTTTTGCGATCGCTGAGAAAAAAAGACTAGTCGGTTTTTTATTTAAATGCTTCTGTCATTGCTTCTTTTAGATTTTTAACTTCGACAATTTTCAATTTGGCATTTGATTTTGTATCAGAAATTGGTTTAATGATTTTTTTAAAACCAATTTTCTCTGCCTCTTTAATTCTTTTCTCTTCTTGATGAACTGGCCTAATCTCACCGCCAAGCCCAACTTCACCAAAAACAACTAAATTTGGATCAATGGCTTTATTTTTATAGGCAGAAATAATGGCTAAACAAACTGCTAAATCAACAGCTGGTTCTTCAATTTTAATTCCACCAACAACATTTAAATGAATATCATAATTTCCTAAAGGAAATCCTAAACGCCGAGATAAAACAGCAATTAAAAGTTGAGTCCGATTAAAATCTAATCCAATTGTTCTTCTTTGCGGATAACCAAAAGAGGTTTTTGCCACTAAGGCTTGGATTTCAACTAAAAAAGATCGACCGCCAGCCAAAACTGATGAAACTACTGAGCCAGGATTTTTTTCTTCCCTTTGAGATAAGAATGCTTGAGAAGGATTTTTGACTTCAACAAGCCCTTTATCTTCCATCTTAAAAACACCAACTTCATTAGTTGGACCAAAACGATTTTTTACAGCTCTTAATAAACGAAATTGATGATAAGGATCTCCTTCCAAATAACAAACAGTATCAACTAAATGTTCTAATGTTTTTGGTCCAGCAATAACACCCTCTTTGGTGATATGGGCAATAATCAAAATAGGAATTTTATTTTTTTTCGCCACATCTAAAATTTTGACTGTTGAAGTTCGAACTTGAGTTAGACTCCCAACTTCGGATAAAAGACCAGGAAAATAAATGGTCTGAATTGAATCAATGATGACTAAACCTGGTTTTTCTTTTTCGATAGTTTGACAAATTATCTCAACATTTGTTTCTCCTAAAAATTTTAAATTTTTTGCTTCTATCCCTAAACGATCAATTCTCATTTTGATCTGCTCAGCTGATTCTTCACCAGAGACATAAAGAACAAAATTTGGAATTTGTTTAGAAACTTGTTCTGCAATTTGTAAAACAATGGTGCTTTTGCCTATTCCTGGTTCACCGCCTAATAAAATGATACTACCGGGAACAATCCCACCACCTAAAACTCGATCTAATTCTTCAATTTTTGTTTTAATCCTTGGCCATACTTCAGCTTTTATTTTTTCAAATTCCAAAATTTTAGCTGTTTTTTCTAAATTCTTGATTTCTTGTTCTTGCAAACTGCCCCAACTACCACATTCTGGACATTGACCAAACCATTTTGGAAATCGAGCATCGCATTTCGAACAAACAAAGATTTTTTTTAT